>JAFULQ010000014.1 GCA_017473265.1 Erysipelotrichaceae bacterium | reverse complement strand
TCGTTACTTACGAGTTCATCATAATGATGTCTCAAAACTAATTTCATTTAACCTTCTCTTCGATGTTATTTTAACATATGTAAATAATATATTAACTAGAAAAATTATATAAATAACTTCTAGTTTTATAATACGAAAAAGATCTAAACAAATAGATCTTTTAAAAAACCACATATTTTAACTCTAACATATCCTTTTCATAGCTAGGATACATCTTATATAGGACATCATAATACTTCTTACTATGATTTGGTTGATAGAAATGAGCATATTCATGAAACAACACTGCATGAATTGCTTTTTTAGAAAAACAAGCTAAATATGTATTTAAACAAATTTCTTTTTTCAATGCATAACAAACCCCAAAACGTGATGTCATATATCGATAACGTATCTTTACATTTGGAACCTTTGTATATGAAGATACCTGATCATAGATAGATGTAATATATTCCTGTAAACACTTTTTCAGAAACTGTTTCAAACGTTTTACAATTTCTTCATCACTAATTTTGCTAGTGGTATATACAATACATTCTTGTTGCAATTGCACTACATTCTTATTAGATAATACCACACGCACAGGATATCGCTTACCAAACACATCAATTTCTTGTCCAATACTAACTACTTTCCATGGCTTATTTACTTGTTGAAGAATCCAACTGTGTTTCCGTTTAATAAAATCTTCAATCTTACTACCAGAAATCCATCGATTTGCCAAAATAACAAGTTTTTGTTCTCTAGCATCATACTTCATAGATAGTCGTTTATATTTTCCATATTTAATCTCATATTGAACAATACAATCATCAATTTTAATCGCCTTCATGTAACATTTCCCATTCTTCCATTAAATGAGCAATTTCATTATGTAAATCATCAATTTGTTCATCCAATACCTGCATTTTTTGATAATCATGGTAATACTCCGGTTCAAAACGAAGTGCACGTAATTCTTCCAATTTTGTTTCCATTTCATCAATTTGCTTTTCAATCTTCTTAATTTGACGACTCTTATCTACACGTACATACGTTTTCTTTTCAACAACTTCCTTCTTCTCTTCCACTGGTTGATAACGATCTAAATAATCATTATAGTTCATAGGATAGAAAGTGGCCCCATTTTCATCAATACGCAAAATACTCGTCGCAATCTTTTGCATAAAATAACGGTCATGCGTTACTAATAAAATCGTACCTTCATAATCAGTCAACGCCTCTTCCAAAGCCTCTTTACCCAAAATATCCAAATGATTTGTCGGTTCATCCAGAATTAATAAGTTACCTTGTTGTAACATCAACTTCGCTAATGATAAACGAACCTTTTCTCCACCACTTAAAACATCTACCGTTTTAAATACATCATCCGCAGAGAACAAGAAAGAACCCAATGTTGTACGAATTTGTGTACGATCATATTCAGGGAAATCATCCCACAACTCATCCAATACCGTTTTATTCGTATTAAACTGCGCCAACTGTTGATCAAAATAACCAATTTCAATCTGATGACCTAACATAAATTCCCCACCCAAAGGAGGAACAATCTCCATTAACGTTTTAACAAAGGTACTTTTTCCTTTACCATTAGGCCCAATAATTGCAATTCTTTGACCCTTCATGACTTCTAAATTAATAGTACACAAAGGCTCATCATATCCAATAGTCAAATTATCAACCATCAACACACGATTACCGCCTTTTACCCTAGGTCTAAATCTAGCTTTAAAATTCTTGGTTTCACTATTAGGAGCCTCAATTCTCTCCATACGATCCAAATACTTAATTTTAGATTGCGCAAACGCCGCTTTATTCTTTTTATAACGGAACTTTTCAATTAACATCTCTAAACGCTCAATCTCTTTTTGTTGACGTTGATAAGCACTCATCTGACGTTCCATATCATTTTCTTTTTGTACTACATAATTCGAATAATTACCCACATACTTACGTAATGTTGTAAACTCTAATTCATATACAACATCCACAATACGATCCAAAAACATACGGTCATGCGATACCAAAACCACCGCTTTTGGATAACGCTTCAAATATCCTTCCAACCATTCAATCGTATCTAAGTCCAAATGGTTCGTAGGTTCATCTAGCAATAAAATATCCGGTTTCATCAACAAAAGTTTTACAAACGCAATTCGAGTCTTTTGTCCACCAGAAAAAGTAGACAATGGTCTAGACAAATCCTCTAAAGAAAAACCAAACTTCGTAAAAATCGTAATTTGTTCTTGTTGATAGGTATAACCATCTCTTCTTTCAAACTCACTTTGTAATTGAGAATACTTATTTAATATCTCTTCAGAATAATTCTCAGCCATTTCCATAGCTACTTTATCCATTTGTTCTTTAATCGCTAACAAATCTACATAAATACGATCAAACTCTTGTTGAACAGTTAAACTCTCATCATCAAATGCATGTTGCTTCAAAAAACCAATTGAAATACCATTCACCGCATGAATCGTTCCAGAATCCAAAGACAATTCATCACTAATAATCTTCAATAAGGTACTCTTTCCACAACCATTACGACCAATAATTGCAATTTTCTCCGAATTCTTAACTTCAAATTGAATATTTTCAAAGATAACATTTGGACCAAAAGATTTTGTACCCTTATTAATTTGATACAACATCACGATCACTCCTTCCAAAGAAAATAGCCATGAAGGCTATTTTTTATAAATATAATTTGCAATTCCATCCGCAATTGCTTTCGCAACATTTTCAAATTCAGTTTGCCACAAAGCAACATCCGCTGGATTATTAATATTAAACACTTCCATATAAATAGCATCCATACCATGATAGTTAGACGCAAATTGATTAGCTGTAACTAATTCACCAGCACCCAACGCACGACCACCAGCTTCACGAATATCCAAATCTGCATCATATCCAGATGTACGACCACTAGCCGCTACATCTAACACTTGCATCTTAGTTGTTTTAGTCATTTGTTCATGAATACTATTTGCTAATTTATTAGACACAAATGAAGAATGCACAATAGACACACCTTGTTGCGTATCACTTCCACCACTTGGAGCTAAGCTAATAAAATACTTCGCATCCGCATCATATCCCTTCGCAAGCGTACCTGTTTCACCATATAAACTCAACCAAGAATATTCTTCACGTGCAATTCCTACTTTCAATCCTTCTTTTTCAAGTAACTCTTTCACACGCTTAGCCAAACGATACATTTCCGTTTCTTCCATTACCCCATTAGCTTCCATTCCAACATTATTATTAATCGTAATTGGACCTGGATTTAACATAACATCAACTTTACCTTCAGGTAAAACTTCTTTTGTCACATTAAGGAATAAATAATGACGATCTAACACATTTTCCTCATCATCTTCACGATTAAATAACGCAGAATCCGCAATCATAGAAACCTTTAAGTTCTCACCCTTTTTCGTTGATGTATACACAGTAACATCATCAATTAATAAATCTTCCATGTATAAACGTTTTTCCAATAAATTATCAACAATATACATTTCATATAAACCAACTTCCAAATTCATCAATTGAATTTGGCCATCCAATTCACTGCCTAATTTATCAATTTTATACTCTTTTTCAGTACAAATATTCTTTAAAATCATTGTTTTACCAGCAAACGCATTACGTCCACCAATTAAATATGCATCAGAATATAGATTTAGATTTTCCCCATAGATTACATAATCAGATACATTAATTGCACCTTCATACTCTTTATTTTTATACATCTTTTGCAATTTTTTATTAGATAACTTGCAAACAGAAAAACTTGATTTATCTTGAGAAATACCATCAACAATTTTCCCTACTAAACTACCAAATAAATAAACAACTAATACACAAGCAACTAATGTTGGAATCACCACTTTCCAACGAATTCTACGTCTTTTTTTAATAATTACTTTTTGAGCCATTCCTAAAACCTCCTACTACACTTCTACATCTACAATATGCTTCGCAAACCTTTTCTCCACAGGTGGCAACACCATATAATCAGGCGATATTGCCACACATAAATATGCATGTGGATTATTCGCAATCGGTAACAATGTATCTTCAAAAGGAACATACTGTACCGGTAAAATATCTACTTTATTAAAAATAAATGGTTTTAATGGATTCTTAAACGTCCACGTCAAATCAAATCCAATATATTCAGAATCTTGATTCATTCTTCCATATAATAAGGCATTCTGCATAAATGCTTTTTTTAAGCCTTTAGAACGAATTCCCCAGTTATCACATACCACCAACATCGGCATCATTACCATATTTGCCAACCGAAATGGTAAATCTATAAAACGATTGTTACTACAATAATCATAGACAAAGACATCAATAAATACTCCATCTGAATCTTTACAACGATTTCGTAATAATGTATTTACTTCTTTAATGTAGGTATTACACTTTCTTATTTTCATACCTGGTATCAATACATTATACGCATCATGTGTATAATAACACTGAAAAATATACTCCTCTTTAGGTAATTCAACTTTCAACACTTCAATAAATCGTTTAAAGTCACTTTGCATCATCGCAATATCTGCATCATCATCCCAAGGAATAAACCCTTGATGACGAACAGCACCTAAAGCACTACCACCATTCAACCAATACGGAATTTGATGTTTTCTACATATTTCATCAATATCCTTCAACATCTCTAACAATACCAACTGCACATCCCTAACCGTGATTTCTGTACCATCTTCATTGGTCTTGATTACATATTTTTCCATACATTTATTATATACAAAATACGAAAAAAGAAAAACATTTCTTTTGACATGAAAAAAGGTTGTGATTTTCACAACCTAGAATTGACAATTTTTCGGTGTTCTAGCAAAAGGAATAACATCTCTAATGTTTTGCATACCTGTCATATACATTAAGAAACGTTCAAATCCAATACCAAATCCCGCATGTTTACATCCACCATAACGACGTAAATCCGTATACCACTTCAAACCTTCATGTTCCATATGCATTTCTTCCATACGTTGCATTAATACATCATAGCGTTCTTCTCTTTGAGAACCACCAACCAATTCACCAACATAAGGAACCAACAAGTCACAAGCCGCGACCGTTTTGCCATCATCATTTAAACGCATATAGAAAGACTTAATTTCTTTAGGATAATCGGTAATAAACACTGGACCTTTCGCTACTTCTTCTGATAAATAACGTTCATGTTCAGATTGAATGTCCATTCCCCAAGAAACAGGGAACTCAAATTGCACTTTTGCATTTTGTAAATGTTCAATCGCTTCTGTATACGTCATACGCTTAAACTCAGAATTACGCACATGATGCAAACGATCTAATAATGTTTTATCAATCATTGTATTAAAGAAATTCATTTCTTCAGGACAATTATCTAATACATAATCAATACATGACTTAATTAAATCTTCAATTAAGCACATATCATCTTCTAAATCCGCAAACGCAATTTCAGGTTCAACCATCCAAAATTCAGATGCATGTTTCGTTGTATTACTATTTTCCGCTCTAAAAGTAGGACCAAATGTATATACATCACGAAATGCTAAAGCAAAAGCTTCCGCATGCAATTGACCAGACACTGTTAAAGACGCATGTTTACCAAAGAAATCTTCTTCATAATTCGCATCATCACGTGTAGTTACTGTAAATGTTTCACCAGCACCTTCCGCATCATTTGCTGTAATTAATGGAGTATGTACATACACAAACCCTTGATCTTGGAAAAATTCATGAATAGCCATTGATAAAACAGAACGCACTCTAAATACTGCACTAAATGTATTGGTACGCGCACGCAAATGTCCCAAATCACGCAAATATTCAAAACTATGACGTTTCTTTTGTAATGGATAATCTTGAGAACAATTACCTTCAATTGTAACTTCCTTTACATGAATTTCAAAAGGTTGTTTCATATTTGGAGTTAATTCAAATTTACCAGTCACTGTTAATGCTGTTCCTGTTAAACATTTTGATACTTCAATATGATTTTTTAATGAAGAATCATATACTAACTGACAATTCTTAAAATAAGTTCCATCATTTAATTCAATAAATCCAATCTGTCCATTATGACGATTTGTACGAATCCATCCTTGCAATTGGACATACTCAATTTGATCCATCTCCATTTGCACTCCCGCTTGAACGATTTCATACATTTCTCTTACAGTCATATACTCAAACATATATTTCTCCCCTTTTTCGTAGGTTATTCATTAATCGCATTGGTTTCAAAAACCAATTCTTGAATAGCACTAACGACATCAACCGCTTTTACAGTCACATCTTTTGGCACAATAATATGTTCATGTGTAAAATCAACAATTCCACGAATACCTAATTTCGCTAATCGATTTACGGTTTTTTGAACATCTTTAGATACTGTTAAAATCGCAATACGACACCCTTCAGGTATACGTTCTTCCAATTCATCAAGTGGATATACTGGAATTGAATAATCACGATTTACTTTCTTTTCATCAATATCAAAAGCACAAACAATTTCGCCAACAATATAACTCCAACGATTATAATTCATTAAAGCTTGCCCTAAATTACCTGCGCCAAGCAAGATGATTTTTTCATCAAAATCAACACCTAATTTTTCGTTGAAAATTTCAATCAAATCATCTACTTCATATCCAAAACCTTGTTTGCCAAGAGTTCCTAAAAATGATAAATCTCTACGAATTGTTGTAGATTTAATTTGTACATAATCACTTAACTCACTTGACATTACACGTTCAATTCCTAAGCTTTTTAATTGTCTTAACGCCTTCAAATAAATAGGATAGCGTTGTAAAGTCGCCTTAGGTACTGATTTATTTTCCATTTAAATCACCTCACGATGCCATTTTACCACACTATCCTTAATTTGTGAATTATTTAATTAATTTATCAAGTTACATCTGTAACGAAGGATTAGCTCCAACGTCTTCATTAGCACGAATCTCTTTTAGATATGCATGATAGCCACTAGCACCAATCATAGCCGCATTGTCTGTACAACACCATAATGGTGGAATTGTATAGCTAATATTTGAATACTTTTTCATATTTTCAGTAACTAATTCACGTAAACGAGAATTCGCTGCCACACCACCTGCAATAACAAAATGAACTGGCTGATACAATTCTAATGCTTTATCTACACGATTCCATAATTGTCCTAACGCTGCTTCTTGGAAAGACGCTGCCATATTAGCAGGAATCATTTCTTCATTTCTTCTCTTCAAACGGTCCATAGATTGAATAACCGCAGACTTTAAACCGCTAAAAGAGAAATCCAATTCATTTTCAGTTTTAGGTTTTGGCAATGGATAAGTCGCCTCACCAGTTTTCGCTAAACGATCAATTTGTGGACCACCAGGATAAGGTAATCCCAATACTCTAGCAACCTTGTCATAAGCTTCACCAATCGCATCATCTTGCGTTGTACCAACCACTTCAAAACTATAGTCTTCTTTCATATATACTAATTCTGTATGACCACCAGACACTACTAATGCTAACAGCGGGAATTTAATTTCATCCACAAATGCATTCGCATAAATATGTCCTGTAATATGATGCACTGGAATTAATGGCAAATGATGTGCAAACGCTAACGTCTTAGCTGCTTGTACACCAACATGTAAAGAACCAATTAATCCAGGTCCTTGTGTAAAACAAATACCATCTAATGCTGAATATTCCATATTCGCATCCTTCATCGCTTTTTCAATTACTAAAGAAATGTTCTCAACATGAATTCGAGAAGCCACTTCTGGAATAACACCTCCAAATTGACTATGTACATCAATTTGTGAAGATACTACATTCGAAATGATTTCATTACCATTTTTTACTACAGAAGCAGCTGTTTCATCGCAACTAGATTCAATAGCTAATAAATATACATCTTTCATTTAAATCAATCCTTTCATCATTACATCCGCATCTTCATGATTATCTTGATAATAATCTTTCTTAACACTTACTTTTTCAAAGCCACAAGATTGATACAACGACTTCGCCACCACATTTGATTGACGAACTTCAAGCGTCATAATCTCACAACTAGCTTCTTGACATAGAGAAATTCCCATTTCCAACAATTTACGCCCATATCCTTTACCTTGATATTTCTTATTAACAGCTAAATTTGTTAATTGCGCTTGCTCGAAAATAATCCAAATTCCCATATATCCTACAATTTCAGAATCTTCCTCCCACACAAACATTTGTGAAAAAGGATTCTCATTCATTTCATACAAAAAATCATCCATTTTCCAAGTACTTGTAAATAGTTGTTCTTCTAATTCTAAAACTATAGGCAAATCTGTCTCTTTCATTAAACGTAACATTTATTTCACCAAATATTCTTTTGTATCTTTTAGATACTTAGGAACTAATAAATTTACATTTTCTACTTTTTTCCATTCAGGACGTAACGCTAAGAAATGTCCAGCCACATCCTCAAATGCATCTTCTTTTCCCACTAAAGAACCATCACCAACAATAAAATCATCTTCTGTTAATACATTTGCTAATTCATCAATTGGTAATACTGTATCTTCCATTACTGCTTTTCCTAAATGATATTTACCAATATATGCACGTTTTCCACGCGCATCCATTAACACTGCTGTATGCTCACGATTTGATGCATACAATTGTAATGTACTTAATGTATATAGTGGAATATTCATACTAGAACAGAATACTTTCGCAACTGTCATTGCAATACGAATACCCGTATAACTTCCTGGACCTTCTGTGATTACCATTGCTTCAATATCTTCACTAACCCATCCATGACGATCCATTAATTCTTTTAATTTCGGAATCATCCATTCAGATTGCTGTTTAAAACATTCCATATGTAAGGAATCCACAACAACATCACCGTCTAACAAACAAATATTTAAATATTTATAGGAAGTATCCATTCCGATAACTCTCATAACCATTCCTCCACAATCTTTTCAATGGCTGTACCATGTGCATAAACATGCATCAAACGCTTCTCTTCCTCTTGATGCAACAATTCAATTTCTAAATATTCTTCTGGAATTAAATCTTGTACATACATTGGCCATTCAATAACACATACACCATCACTATCTTCAATATATTCTTCAAAGCCTAAATCTTGAGATACGCCTTCTAAGCGGTATGCATCTATATGATATAAAGGTAGTCTTCCATAGTAAATTTTAAAGATTGTAAAAGTAGGACTATTTACATTTTGAGTAATATCTAATCCTTTAGCTAAACCTTGAGTAAATGTAGTTTTTCCAGCTCCCAAATCACCACGCATGATAATGACAAGTGGATCATTTAATAAATTTCCTAATTTATATGCTAATTCTTGTGTTTCTTTTCTAGAATTTGTTTCTACCGTATATTTTTTCATCTTATCACCGTCCATTATTATACTATAAACAATAGAAAAAACACAGTAGAAAGCATTTTCAAACTATGTTATGATGCAAATAGAAATGAGGATATTTTATGTTTGACATACTATTATTTGATATTGATGATACATTATTAGATTTTCATAAAGCTGAACAACTTGCATTTAAAGCAGTCTGTGAACAATACAATATAACCTATAATGATGAATTATATAAACAATATAGCAATATTAATGCATTTTGTTGGAAACAATTAGAATTAGGTAAAATGAAAAGAGAAGAAGTATATATTCAAAGATTTGAACAATTATTTGATTTATATAAATTGAATATAAATGCTAAAGAATTCAATGCTGCATATTTTGCTAAATTACGCCTTCAACATCCATTAATGCCTAATGCACTAGAATTATTAAATCAATTAAGCGAAAAGAAATTATATGTTGTAACTAATGGGGATAAATATGTTCAAGAACCTCGTTATCATGATAGTGGATTACATAGATATTTCATCAAATCCTTTATTTCTCAAGAAGTTGGATTTGAAAAACCATCAATAGAGTATTTCAATACAATTATTAAAGATATTCAAGATTTTAATAAGGAAACAACACTCATTATTGGTGACTCCCTAACAAGCGATATTAAAGGTGGAAATAACTTAGGAATAAAAACTTGTTGGTATAATCCAAAAAGAAAAACATGTATTGAAGGAATACATGTCGATTATGAAATACATGATTTATTAGAATTACTACCTATTGTTAATCAATAGGTTTTTTATTTTAAGACAAAAAAAAGGTTCATCTAAAGATGAACCAAATTAACTGGCGATGTGCTATCTTAACTAGGGCAGGCCTAGCTATTGTCGCCGATGAAATGCTTAACTTCTGTGTTCGGAATGGGAACAGGTGTGACCATTTCGCCATAATCACCAGATCTAAGAGATTGCTCTCTCAAAACCAAATAACAGTGAGATATTTCTTCTTTCCTTTAGTTGTCTTTTCGCGTAATCT
>JAFULQ010000001.1 GCA_017473265.1 Erysipelotrichaceae bacterium | reverse complement strand
TCATCTTCAATACTCGTAGTACGAATTCCAATATTTCTTACATATCCTCTAAATTCATCCAATACAATAATATCTCCAACATGATATTGTCCTTCAAAAATGATAAATACACCAGAAATCATGTCCTCAATTAAACTTTGTGCACCAAAACCAACAATTAAAGACGCAATTCCCAATGAAGCAAAAATACCAGCCACATTAACGCCTAATACTCCTAATGCCCAAACACCACCAATTACAACACAAATGAATCTACATAAACTTGTAAACAATCCTACAACGGATAAACTCTTTTTGTTGTTTTTGCCAATAGTTTCTAAAATCCAACAAATGAAAATGTTCACTAGCCAAACAAGTACAACAACTGTAGCTGCACTAATTAATTTGGCAGGCGTTAAAACACCAGTTCCTCCAAACAATCCGCCAAACGTTTCTTGTAATTGAGATACAATTTCCATTCGCAACGCATCATTTACAAGAGGATTCCAAGCAAAAGATGTTAATAAAACTAAAACTAAGACTAAAATAATTACGCGATTCTGTTTTTTCATACTATCCCTCCAAATCAAATTATTTATTCATAGTTACTAAAGCAACGATATGTATAGTTAACTATCATTCCTAACATCATATCTTCAGTACGAACACTTTCATCAACTAAATCAACAATTGTTGTTTGCCCTAAAGAAACAGATGATTGATTGACTGTAACTACAACATTATTACTACTATTCCAGTTTACACTTACTACACCACTCTCATCAGGTGCATCTTGTGTAACCTTAATTTGTGAACCATCTGCTAATGTAACAAGTACGTATTGGGTACTATACGCATTAAGTAGATCTGTTCCATTTTCAAATGTAAACTCTTCAGATACACTATCATAACCGGTATTCGAACTATTTGGTACAATGGTTTGATTCGTTAAGGATGAAATTATATAATTTCCACCACTACATCCAGTATAAATGGATTCCTCTTCTGGGGTTGCTAACCAGTCCAAATAAGCATTATAAGACAATTGTTCTTCTTGATCAGTACGCATTTGTCCTTTAATAAAGCCATGAGTATCTGTAACTTCTAATTCGCTGGATATGATTTCCCAATAAAGAGTATTGCTTTTAACTAGTGTTATTCCTTTTGGTGAGTACGTTTCACTAATTGCAAATACAAACTCATAATCTGCATATGTATATCCATTTTCTTGCCACATAATACTATTCAAATGATTAAATGACATAGAAATAGGTTCTATATAATTAGCAATTTCAATTGTTTGTGTTTCATTTAAATGGTTCAAATACGTCAATACTGCCGTCCATCTATGACCTTCACCATCTCTAGAAACCGCATCGTCTTCTGTAATAGCAAGCGTTGCCGTAATAACGCCTTCTTCCACAACCATTTGACTTGTATCATAAGATGCAAATAATGAATCTACATCTTCACCACCATAAATTGGATTATATGATTGTCTATAGAAATCAATGCTTTGTGGAATAACGTTTTCTAAATTAGCAAATTTAACATTTACTGTATAAATATATCCTATACCACCTTCAGCAATATCTGTAAAAGTCATTTCAGAAACATCCGGAATCTCATATTCAACACTCGCATCTTTGCTTTGTAATGAACCAGTTGTATCTAGACTCCATACTACATTTACATTTACCAATGCTGTTAACGTTTCTCCTACCACATCTACTGCACATGTATACTCTTCATCGAATGTCATCACATCTTTTGTATAACTATGCACAATTGGATTCTCTGATACTTTACCATTATCCGCATCTAATTCAACTTGTACTTCCACTTCTCCTACTGTTGGTTCAATCCCTTCCGCATGCATTTGATATGTGTACGTTCCATCATGTTGATCTAATACATCTAACGTCACACTATTTAACTTAGGTGTTGTTACTGTATTGGTACTTGTTGCACGTACTCCATCTTTATACGTCAATTCAACTTCACTAGTTCCTGTTTCTCCTAGTCCTATTGTATTTCCTACAAATGTAATTGTAGCTGTTTGAGTAGCTTCATCATATACATTTTGATAAGTTGTAATTTCTCCATTTTGATGAATTACAATTTCATACGCATCACTTGGTACATTACCAAATACATGTGTCTCTTCTACTACATATCCTACTATTTCATCATTTGTTTTTACTGCTTCTGCACCATCTATTCTACTTTCTACTACTTCTGGTGTAGATAAGATCGCATATTCTTTTTCTGCTTCTAATACTTGTTCTGTATTTGTTTCATCCATTGACCATACTACACCTGCTTCCACAACTGCTGTTAGTGTTTCTCCTGGTGCTATTGGTGAACCAACATAGCTTCTATTAAATGCCATATTATTCACTACTTCTGTTTGTGTTTCTGGATTATTTGATAATCCATAATAATCACTATATACATTCAATTCAACCGCTATTGTTCCAACCGATGGTTCAATACCTTCTCCATTTACTGTATATGTAAATGTTCCATCTCCATTATCTAATACATCTAACGTCACACTATTTAACTTTGGTGTTGTTACTGTATGGGTACTTGTTGCACGTACTCCATCTTTATACGTCAATACAACTTCACTAGTTCCTGTTTCTCCTAGTCCTATTGTATTTCCTACAAATGTAATTGTAGCTGTTTGAGTAGCTTCATCATATACATTTTGATAAGTTGTAATTTCTCCATTTTGATGAATTACTATTTCATACGCATCACTTGGTACATTACCAAATACATGTGTCTCTTCTACTACATATCCTACTATTTCATCATTTGTTTTTACTGCTTCTGCACTTACTATTTCATGGCCTTTTACTTGTATCTTAATAATTGGATTTTCAGGTACAACAGGTGATACTGGTGGTTCCGGTTCAGTTGGCTGTTCAGGAACTTCGGGAACTATTGGATTTTCAGGTACTATTGGATCTTGAGGTACAATTGGATCTTCAATTACCTTATTTGGCTTAGTTCTAAAAGAAACTGATTTTATATATGATGATTTTTGATTTTCAAGCATGAAAAAAGAAACACGATATTCTGTGTCAGGTTCTAAATTTACTAATTCAATCGTTTTATGCGTTGTTTCAACACTTCCATTAATTATTATATTATTACTTGTTTCTTCTTTCGCTACTGTATATGTAATCTCAGCATTTTCTGGAAGTCCTTCAAATTTTGTTTCAATAACCGCTGTATTTTCGGTTACTACTTTAATTGATGGTATGAGAGTGAAAATTGGCATAGTGGCAATAGCGTACACGGTTGCAGCTGTAACAAGAGATAACACAAGCGCCTTCATAACTGCAGAAGGAGCTTTGATTTTCTTAATTACTAAAGGCCCAGACTCGGGACAAAACTCTTTTTCGCCTTCATGGAACTCTATATAATCTTTTGGCCTTTTTTGAACCATAATCTCTCTCCTTCCTTTATTAACTTTTTAATTTTACAACATTTGTTATATATTTTATATAAAAATATGTTAATTTTCATAAAAAAACTCCTCTAATAGAGGAGTTAATTATTAATTATCGTTTACCAGCGTCGTAGATTTGTCCACTTGCTTTAGGTCCCACTTGTTTCTTACTAAAGAATACAATAGCCAAAATAGTTACTACATATGGGAATAATTTAAAGATTTCACCAGGAACTCCACTTAAGAATGGAATCGAAGTTGAATATTGACCTAAGATTTGACAGAAACCAAAGAATAAACCAGAACCTAATACACCCCAAGGATTCCACTTACCAAAGATTAATGTCGCAATCGCAACGAATCCCAAACCATGAACTGTACCTGCATAATAATATGTATTTGTAGACAATACTAATGCAGCACCAGCTAAACCACCTAATGCACCAGAAGCAAGTACGGCAATCCAACGCATTTTCACTACGTTAATTCCCATAGAAGCAGATGCTTGAGGGTATTCCCCACAAGAACGCAAACGCAAACCAAATGGAGTTTTAAATACAACATACCAAGTAATTACAACCAAAATAAATGCAATATATGTTGTAGGATACAATGCATTAAAGAATATTGGTCCAATGATTGGAATATCCTTTAATACAGGAATTGATACACGATTTAATGCAAAAATAAATGAACGAGTACTCTTTGCACCAAAGATAATTTCACTCAAATAAACCGTTAAACCACCTGCCAATACATTCATTGCAGTACCAGCAATTGTTTGGTCAGCACGTAAATGAATAGCAGAAACACCTAATAAAGTAGAGAAAATCGTACCACAAATAACCGCAATACCAATAGAAATCCATAACGCACCAGGAACATTTGCTTCTTGCATCAATACTAATGATGCTGCAGCCGCAAACGCACCAATTTGCATAATACCTTCCAATGCAATATTAACTACACCAGAACGTTCAGAGAACAGACCACCAAGAGCCGCAATAATTAACGGAGCCGCTAAAATTGTAGCACTTACCACCATAGAGATTACTGTACTCATTTAGCAGCACCTCCTTCCGTTACTACTTCCCCTTTTTTCTTTCGATTATCAAACTTATCTAATAATAGAATAATACCATATTGAATCGCTACTAAGAAAATAATAGTTGCTTGCATCAATTCTGAAATTTCCATTGGAATATTAAATAATTGCAAGTTCGTATTCGCAGCCTTTAATAAACCAAACAAGAAAC
The DNA here is from genome assembly GCA_017473265.1 of Erysipelotrichaceae bacterium. GTDB lineage: Bacteria > Bacillota_I > Bacilli_A > Erysipelotrichales > Erysipelotrichaceae > RGIG4607. The sequence goes on along the minus strand of JAFULQ010000001.1, from coordinate 72,010 downwards.
CAGCCAATACAATACCTGGAGTATTTGCCATACCAACCAATGCTACCGAAATACCATCAAATCCATAGTTATCCATTGCTGAGAAAATACGACCATATTTGAAAATACCTAAAATAACAACTGCACCAGCTGCACCAGCAAACGCACCACTAATCGCCATAGAAGCAACAATATTACGTTCTACCTTCATACCCGCAAAACGAGCAGACTCTTTATTAAATCCAGTAGCTCTTAAACTAAATCCAAACGTTGTCTTTTCAATAACAAACCAATAAATCAATACACAAACAACAACAACCAAGAATCCCCAGTTAAAATTCGATGGATTATTCGCAAACACCTTACCAAATCCAGCTGTTTCAGGGAAACCAATTGTACGAGCATTTGTCTTTGTATCAATTTCTAAGAAAGTACGAACTACCCAGTTAGAGAAATACATTGCAATATAGTTCATCATAATACAAATTACAACTTCACTAATATTTTTATAAGCTTTTAAAATACCTGGAAGCACCGCCCACAATGCACCAGCAGCCATCGCCGCAACTACACATAAAATTGTATGCGGAATTGCAGGTAACTTAACAGTCAAAGCCACAACAGAAGCAGCCAAAGCGCCAACAATATATTGCCCTTCACCACCAATATTGAATAAACCAGTACGATACGCAAAACCAACAGATAAACCTGTTAAAATCAATGGCATCGTATTTAAAAACCAGTTCAAAATGTAAGTAACATTAATACCTTGAGAAGGTTTTGTTAAGTTAAAACCTGTCATTGAACGAACCAAAGCTACAAACATATTAAATGGACTACGACCCGTAATAGCAACCACTACAAATCCTAATAAAATACCAGCAATAACAGCAAACAACGAAATCTGTAATACACTACGCTTCTTATTCATTTGCTGCACCTACTTTCTTAATAGAACCAGACATCATTAATCCAAGTTCATTTTCATCTGTATCTTTACGATATACTAAACCACTTAATTCACCATTATGTATAACTGCAATACGATCTGATAAATTCATTATTTCATCTAATTCAAGAGAAACCAATAACACCGCTTTCCCTTTGTCACGTTCTTCAACAATACGACTATGGATATATTCAATAGCACCAACATCCAATCCACGAGTTGGTTGAACAACCAATAACAAATCACTAGAACGATCAATTTCACGAGCAATAATCGCTTTTTGTTGGTTACCACCAGACATACTACGTGTCACAGTGTCTTTACCTTGACCACAACGAACATCAAACTGTTCAATTAATTTATCCGCATATTCTTCAATTGCTTTAGGATTTAAAATACCATTTTTCGCATAAGGTTCTTTATGATAACAATGTAATACAAAGTTTTCTTTCAATTGGAAATCCAACACCAAACCATGTTTATGACGATCCTCAGGCACATGAGAAATACCACTCTCTAAACGCTGTTTAATTGGTAATTTAGTAATATCTTTACCCTTCAATAAAACATTACCACTTTCAATCTTTGTCAAACCCGTTAATGCATATACAAGCTCAGTTTGACCATTTCCATCAATACCAGCTAAACCTAAAATTTCACCAGCACGTACTTGTAAAGAAAAATCCTTAACAGCCAATAATCCTTTAACATTTTTAACATTTAAGTTTTGAATATCTAAAACTACATCCGTTGGTTTAGCTTCCTCTTTTTCAACAGCAAAACTAACACTACGACCAACCATCATTTCAGCCATTTGCTCTTCTGAAGTATCAGCCACATCTACAGTTCCAATATATTTACCTTTACGTAATACTGTACAACGGTCAGCTACCGCTTTAATTTCTTTTAGTTTATGAGTAATCAATAAAATCGTTTTACCTTCTTTAATTAAATTACGCATAATTCCCATTAATTCATGAATTTCTTGTGGTGTTAATACCGCAGTAGGTTCATCAAAAATTAAAATATCTGAATTACGATATAACATTTTAAGAATTTCAACACGTTGTTGCATACCTACAGAAATATCTTCAATCTTTGCATATGGATCTACATTCAATCCATATTGTTTTGATAATTCTTCAACACGTTTCGCAGCCTTTTTAATATCAATTGTATAATATTTTGTTTTAGGCTCCATTCCTAAAATAATATTTTCAGTAACTGTAAAATTATCCACCAATTTAAAATGTTGATGCACCATACCAATACCTAATTCAGTCGCAACATTAGGGTCTTTGATATTTACTTCTTTACCACGAACCTTGATTGTACCTTTTGTAGGTTGATACAAACCAAATAAAATAGACATAATCGTTGATTTTCCAGCGCCATTTTCTCCAAGTAAAGCATGAACCGTTTGTTCTTCTACTTGAAGTGTTACATTATCATTAGCGCGTATACCAGGGAAATCTTTGGTTATGTTTAGCATTTCAATTGCATATGCCATAAGGTCTTTCCTCCCTTGAATTTACTTCCATTATAACATAGGATTAGACAAATTCTACCAAAAGAAAAAGCTCATTTCTGAGCTTTTTCATAATTATAGTCTATTATTTTTGACCAACTACTCTAGCGTCTTCAGCTTGAGTTTTAGGAGTTACATTAACTTTGATTTCTCCGTTAACAATCTTAGCTGTGTAATCTTCAACAGCTTTTAAGATATCTTCAGATAAGTTAGGGTTTTCAGCAGGAAGAGAAACACCACCACCAGCTAAGTCATAAACCACAACTTTACCTTCGAATGTACCAGCTTCAACAGCTTTTAATGCATTGTAAGCAGCAACGTCAACGCGTTTCATCATAGATGTTAATACAGCAGATTTAGAACCATCACCATATTTACCATAGTCATATTGGTCAGTATCTACACCACATACCCAAACATCTTCACCATTAGCACGACGTTCAGCAGCTTCTTGGATAACACCATTACCTGTTCCACCAGCAGCATGATAAATTACATAAGCACCAGCATCATATTGCTTAGCAGCTAAAGATTTACCTGTTTCTGGAGCACCGAAGTCATTAGCATTGTCTCTTAAAATTGTACATTCAGGACATACAGCCCATACACCATCTTGGTAACCAGCTTCGAATTTGTCCATTGTTACAGATTCCATACCAACGATATAACCAACAGTAGTTTTACCAGCAGCTTTAGCTTGTAAACCAGCAGCAACACCAACTAAGAATGAACCTTCATGTTCAGCGAATACAGCTTGTTGTAAGTTTTCACCAGCTAAGTAATCAACGTCGATAATTAAGATTTTTTGATCTGGATAGTTATTAACTGTAGCTTGGATAGCATCAGCAAATAAGTAACCAGCCGCAATGATTAAATCAACTTCTTCATCAGCGAATGTAGTTAAGTTTGGAGTGTAATCAGATTCTGAATCAGATTGTAAATATTTGTAATCTGTACCTTCAACTAAACCAACTTCATCAGCAAATTTTTTAGCACCTTCCCAAGAAGTTTGGTTGAATGATTTGTCATCGATACCACCGATATCAGTAACGAAACCAAATGATACTTTTTCTTCATTGTTTCCACCTGTTTCACCACCACAAGCAGCTAAACAAGCACAAGCCAATAAAGCAACTAATAAAATTTTAACTAGCTTTTTCATGTTCTTTTGTTCCTCCTATGAACTAGTAAGCAATCTTACAATCAAATTCTAGCACACCAAATCTAATTCCACAACACAATCTTTCACACTTTTATCACAATTCAAATAAGTAAATTTTTCACAATTCGACAAATAAAAAAGGATGTCTATGCATCCTCACTTTCACCATATTGATCTTTCTTTTTATAAAATAAATAAAAACCACTTCCAATACTAGATAATAGAATCATCCAATTTGTTATTGTAATTCTTATTGCATAATCTTCAATACTTGGACGATATACAATCACATTCCCGATATCCCAACACGCAAGTACATTCATATATTGTTCATATCGTTTTTTATTCATAAAATGTTCATTCATAACATCAACGTTATAAGCTTCTCCTTCAAAAGCATCCACAAGCGCTAAATAATTACTCTTAAAACTATCAAACTCTGTTTCTGATTTTATAGAAAAAGGATGAACAAACGCAAATATCGCAACGATAATTACAAATCCCACACAATAACCAAGTACAACCTTTTTAATCTTCTTCTTCAATCTTTCATAAGATCCATCACAAACAACTTTGCATACGAACAAACATAACAATGCAAAGCCCATTCCAACAGGTAACCATGAAATCAAATAATCCTTAAATGAAAGATATACATGATAAGAAATATACGAAAGTTGGGGTTTTCCCAATACAATCCTACCAATCGTTCTAGCCAAAAGGCATGGAAGCATCAAAGACACACAACCACAAAACGATAATAACCAGATACTATAATCCTTGAATGATCTCGCTTTTTGTGTTAAATACAAATACTGTTCTTGCTTATATACCAATAAAAACAAAGAAATAACCGCTATAATTAAAAACATAAAGAATGACAATGCAACAATATGAGTTAAAAAATAAAGACCAAAGAACAATAGTAAACCAATTACCAAGATAAAATTAGAAAACATTATTATCTTTTTACTATTCCATCCATGTAATAAGATTTCTATACGATTATCTTGACAACTATTTTGCTCACCTTTCAACAACTCATCCACACTAACATTAAATAGCTTAGATAACGATAATAAAGTATCTATACTTGGATATCCCTCATTACGTTCCCATTTAGATACTGTTTTATTCGTAACCCCAAGCAAGTCTGCTAAATGTTGTTGTGTCCATCCTTTTTCTGTACGTAATGCATACAAATAATCACCAAAATTTTTATTCATATCCATTCCTCCTTGTATTTTTATACTAACAAATTATCTGTTTTTGAAAACTCATTCACCATAGAAGGTTATCTACTTTCAGTAGAATCACTTATATTGTATAAAAAAGGATGTAGCTATACAACAACTACATCCTTTACACCACAATTTCTAGCAATATCTGCACAACGATTTAATACATCATCTGATACAATACGATTGCCTAATTTTTCTAAATATTCCTTTCGAACACCAAATGGACGATACTTAATTAACTTATAACGACAATGATCTTGAACAATAGAACTTACATAACGCACTGTCTTTTCATTCATATCTTCATAACCATTTAATAATACGGTGCGCACTTCATACATTTTATTTCTAGAAATCAGATACTCTAAATTCGATAATACAGTTTTATTTCCTTGTGATGTTAATTGTTTATGAAATTCTACATCACTAGCTTTCACATCCAACATAACTGCATCACAAACATCCAATAATTCTGGATACTTTTTAAAATCATAATAGCCATTCGAATCCAAGAAACAAGTCAATCCCATAGCCTTAACTCTAGTAAATAGTTCCAACAAGAACTCTGGATATTCCATACATTCTCCACCACTTACCGTAATACCACGAATAAACATACGATTCTTGTTAATTTCTGCAATTACATCATCAACACTCATCCAATACATCTTTGGAGATGACATATGTTCACATGTACCAATACATGCATCACATTGCACACATAATTCTTGATTCCATTTCACTTCGCCATCTACTTTAGATAATGCACCCACAGGACAAACATCTACACATTTGCCACAGTGAATACACATATTAATGGTTTCTGGATTATGACAATACCAACATTGAAATGGACATTTTTGTACAAAAATAGCTAAACGATTTCCTGGACCATCGACATTCGAAAAAGGAATGATTCGATTAATTGGAATTCTCTTCATATTTTTCGACTCTACGATCTAAAGCATTAGAGAAATCACGAGCACCCTTACCAAAGATAGAAGCATTATTTAAAGATTGACCATTCGCATCCAACTTCGCAAGTTCACTCTTTTTCACTAAATAACCAGTTACACGTACAACATCGTTATTTTCTAAATAGCCACTAAAGTAACGCATACCCATACTCATAGCACCCTTAATAACATCCACAACTGCATCAGGCGTATTTTCCCAAGTTTCTTCAAACTTAAATATATCTCCAGTTCCTGTTGGGAAGAATTTATGGAATTTCGCACTATGTGCAATGTGTAATGGCATAATTGGTTCATTACCAACCGCAATACGAGTACCAGGAGAATTTTCTCTACCATCACTATCAATACCTACTTGTGCATGTAATCCATAACGAGAACCACAACCTTCACAATATAAACCTTCATGAGCTTTTACTAATTTTTCTAATTCTTCCATGATTTCTACACCAAGTTGATCTGCTTGTTCATTATGACCATAACCTTTTGTTACATCGGTAATACCTAACAAATGATTACAACATTCCGCTAAACCAACCATACCAAACATACCTGTAAAGTTTTCACGTTTTACAAAACCTTCAGTTACTAAGAAATTCGATTTAAAGAAACTAGATTCTTCTACGATAAACTTAATACGTTTATCCATGAACTTTAACATAATACCTACATAATGAGGTAAAACACGTGTTTTAAAATCTTCAACACTATTGGCTTTTAATGATAATTCATACATACGTAAACGAGGTAAAGTATATCCGCCACCAGCTAGTTTTAATCCATTATAACAACTAGCAATAACATAATCTTCGCCCCAATCTTCACAGAACATTTTATGGTTCGCAAATGATGGTTTCGCAACCTTTAACATAGCCTTCGCACATACTTTCGCAAAATCATCACTTGTTACTTCTGGATCATATTTTAAAGTTAAGTTTGGCATTGCACATTGCATTTCACAACTAAGTTCTAATAAAATTCTAGCTGTTAAAGAATCTTTAGGACCAATATCCGCATGTACAAATGAATCTGTAAGCGTTCTATCAATTTGTAATAAGAACATCTTTAAAATCGCTTTCGCATTTTCATATGTTTCTTTTTGTACAAATGGTTCTAACAACTCGTCTAAATTTCCTAAATAAACCGGGAAAGTCGTAATCGATGGCACATGTTTATACATAATGTTTAAATACGTACATGCTTCTAATAACGTTGTTGGAACAGGTAAATCTAAGAATTTAGATCCTTTTTCCATTAAAATAGAGTAATCAGGAATAATATAACGAGGACGATAAGGAACACGTCCTTCATTTAAATCACACAAAATACCATCTTGCATCGCTGCTTTTTCTTCATCTGTTAAAGGTAAACTTTCTAAATCTGTACTCTCTGCTAACCCCGCAAGAGCTTTTACTTGTTGATGATAGGTTAATGTTGTGTCTGAAATAATTTTATAAACATCTGTTGCCATAATAAGACCTCCTATTTCAACTGTATTATAACACTAATTTTTTTCAATACTAGAAAATCGCCCACAAAATTCCTACATTTTAGTATATACTATTCTTGTTTATGAATGAGGTTGGTATACATATGAAAACATTAATTATTGGTTCTACAACAGTCGATATTATTATCAAATTATCACATTTACCTTCTACTTGTGAGGATATTAATACGCCTGCACATATCTATTCTTTAGGCGGTTGTGCCTATAATGTTTCGCATATGTTTCATTTATTTGAATTACCATATGTCTTATGTACTCCTCAAGGCACTGGTCTTTATGGAGACTATGTAAGAAACGAATTAGCAAAGAAAGGTATAACGCTACCTATTGAAACAAACGAACCTCATGGCGCTTGTGTGTGCTTAGTAGATAGTAATGGAGAACGCAGTTTCTTATGCCATCATGGAACCGAATATTTCTTCTATAAAGAACATTTAAAACAAATTGATACAACCAATGTCAATCAAGTCTATATTTGTGGTTTAGAAATTGAAGAACCTACTGGAGATAACATTATTGATTATCTAGAAACACTAGATGCGACTATTTTCTTTGCACCAGGGCCAAGAATTTTATCCATTCCACAATCTAAATTAAATCGTTTATTTAAGTTATCTCCTGTTATTCATTTAAATGAACAAGAAATAACTTCTTATACAAAAACATCTTCTATTGAAGAAGCTTGTTTACAATTATTCAAACAAACAAATAACGATATCATCGTAACACTTGGCGAAAAAGGAGCCTACTATTATCATGATTATCAAGGTATCTATATCCCAGGAAATCCAAGCACGGTTGTAGATACAATTGGTGCAGGAGATAGCCATCTAGGAAGCTATATGGCCGCTTTACAAATGGGTTATACACCAGAGAATGCCATTGTATTAGCCAATACAATCGCATCCCAAGTAGTTCAAATTGAAGGCGCATCACTAACAAAAGAACAATTTAAAAGAGTTTTCAATTAAGAAAACTCTTTTTATTACCCAGGTAATATTACTTTAATTGTAATCCATCCTTAAATGCATTACCTACTACATCACCCAATACTCTGTATTTATGATACACACTATCATAAGTAATCGGCTCTAATTTGCTTACATCAATCTTACCATCAGTAAGAATGCTATCATCTACATTTACATTCACAATTTGACACATCATAAGTTCTGTTTCTTCATCATAACTCATCAATGTACATTCAAACGTTAAAGGAAGCTCTTCAAATACTGGGGCATCCACCTTTTCAGCTTTCAATACATGCCATCCTGTTTTCTTTAATTTATTAGGCACATCATTAGCGCTAACAACACCCACATAATCACAAGCAACCACTTCTTTTCGAATACCCATACTTACTGTAAACTCTTTTTTCAAAAAGATATTCTTCATCGTTTTATGTGAATGATCCACACAAATAATTAACTTATCAAAATCGGCGACACCACCCCACGCCGCATTCATCGCATCCGCAACACCATGTTCATCATAGGTACCAATAATCAATACTGGCTGTGGATAGATACAAGATTTCGCTTTCATACTTTGTCTCATGATAACTCCTCCATGCTTTTTTTATATTATACCATGACAATTGTGCTATAATTTTATCAATATAAAGGAGATCAGTTATGAAATTTAGTGAATTTACATATGAACGTATTCCTTATGAACAAGTAGAAAAAGAATACAGTGCATTATTAGAAGAATTAAAACAAGCCAATAATCCAGAAACATTCAATAAAGTCTTCGATAAAATCAGTGATTATAGAGGACACATTATGACTATGATGTCATTATGCTCAGTAAGACACACTATTGATACAAGTGATGCCTTCTACAAAGGGGAACAAGACTATTGGGATGAAACAAGTCCAAGAATCCAAGTGTTTGAAAATGAATTCTCAAAAATCTGTTTAGCATGTCCATTCAAAGATGAATTAGCAGTTCCTAAAACATTCTTCATGTTAGCAGAAAATGCTGTAAAAACATTTGATGAATCTATTATTGAAGAACTACAACAAGAAAATAAATTAACAAGCGAATATTCAAAATTAAAAGCTAGCGCAAAAATCGAATTTGATGGTGAAACCTATAATCTAGCATCTATCGCTACTAAAACATTATCAAAAGATCGAGATACTCGTAAACGTGCATTAGAAGCCGCAACACAATACTATGCTGACAATGCACCAGAATTTGATCGTATCTATGATGAATTAGTTAAAGTAAGACATACAATGGCAAAAAAATTAGGATACGAAAACTTCATCGAACTTGGTTACTTACGTATGAACCGTTTAGATTACAATGCGGATATGGTCGCTAACTATCGTAAACAAGTATTAGAAGATGTTACTCCTATTTGTTCTGAAATCTACGAAAGACAAAGAGTACGTTTAGGCTTAGATAAATTAACAGCTTATGATATTAACTATGAATTTGAAAGTGGTAACCCAACACCTAAAGGCACATCACAAGACTTAGTCAATGCGGCTAGAAAAATGTATCGTGAAATGTCTAAGGAAACTGGTGATTTCTTTGATATGATGTGTGATATGGAACTATTTGATTTAGAAACTAAACCAAATAAAGATATGGGAGGCTATTGTACAGACTTCTATGATTATAAAGTACCATTCATTTTCTCTAACTTTAATGGTACATCAGGTGATGTCGATGTCTTAACACACGAAGCAGGACATGCTTTCCAAAGTTATCTAACAAATAAAACAAATCCACATTTAGTACCTGATTGCAGTTTCCCTACTATGGAATCTTGTGAAATTCATTCTATGTCAATGGAATTCTTTGCCCATCCTTGGATGGAAAGCTTCTTCAAAGAAGATACTGAAAAATACATTTATTCACATATCGCTGGGGCATTAACTTTTATTCCATATGGAATCTTAGTTGACCACTTCCAACACGAAGTATATGCAAATCCAGATATGACACCTCAACAACGCAAAGAAACATTCAGAAGACTTGAAAAGATGTATATTCCAGAAAGAGATTATGAAGGTTTCCCAATTTTAGAAGAAGGTGGTTTCTTCTATAAACAAGGACACATCTTCGCTTCACCTTTCTACTATATTGACTATACATTAGCACAAGTATGTGCACTACAATTCTTCACAAGAATGTTAGAACAAGATGAAACAACATGGAATGATTACATTGAACTATGTAAACTAGGTGGTACAAAACCATTCTTACAATTATTAGAAAGTTCTCATTTAAAATCTCCATTCACAGATGGATGCTTAAAGAACATTGTTTCTAATATGCGTAATGAATTAAATAAAATTGATGACACAAAATTATAGGGAAGTACAAACTTCCCTATTCTTTTATATTAATATTCCATTACAGTGATCAATTTCATGTTGAATAATTTGCGCTATCCAACCACTAAACTTTTGTTTTTTAGGAACAAAATTTTGATCTAAATACTTTACTTCAATTTGTTCATAACGAGTCGTTTTACGTACTCCTACAAGCGACAAACATCCCTCTTCTGTTTCATACGGATTGCTTTTACTAACAATCTCCGGATTTACCATAGCCACATTCATCATACCCATATTAACTACAATAATACGCTTCTTAACACCAATCATATTGGCAGCCATACCCACACAACGATCACGATTCGCGGCTAACGTATCTAATAAATCTACAATGACTTGTGCATCTTGCTTGGTTGCTTTTTCTGACTTTTGTTGTAAGAAAAAGATATCTCTCATAATTGGACGAATCATAAAAACCTCCTATTTCAATCTAAATGTTTTTGGTGCAAAATAATACACCAATAGTAACGATACAATACAATATACAATGGTAATACCAATCACGATTACTCCAAAATAGATAGAAGAAATTTCTATCGTAAACATATACGCTACTAAATACGTCATTCCCATAACTGCTTGATACATTGGACTTTTCATTTCCAATTGTTCATTAAATGGTTGCAATAAATAATACATCACCAAATAATGCACAGAATAAAATACGGATAAACATAAAATGGTTACTATAATAACTACATATTCTAATATTTGACTTGTACCGCCACTTAAAGCATACAATAACGATAATCCAATAGCCAAAACAATTGCAGGACGAATATTAATCGCTACCAAACTCTTTAAACGCAATGAAAACATCTCCAAGATTGTCTTCCCTTTACGAAAAAACGAATAATGTAACATCGCTTTATCACAATTAATAAACATTGCCTTTGTAATTGAATCTCCACGATTGATTAAATACATCACAAACATAAAATACGGCAAAACACCAATTACATTCTGATTAAAAGCATTTCGCGTTGGCTCATCCATAATTATCACAATCCCTAAAGCTACTTCAATCACTACAATCAATAACGTTATCCAATTGGTGGTTCTAGTTAATAACTTTTTATGACGTTTGATAAATAAATCATTCAAATATGCATAACCAGTTTTATTTGATGTAATACTTACATCAGTGATTTTATTGTGATAATTTTGCTTTTCTTCTTCCACAAAAGAAGTTTCATCAAATACTACATTTTCCACTCTCAATAGTTTTCGATACAATTGATCATATTTAGGATAAGTGAAGATATACCATAAACAAGGTATAGCTAACAATACTACAATAATGGTAGCTACATAAAATACACTCTCAGTAACAAAAACATCGAAAACTGGACATATTAGAATTAACGCTAAAGAAATGCCACAAATCGCAACTTTCAAACTTACCATCACTTTTTCTTTCAACATCGCATCCAGCTTCACAAAAAGAGCACAGCCAATAAGCTTACAACTCACTACAAACACAGGTACACAAATACAAGCTAACCAAGAAAAGTCAAACCACTTTGACAAATAGTACATCGAAATAAACAATCCTAACAATTGTTTACCTTGGAAATACATAAACTCAGATAATGCCAAACATTTGGCATTCATTTTCATAATCATGATGGCATAGTATCGATCGGTAGACGCATCCAATAACGATGTATTTAATACTGCACCACAAAATGTAAAAAAGAACAAGATATGAAAAAACATCGATAAATCAATGTCTAAACTTTCTGATAAAAGCATAGGCAATACAATTATCATTAACAAATACAACAATTTCCAAATAAACAAAGTTAATACTTCATAAATAAACGCTAATATTTTCGCAAACGATTTAATCTTATTACTAGCATATAAATTACTAGGCAATATATCTTTCAAAAACGGAATTTGTTTTATGTAATATAAAATAGCATTAGTTCGATATGTACTCTTCAACATAAAAGCATGTATAAACTCATTCATGTTCATCATCCCTTAACTTTTGAATAATCATCTCTTCAAACGATTCATGTGTATGACCATTCGCATCCAATAATTCTAATTTTCCATCTTTTAATAAGACAATTTCATCGCATAAATCTAAAGCTAATTCCATAATATGTGTTGAAAAAATTAGAATATGATCTTTTGCCATTTGACGCAATAATTGTTTCATTTCATTCGCTACCACAACATCAAAACTAGTTAATGGTTCATCTAGTAATAATACATTTGGATTTTGAATGATATGAATTAACATCATCATCTTATTCTTCATACCATGGGAATAGTCTTTTAATAAACGATCACGATCATCCGCATCCATATGCATCATCTCAAAATAATCATCCACGCTTTTTACATCATTTAATTTCGAACGATTGATATCAATAAAAAAGGTTAAAAACTCTCTACCAGTCAAAAATTCTGGAACCTGTGGAGATGAAAGAACATAGCCAATATCATCAACTACTAATTCTCTTTCAACACCATCTTCAATTACAAACATCTTACCTTCACATTCTAAATCATGATTCATACAGTTGAATAAGGTGGTTTTCCCAGCACCATTTCTTCCTAATAAACCATATATCTTTCCTTTTTCAAACGTGAAATCAACACCCTTTAATACCTTTTTATCATCAAAGTTTTTGATGATATTTTCCAATCTTACTTGCATCTTTCCCACATCTCTTTCGTCATATAATTCACTATATTATTTCGATAGACATCCAATAATGGATAATACTTATTATCTTCCTTATGATGATAAACAAAACCACACTTTGCTTGTACACGAGCTGACTTTTGGTTATGTTCATGATGTTGAATCCAAAGCGTTTTAAGTCCCATGTCTTCAAATGCATATTGCATTAATGCCAAACACGCTTCTGGCATATACCCTTTACCCCAATATGGTTTACCTAACCAAAAACCAATTTCAGCACTCGTATCATCAATGACTAAATGACTATCATTTTGTCTCATTAATGAAATATTACCCACTAGTTTATTCGTATCTCTCTCAACAATTGCCCAAGTCCAATCATTGATTAAAATATTCTCTAATACAAACTTTGATTCCTCTATATCTTTATGTGGCATCCAACCACAATCAGGACCTACATGAGGATCTTTACAAAGTTCATACAAAACTTCTACATCGGTAGTTTGATATGTTCGCAAATATAAACGTTGTGTTTCTATCATTGTTATCACCTATCATTTAGTTTAGACCATTGTCTCACTTTGTCAAATAAAAAAGATCTCATAAAGAGATCTAAAAACATTGAATTATTATTTTCTTTCATTCCACATTTCTTTGGTTATATAATTTACAATATTGGTACGATATTCATCCAAAACCAAATAATATTTACGATCAATGGTATGATGATAGACAAAACCACACTTTTCTTGTACACGTTTTGATGGAAGATTATTGATATTATGTTGAATCCAAATCTTGTTTATGCCCTTTTCTTCAAAGGCACATTGCATCATACGCTTACAAACTTCTGTTGTATATCCTTTTCCCCAATACGGTTTTCCCATCCAAAAACCAATCTCAATTTCATCTTCATCACACACTAACGGACTATCTCCAAGTGGAATAAATGAAAAACTACCAACTACACGATCGGTTTCTTTTTCTACTATCGCATAATTATTTTTACTAATAAGAATATATTCTAAGACAAATCGACTTTCTGCCACATCTTTGTGCGGTCTCCACCCACAGTTATAACCAATTTCAGGCTCTTTGGACAAATCATACACTGCTTCTTCATCTGACATTTGCCATTTTCGTAAATATAGACGTTCTGTTTCAATCATAAATAATTCCACCTAGCTTTTTTTAATATACTATATTTTTTGAAGATAAATTGCAATCATTAACTATATAATTGCTAACATATGCTTTACTAGATTTTTACTGTGATACAATATTATTACCGAAAATTAGAATAGTTATGTATTTATTATCAAACAAAGGAAATGAATATGACACATATAAAAATAGGTAAAATAAGTAATCATCTTAGTCATGTTTTAGGTAGACCAGATTTATCAAATAAAGAGGTGTTTCTTGGAACTTCAAATATTGCACATATGAAAGCGGCTCATCCTAATGATTATGCAAGGTATTCCCCATACATAAAAGAGATTTTAAAAAATCCTGATTTTGCATGTATACATCCCAAAGATAATTCAATAGAATTAGTTAAAGAATTTAAAATTGGATCAGAGTATATTAAATTAGCACTTTGCCTCTCTTCTTCGGGTACACTATTTGCTCGTTCATTATATAAATTGAACAACAATAGAGTTAAGAACTATATTGCAAAGGGAACATTGAAAAAAGTTTAATTTCTTGAATTCTTAGATGATTATGTTAAAATATAGATGCATAAAATATTAATAAGATCTTCGGAGGACGGAACGGGCAGCCGTCGCCCATGCTAGGAGATGTGGGAATTGTCACCCCACCCAAGATCTACATGTAGACACCGGTATTTATATCGGTGTTTTTTTCTAGAAAAAAGAATCTCCTAAGAGATTCTTAACTATTTTCAATTACACCAGTATACAACTGATAATACGTACCTTTCTTTTCAATTAAAGCATCATGATTACCACGTTCAATAATACGTCCTTTATCCATAACCATAATCGCATTGGAATTCTTAATCGTTGATAATCTATGCGCAATTACAAAAGTCGTACGACCATGCATCAACTTATCCATACCCTCTTGTACTAGTTTTTCCGTACGAGAGTCGATTGAAGATGTAGCTTCATCTAAAATTAATACTGGAGGATTCGCTAGAGCTGCTCTAGCAATCGATAACAATTGTCTTTGCCCTTGTGATAAAGAAGAGCCATCACGCGTTAACATCGTATCATAGCCATTTTCTAAATGGCGAATAAAACTATGTGCATTCGCTAATTTTGCTGCCGCAACCACTTCTTCATGTGTCGCATCCGGTTTACCATATTTAATGTTTTCTTCAATCGTTCCTGTAAATAAGTGGGTATCTTGCAATACCATACCTAACGAACGGCGCAAATCATCTTTCTTAATCAATTTCACATCAATACCATCATAGGTAATCATACCATCTTGTACATCATAGAAACGATTAATTAAATTCGTCATTGTTGTTTTACCAGCACCCGTTGCTCCAACAAAAGCTAACTTTTGACCAGGCTCTGCGTATAAATCAATATCAAATAAAACTTGTTTCCCTTCTACATAAGAGAAATCCACTTGATGGAAACGCACATCCCCTTTAAGTTCTACCAATGTTTCACTTCCATCATCATGAGGATGTTTCCATGCCCAATGATTCGTCACTTCTTCACATTCAACTAATTTTCCATTTTCTTCTTTTACATTGACTAATGTAACTCTACCATTATCAACTTCAGGTTCTGCATCAATAACCGCAAAAATACGCTCCGCACCAGCCATGGCCATAATTACTGAATTCAATTGTTGTGAGATTTGGTTAATTGGCATATAGAAAGAACGGTTTAAAGCTAAGAAAGAAGCTAAAGTACCAAGTGTTAATGAACCGATGTTATTTAATGCTAATAAACCACCAATAAACGCACAAAGAACATATGAAATATTACCCAAGTTACCATTTACAGGCCCCATAATATTGGCATATTTATTTGCTTTATATGCCGCATCACATAAATCATCATTAATTTGTTTAAACTCTTGCATTGTCTTTTCTTCACGAGTAAACACCTTTACAACTTTAGCACCTTCCATCATTTCTTCAATAAAGCCATTTTCTTTTCCCAAACGTTGTTGTTGCGCCGCGAAATACTTTCCAGAACGACTCATGATAAAACGTAATGCAAATTGCATAACCACTACCATTGATAAAGTAACTAATGTTAGTGGAATGCTTAATACTACCATCGAACAGAATACTGAAATAATGGTAATCATAGAAGAAAGGAATTGCGGAATACTTTGAGATACCACTTGACGTAATGTATCAATATCATTGGTATAAATCGACATGATATCCCCATGGGCATGGGTATCAAAATATTGAATTGGCAAAGTTTCCATATGACTAAATAAATCATTACGCAAATCAAATAAAGTCCCTTGAGAAATCACAATTAATGTTTTTTGATATACAAAGTTAGAAATAACACCTACACCATAGATACATGCCATAACCATTAACGCTTTTAATAATGGCGCAAAATCAGGCACATCACTTAATAATAATGGTTCAATATAGCCATCAATTAATGTTTTCATAAACATACTAGAAGTAACCGAAGCTACAGCACTAATCGCAATACAAATAAAGACAATCAAATAACGAAAACGATAACGAGTAAGAACATATTTCATCAAACGTAATAATACTTTGACATCTAACTTTTTACCATTGGTTCCTACACCCTTTGGATGTCTAGCCATCTTACTCATCTCCTTTCTTTTGTGTTTGATACACTTCTTGATAAATCGCATTATCTTTTAATAATTCTTCATGCGTACCAATACCCGTAATCTTACCATCATCTAAGACAATGATACGATCGGCATCTTCAATAGAAGAAATACGTTGAGAAATAATAATCTTTGTTGTTTCAGGTAAATAATTTTTAAAACTTTCACGAATCATTTTATCCGTACGAGTATCTACAGCACTTGTACTATCATCCAAAATCAATACTTTTGGTTTCTTTAACAAGGCTCTAGCAATACATAATCTTTGTTTTTGACCACCTGATACATTGGTACCACCTTGTTCAATAAAGGTATCATATTGATTAGGGAATGATGAAATAAAATCATGAGCGCATGCCAATTTACAAGCTTCTATCATCTCTTCATCACTAGCATCTTCATTTCCCCAACGCAAATTATCTTTAATCGTTCCAGAGAATAATACATTCTTTTGTAAAACCATCGCAACCGCATCACGTAGCGTTTTCAAATCATATTCACGAACATCAACACCACCAACTTTGACACAACCACTATCTACATCATATAAACGTGGAATCAAACTCATCATAGTTGTTTTACTAGAACCCGTTGGCCCTAAAATACCAATAGTTTCTCCACTTTCTATACTAACATTCACATCCGTTAATACTTCTTTATCTTCACCTTTGGCATATCCAAAATGTACATTTTCAAAAACGATAGAACCATCTTTTACTTCCATACAAGGATCTTCAGGATTCACAATACTAGGCTCTTCATTTAAGATTTCCACAATACGTTGAGCAGAAGCCATAGACATACTCAACATAACAAAAATCATAGAAAGCATCATTAAACTAGATAAAATACTCATAGTATACGTAAATAAACTCATCAATTCTCCAGTAGATAATTGAGAACCAACCACCATTTTCGCACCCATCCAGCTTAATAAAAGCATACAACCATACATACTCAATTGCATAACTGGACTATTGAATACAATGATATTTTCCGCTTTAGTAAACATTGCACGTAAATTCTTAGCCGCTGTATAAAACTTATTTGTTTCTTCCTCTTCTTTAACAAACGATTTTACAACACGAATATTGGTTACATTTTCTTGAACACTTGCATTTAAATCATCATATTTTCTAAAGGTCTTTTCAAATTGTGGATGAGCTTTGGTTGTAATAATTGCTAGAATAATTCCCAAAAATAACATCGCCCCTAAGAAAATCATAGCCATCTTCGGCGAAATATACACCGTCATACAGAAAGACACAATCAATGTTAAAGGAGAACGCACACACATACGAATAATCATTTGATACGCATGTTGCACATTACTTGCGTCTGTCATCATACGCGTAACTAAACCTGATGTTGAATACTTATCAATATTGGAAAAACTAAATTTTTGAATTGCTGTAAACATAGATTCCCGTAAATTCTTAACAAATCCACTAGAAGCATAAGCCGCATTCCAACCACTCATCGTTCCACAAATTAAGGAAATAAAAGCACAAACCAACATCAAACCACCATATTTCGCTACAGCAGCCATATCCCCTTTATTTACTCCATAGTCAATAATAAAGGACATTAAAAACGGCAACATCATTTCCATGACCACTTCTCCAACCATAAACAATGGAGCCGCAATCGAAGCTTTTTTATACTGTTTCACTTCTTGTAATAAGCGTTTAATCATATAAATCCTCCTTCACATTTTGTTTCATCTTATCAATTACTTTAAAAAAGATTTCTAACTCTTCTTCATTAATGTCTTTTTTCAACAATGCTTCTAAACGTTCCACATTCTTTGAAATCGTCAAATGCAATTCTTTAGTTTTAGCTGTTAAAACAAGTTTCTTCAAGCGTTTATCACTATTAACACTATGTCTTTCAATATAGCCATCACGCTCTAAAACATTAAGAATTTCTGTACACGTTGATCTTCGTACATTTAATATTTTTTCAATATCTCTTTGAAAAACATCTTCTTCTTTATGTTCATCTAAATAACGCAAGGTATGCGCTTGTACAAGTGATAAATCATCTTTACTTTCCATCTTTAACACTTCTACTTTTTGATGAATCAATCGTTGTAAACAACGCAAAGATTGCCCTACATTTTTTGACATATCTTTCACCTCTTTTTGTTAGCACACTAACAATTTTACTACCGCAAGTAATAATTATCAACCAAAAATGTTAGGTTACTAACAAAAAGATTCTCTCGAATTCGAGAGAATCTTAACTACTCATTGTTTTAATTGGATGACGAATCACCGTTTTTAATTTACAAACATCACACTTTCTAGGATCACTTAAATAAATCTCATGATGATATCGTTCATTCGTAATAACCACTTGATAACCATGTTCTTCAATAAATGCATGCATAAAATCCACAATCGTTGGTTCTTCATCATAAGTAAAAAACTCCTTGGATAAAAAACCAAAGAGTTCATAGGTTATTCTATACCAGTAATACTTACATGTTTCATACGAACCACTTCAGGAATTACATAATGATCATACTGTTTAACTTCACTAGATAACCACATTTCCTGTTGTACTTGTTGCATACTACCTGCAATACTACCACCACTAAATGGTTGAATACCCTCTTTTGTATGATAATATGCTAAACGAATTTCACCCGCAAATTCACCAGTCATTGAATCCACTTGGAAATCCGAGAATTCTACAACTTCTAAATAGGGTAGTTGTAATAACTCTTTCTTTGATTGCTTTCCACCAGCTACTACAAAATTATATAAAGAACTAGCATTTTCTAATTGCAAATACTGACTGAATCGTCGATTTCCCCAGAAGTTTTTAGGTATATGATTTTCAATTAACACTTTATCTTGAATCAACGTTCCATCCGCATCATAAGGATAATTACAACTAGAATTTTCTAAATACGCAACCCCTTTAATCGTAATGGTATCTCCCTTAATCTCTTCAGTTGTCATTGGTTGATCAAGTTCTAAAGTTGATATTTGTTGATACTTCATTTTTGCGGAAGTAATACTTGTATAATATGCAAACAAACGTGTCGCATCACTACCTGTAAATACCACATCTACATCTTGTAATGGTTGCGTATTGGTTGCGATACATTTATCTACACCTATACGCATCGTTTGTTGAAGTTCTTCCACCAACATTTCTTTATTACATGTACCTATGCGATAGTTACGATACAACTCAATTTCCGTATCATTTTTCTTAGCATTAATAACTGCTTCTACCATACTATCTATATAAGAATAGGTTACATTAACACCTTTCGAATTGATAATTTGTTTGTCATTCTCATTTACAAAAATCTCATAAGAATTGATATACATTTCTTCTGTTTCTTCTATCGTTTGCATCACATGAATAAAATCTTGAGCTACTACAAGTGGATTTTCTAATGAACGAATCTCTACTTGTTCACTACTATCCAATAATTCAAAATACGGATTCTTAACAAACTGTGCACTATAAATTCCTTTATCAATTTGAGCTTTGATTTCTTCTTTAGTACTATTAGCCATCACTTCAAAGGAAGCATCTCCTAAATATTGTTTATCTTCACTTGCTACATATACAGTTACTTGATAATGCGTTACTTCTTTACAACGGTTCATATCTAAATCATGACGAATAAAGAAAAATTCATGAGATTTTGTAGTTGTCTTTGTAATTTGATAATGCGTTGCTGCACTATGTTCTAATACATCTATAATTTGCTTTAACATATTATCCCAATCTTCCTTTCGCTTTCAAATATGGACCACCATCTGCAGCCTTTACCCATTCTTTATATCCTTTACCACAATATCCATTACCATCCACTTGCACTTCTTTAGATGCCATAGAAATTGACTTTAATAAATCTGGTACATATCCAGTTAAAATCACAGGAGAAACAACCACACCTGTTAACTTACCATCTTTGATTTCTCTACCTTTAGTAAGCATACATTGAATACCCCAGTGTTTTGGATCTTCCATACCACTTTGCATACCTTCTAATAAATAGCCATGTTCAATAGAAGCAATCATTTCTTCTAAGGTGTTTTCACCACCCATAAATACCGTATTGGTCATACGTGTATAAGCCTTACGTTCAAAGGATTCACGCTTTCCATTACCCGTTGGTTGAATACCTAAACGAAGAGCACTTAATGCATCCGCAATACCCGTATGCAAAATACCTTGCTTAATTTCTGTAACATCATTAGCTAAAGTACCTTCATCATCAAATACATAAGATGCTGTACTTTCAGCACATAAAGCCCCTTCATGCATTTCTACCATTTCACTAGCAATTTGTTTTCCAATATATTCTTTAGCCAATGCACGATTTTTAACAAACATATCCATTTCTACACCATGCCCAAAAGCTTCATGCGCAATTAAACCACTCACTTCAGGAGTCGTAATAATATCATATTCACCAGGAATTACACGCTTGGTAGCCAACAATTCAATTGCTGAAGCAACTACATCATTAGAACCATGTTCCATTTCCTCTAAGATTTCAGGTCCTTTCAAACCAGAAAAACCTTTATAATCCATCTTTGTTGTTTGTTCTTCACGTACAACTACCCCAAAATTCGCTTCTGAATATACATAACTTTGTTTCAAACAACGATTCAATGAAATAAACATTTTATTGATATGAACCATACTCATATGCGCCATACACTCAACAACACGCTCATCCTTTTGCATCGTTTGTTTACAAATGGCATGCAAACGATTCACAATCTCTTCCACTGAAACACTTTCCGGTAATTCTTTCACTTCTTTTTCTACAAATAACGATAACACTTCATCATCTAAAGCATTGGTTTTAAAAAAATCAACTTTTAATGCACGCAATATCACTAGTTGTGCATCTAATTTTACGATAATTTCACGAACTAATGTTTCCACATCCTTCAATTCATTAAAAGAATACTCACTATATAATCCATCTTTATAAACACGAATTACAAAGCCTCTTTCATTTCCATCATAGTCAGATACAGAAGTCATACGACTCGAAACAGAAAAACTATCCCCATAACAATCCGTTGCCAAACAACTTACATAATCATAGTGATAAGACAAATTTTGTACCAATTCCTTCACTTGTTTTTCAACACTTAATAAATAGGCAGAAAACGGTGCTTTCATATATTACACTCCTTTTTGTTATACTCATTATTGTAATCCAACAAAAAGTATTTGTAAATTCTATGTAATTTTGATAGGAATAATGATTGAAAAGTCAAATTGTAAGAGTATAATAAACAACGGAAAAGAGGAGAAATTATATGCAAGTATTAATTCTTATTTTAAAACAAGTAGATTTAATGAATGATATCCTACATGAACTAGCAGAAGTAGGTATTAAAGGTGGTACTATTGTGGACGCTAAAGGAATGGGAGAATCATTATTAAGTATGGAAGATATTCCTATGTTTGGTGCTCTTCGCCAATTATTATCAAGTGAAGAAAGAGAAGATGTTAAATTATTATTATTTGTTGTTCAAGATGATGAAGTAGTTCCAACTGCTAAAACAATTAAAAAGGTCGTAGATTTAGATAAACCAAATACTGGTATCATATTCTCATTACCAATTTACTATTGTGAGGGGTTAACAAAATAGTATGACTACCAATATTTATGTTTGCATAGCCATTGCAATGTTATTGGCATTATTTTCAAGTAAATTAATGAAAAAATGCAAATTACCAAATGTAACTGGTTATTTATTAATTGGTTTATTAGCTGGTCCTTATTGTTTAAATATTGTACCAGAAGACATTATGCACACATTATCTTTTATTCCAACAATTGCTTTAGGCTTCATTGCCTTATCTATTGGTGCTGAATTCAAATTAAGCTATCTTAAAAAAGTAGGAAAAGCACCAGTTATTATTGCGATTTTAGAAGGATTAGGTGCTATCTTAGTTGTAGATTTAGCTTTAATTTTAACTGGAAATGATGTGCGTTTCTCATTAGTATTAGGAGCCATTGCTTCCGCAACTGCTCCAGCAGCGACATTAATGGTTGTACGCCAATACAAAGCAAAAGGACCAGTTACTAGTACTTTACTACCAGTTGTAGCGATTGATGATGCTGTAGCTCTTATGGGATTTGGTATTTCTGTAGCCATTGCCAAAGCATTAGGAAATCCAGATGCCAGTATTGCCGCTAGTTTAATTCACCCAATCATTGAAATTGTAGGTGCATTAATCCTAGGTAGCTTATTAGGTATTGTCTATACCTTCTTAGTCAAATACTTCACAGGTAGAGGTAATCGTATGTCTGCTACTTTCGCCATGGTATTTATATGTTTAGGTTTATGTGAAATGTTTGCATTATCATCATTACTAGCATGTATGGCAATGAGTGCAATCTTTGTAAACTTATCAAATGAATATGAAACTGTATTTGCTTTAACTGATAGAATCACACCACCACTATTTATGTTATTCTTCTTCCTATCTGGAGCAGAATTAAACATTACCATTTTAGGTTCCGTTGGTGTTATTGGAATCATCTACGTGATCTTCCGTGTGGTTGGTAAAGTAGCAGGAGCATACGTAGGTGCAAAACTTTCAAAAGCAGAACCAGTTGTACAAAAGTATTTAGGACTTACACTTGTACCACAAGCCGGTGTAGCGATTGGTTTAGCAACAACAAGTATGTCTATTGTTCCAGAATTTGGAACACAAATTCAAACCATCATCTTATGTGGAACCGTAATTTATGAAATTATAGGTCCATTGACAACCAAAATTGCATTAAAGAAAGCTGGAGAAATTCAATAATCTCCAGTTTTTTATTTGAGCATATACAACTATTTCCACCATTTATTCGCTATAATATATATGAGGTTGATACTTATGAAAATTATTATTTCACCAGCTAAAAAGATGATTAATGAATGTAACTATATTCAAGATATGACTACACCCATCTTTTTAGACAAAACAAAACAACTATTAAATCATTTACAACAATTATCCTATGAAGAATTAAAGAAATTACTAGCATGTAACGATGAAATCGCAACACTGAATTATCAACGATTTCAAAATATGCAGCTAGACACCAATCTAAATCCAGCACTATTATCCTATGATGGTATTCAATATAAATACATGGCACCCGATGTTTTTGAAGATAGCTATTATCCATATATCAATCAACATCTACGCATTCTATCTGGATTCTATGGCATTTTAAAACCATTAGATGGTATTGTACCCTATCGTTTAGAAATGCAAGCTAAATTAAAAACAAACTTCTGTAAAAATCTCTATGACTATTGGAAAGATGACATCTACAAAGAACTTACAAAAGATACTAAGATCATATTAAATCTAGCAAGTGATGAATATAGCAAATGTATTTCAAAATATCTAACACTAGATATACAATTCATCAATTTTACTTTTGCCGAAAATGTAAATGGTAAACTAAAAGAAAAAGGTGTCTATGTCAAAATGGCTAGAGGTGAAATGGTACGCTATATGGCAGAGAACCAAATTGAAAACTTAGAACAAATCAAACAATTCAATCGTTTAGGATTTACTTATTCAAGCGAATTATCAACAAATACCCATTATGTATTTATCAAAGGAGACAATTAATATGTTACAAGTTAATACAAAAGCACCAAACTTTACACTAAACAATGAAAATGGAGATCCAATTTCTCTATCAAATTATCTAGGACAAAAAGTTATTGTCTACTTCTATCCAAAAGACAACACTCCAGGATGCACAAAACAAGCCTGTGCATTTAGAGATGCCTATGATGGATTTAAAGAAAATAATGTAATAGTTATTGGCATCAGTAAAGACAGTGAAAAAAGCCATGCGAATTTCATCAAGAAACATGATTTAAATTTTATTCTATTATCTGACCCTAACTTAGAAGCTATTCAAGCATATGATGTTTGGAAAGAAAAGAAATTATATGGAAAAGTAAGTATGGGTGTTATGCGTACAACCTATATCATCAATGAAGAAGGATATATTGAACACGTATTTGAAAAAGCAAAACCAGATACCAATGCTTATGAAATTTTAGACTATTTAAAAAAGGCGAATGGATAATCCATTCGCTTTAATTTTCATCAAACAATTCTATAACATCTTCTATAACATATTCATCATCAAACAAATAATACTGCAACTGATATTTCTTACACATCTGTAAATTATAATTATTCTCTACTACCATTTGTTCTAAAGGATATTCATTTTCCATACGTTGTTCAATGACGTTCCCATAATTTAAAATATCGTTATAATGCGCACGAATATACTTTTCACTAAATACTAACCAACAATGTGCAATGTGTGCTAAATATTCTTCAGTAAAATCTTTCTTCCAATCAAAAGGAATATAGCATCCTTCAACAATTAAATTTTGATTATTTTCAATAGCTGTTTTTATCATTTCTCTAACTATCGGCCACAAATAGCTTGTTAACAATTCATCATCTTCTGGCGTTAAAGTAGTATTACCACTACGAATCAATCCCATTTTTAGATGATCAATCGATAAATAAGGAAAATGATAAACATCCAACAACTCTTGAGCCAATCTTGTTTTACCCGTATGCGAAGCCCCTGCAATCAAATAAATCATATACTACAACACTCCATAATATTCTAATGCATGTAAGATACCATCTTCATCAACAGAATCTGTTACATAATCCGCAACTGCTTTGACCTCTTCATTCGCATTTCCCATCGCAACACCAATATAGGCGTACTCTAACATTTCAATGTCATTTTCACCATCACCAAATGTCATAATCTCATGTTGAGAGATATTCATCTTTTTACAATACTCTTGAATACCCCAAACTTTACCACCAGTCTTCGCAATCACATCAAACGCACAAGTATTCCACTTAGTTACCTTACAATTTGGAAACTCTTGTTTTAAATAGTTCTCCATTTCCGGCTTCGCAAAAACCGCAATTTGATACACCTCATTACCTGTATATTCACAAACTTCCATTAATGGAGAAGAAATCGCTGCTTGTGCAATCACAACTGTTTCATCGATAAAATTATTATATAGTTGATCTACTTCCACAAAAGACAATGGTATTTCTTTCCTATTAAACATTTCTAAACCATGTTTAAAATCTTCTTCTGGAATAGGAACACCCCACATAACCTTTTTATCCTTATCAAAGCACAATTGGCCATTCAACATAATGTAGGCATCAAATTCCATATCTTTAATATCCAAATCTTCAAGTTCCATTAAAGAACGGCCTGTAGCCAAAACACACTGTATTCCTTTATTGTGCAATTGTTGAATAGCATCTCTAGTACTTTGCGGTATTTTCCCATTTTCATAAGAAATAATGGTTCCATCCACATCAAAAAAGATTGCTTTTACCATGTATATCCCAACTTTCTACTAGTATTTTACCACATAGAAAAAGATGCGACTACTTCGCATCTTTCATCTTTATAAAATCATAAACAATTAAACCAATACCACCAATTAAAAACACAACACCAGCAATTAATGGAATTGTACGAATCACCTTAAACATTCCCATACCTGGTAAATTCATATCAAAAATAGATTCCATACCATGATGAGTAGAATGTTCACCAAACATATGTCCAAATCCCATTGACTGATACACATTTTCAACACCACCCGACATCATATTCACGATAAAAGCAAAAATGAAACACCCCAACGCTACATACAATAAATAATAACCAACCTTTTGCCAATGACGTTTTACTAATTTACCACTATATTTCATTGCTTCCACTACCGGTCCATCTTGTTTTGTATGCACTTCTTTCGCATCATTAATCAATTCATCCACTGTACATTGAAATACTTTCGCTAATTCTTTTAAATTGTACACATCTGGTAAAACAACATCATTTTCCCACTTAGATACCGTTTGCCTAGATACATGTACACGCTCTGCTAATTCCTCTTGAGACAAATTCCATTTTTTTCTTAATTCAAATATTTTAGATCCAACTGTCATATCATTCACCTCTTCACTCATATTTTAAATAAAATACAAATAAGAACTACCAACTATAGCTGAAAAACATGTCACCATATGTTTACATTCTATCTTTTTATACGAGTATAATAATGATCCTCATCTTCATGATGAATATATGCACCATTGTTTTCTTGTACTTTAATACTTGCAAGATTATTCTTGTTCACAGACATATAAATTTCATCTTCTAACATCATCTTTTTAAGCTCTTGAACAGCTAACTGTAATCCTCTAGTCGCATATCCTTGATTGCGATACTCTTTACCAATACCAAATCCAATATGACCAGAACCATTTTTTAATACATCATTCAAATAATGACGCACTTTAAAAATACCAACAGCCTTTTCACCTTGCATTAATATATAAATCGTATGAGAAACCTTCCAACTAGGCAATCCTACACCTCTAGATTCACGATAACAATTTCTCACAAAGTATTTATACTCTTCAAAAGACAAACCATACGCATCATTCATAAAACCATTTTCATCCTTATCAAAAGACATAAATAATTTATAACTTGCTTCTAAATCCACATTTTGAATTTCTTCCAAACGCAAATCATACAAATGATAATCTTGCATAAATTGCATATACGCCTCTTCAAAGGAAGAATAAATTGCAATACCATTACCCTTTAAAATACCAACAACCATCGAATTAAAACCACAACTAGATTCCAATCCACTTTGCCCATTACGAGATAAACGAATATCATGAATAATTGGATATACAGAAATCTTTTTACCTTGTAGTTTCTTTTCCATAATGATTCCTAAAGCCACACAAGAACCACTATCTTCATTTGACAAATCAAAGAAAACAACATCCGCTTTCGATAAACGTTCATAATCTGCTTGATAAATCTCACTACTTGTAACATCTAATTGATTACTTGTAGGCATATCAATAGGATTTGATAACTCAAAATCAATAAAATTATGTTTCAACAATTCACTAATCTTTCTACCTTCATACTGTCTTTGTTTCTTTTCTGCCTCCGTAAACAAAGGCCCTACATTATAAATATGTAACATACTACTTCCTCCACTCTTTCTTTAAAAGAGAATATATTCCATCATCATAAATTACATCACGATATGCTTTTACACATTTTGGTATTACTCCATCTTGATGAAAGCCTAAGGACAACAGTAAATGATGTGAAGCTTCATTGGCTGTAAATGCTCTTGCACTTATACATTCTAGTTGTAATTCTGTAAATAAATAAGATATTAATACCTCTAGTGCCTCTTTCATATATCCTTTTTTAGCATACACTTCATTCAAGTAATACGACAATTCTTTCGATGCTATACGATAACGAACACTATCTTCATGAACATCTATCACACCAATCACTCTATAATCTTCTTTTAATTCAATTACCCAAGTATATGGATTCAATATCTCTTTTATACAATACTCTTCATTGACCATATCCATACAATTGTACTGCAATACAAATTCACTATTACGAAATTGCATAATACCTGCAATATCTTCTTTTCTACCTTCACGAACAAGTAAACGTGTTGTTTCTAATTGCATTTATGAATCACCAATTCCTTGTATCCAGTATTCTCATCCATTTCTCTTGTTAAATGATATTCATCCAATTCCATAAGAACAATTTCAGCTGTTGTATTTACAATGGTACCACTTGTTAAATGACCACCAATCGTAGTCCCCTCAATATCACTTCCAGAAAAATGCAAATGCGCACCATCCACACTAATTGTACCTACCAAAGATACAATTTCATAATCCTTTATTTGATGCAAAAAAGTCTTTCCACCAGCCATACGCAGCTTCAACTCTTTTACACACCCTACACAAGTCAAAACACAGGCACTGCCAATATTATGATCCTTACAATATTGTTCAATGCCATCTCGTAAATCATTTCCTTCAACTAAACGTAATACATGAACTTTCATTTTTATCACCTACTAAAAGTTTATCACATGAAAAAAGAACCCACAATTGGATTCTTTTCATCAATAATAACAGAGAAGGGGGAAATATAGACCTATCGGTCAATTATGTTATACTCCTCTTCTATGAAATTTTTGTGAATTATTTAATAAATAGTAGGAATTTTTCAAAAAGTTAGCGAATAAGTAAGTGAGGTGATTCTTTTGTATACATTTTTACTTATCTTTTCTGCTTGTTTAGGTTCTTTTTCTAGTGCATGCATCTATCGATACACTCACAATGAAGATTTCATTACTGACCGCAGTCGTTGTCCACATTGTCATCATACCCTTGCATGGTGGCACCTATTACCAATATTCAGTTATATAATCTTGCAAGGAAAATGTTACTACTGTCATAAAAAAATATCGTACCTATATCCATTAAATGAATGTTTCCATATATTAATTTTCTATTTAACATTTTATTTTACACAAGATTTCTTTAGCACTATATTATGGGGAAGTTATTTTTCCATGTGTTTGAATCTATCGATTGTTGATTTAAAAACCCAACAAGTCCCCACAAGCATATTGGGTATACTATCGATAATTCTATTGCAGTTAAAACCATTAACTACAAGCAATATCCTAGTGACTACAGTCGTATTTCTTATGTTAGTCATCATGTATTTCTCTATGAAACATCATTTTGGTTTTGGTGATGTATTATATATTACGTTACATGCATTGCTATTACACCCTATTGCCTTATGTAAAGCAATCTTTAGTTCATGTATTTTAGCTTTACTCTTTTTACTATGCAAAAAAAGGAATCGGTTTACACCAATTCCTTTTATACCCTTTTTAACGATTGGATTTATTATCCAAGTATTTCTCGCATTCTTTCTACAATAAACTTTGTATACTTTTCAGGATCACCTTTTTGAATACTAGACGCCATACTTTCGTAATTTTTCCCCCATTCGCTTTCTTCTACCATATAGCCAATGGAATAATTTGTATAACCAAATACAAAGACTTGTTTATTCACTGCTTGTTTCATTTCTAAACCAAAACGATTAAACAATTCCGCAGGAATAGTTACAAACATTGCATCTTCGGTATCAATGATGGCACCTTTTAAAGACACAACAACGTGCGCATCTTCTAGTAAATGTCCTTTTTGTATCGCTAAACCACTTGTAAGCAATTGTCTACGACTATATGAAATATCACTAGCTAATTCCTGTTCAATTTTCATAATTTCAGCTTTGGTATCTTCCATACTTCTTACATAATCAATAACATATTCATATGGATATACTTGTAACCCTTCTAAAGATATTGGTTGATATTCCATTTTCTCTAGAATTTGTTTAACAATACCCGCACTTGTTCTATCCAATTCTTTAGGTGAACTTTCTTGACGATATTGGCGATTACCCATATCACCTGCAGCACCAATAAACACACACATCGTTGTATCATATGCTTTTTCTAATTGTGCACGTATTGCCCCTGGCAAATCTGCACTGAGTAATAAATTTTGAGATCCTAATACGGTTCCATGACATGGAAAATTCATAAAAGACGCAATCGTTTGTTGACTATTTTCAAACTTTACTATCGTTATTTCTTTATCACATGGAATATCTATACCATTACGATTTCCATAATAACCATCAATCGTAACTTTTCCAAAACTTGCACAAACTGGTTGTAGTTGTTCTTTAGCTTGTAGAGCTAAATCAACACTCATTTCCTTTACCCATTGAACATACTCTAAGTCTGATGCAAATTCTCTTGTCTTCGTAAATACATTTAATTCTGTAAATTCTGGTCCAGAATGGTTATGTAAAAAAGACACAAATACATGTTCAAATGGAATATGTAAAGCCTCTGCAATATTTTTACGCAAATCAATGGTGTATGCCTCATCAACCATAACAACATCATGTGTCACAAAACATACCGTTTCATCACTTTCAATCAATAAAACCGTACAATACAATGGATCTAAAACACCCTTATGTTTTTCTGTACGTATTGCATGACCTGACATATACATTGGTGTATTTGGTGTCATTTCTTTTCTAATAATCGCTACTTGCATAAAATCACTTCTTTCTAAACTTAATTATAATTGAAAAATTATAAATGCATAAGTTTATTTTGTAAAACCTACAAAACCAATAGCAGAAGGCCCTGCATGCGTGGTAATTACACCATTGGCTTGTACCCATACAATTGCTTGATAACCTAAGGTCTTTGCCATCGCTTCCATCTCTTTTTTAATATCTTCTGCTAATCCAAAGGTATATATCATCCACAAACAATCCTTATGCAATTGATACATTTCCGTATAATCCATTAACATTTGACAAGCTACCCTCATCAACTTACCACGATACTTTTTCGTAGCCTTTAATTTTCCATCTATAATTTCAATTACAGGATGTAAATGCAAAAGTTTAGCACCAATATAGGCCATATTACTTACACGACCACCAGCTTTTAAATATTCTAAATCATTCGGTAAAAAACACATATGTGCTCGTTGAATACAATCATTCGCATACGCAACCAATTCAATTAAAGAAATATTAGGATTCTCCATTAATCTTTTAGCTACTTCCATAACAATAGCACCATGTCCTAGTGATACTTGCTTAGTATCCACCATCGTAATATAATCCCTACCATATGCCGCAATCGTAGCACTTTGATAAGAACAAGTAGTAATAGAGGAATATGCTAAATAGAGAATATGTGCTTGTGGATATAGGCTATGTAATTCATCAAATACTTTTTCAAAATCATTAGGCGTACAACCACTTGTTTTCGGTAACTCTCCTGTCTTTTGATAAAAGTCAAAAATTTGTGCTATCGGAAATGAACCATCATCTAACGTATTATCATGAAAGGATACATGCATTGGTACAATCGCAATATCATATTGCTTAGCTAATTCTTGATTTATATCCGATCCAGACTCTGCTACTATTACTATATTTTTCATAGAAGTACTCCTTCTTTATGTGTCTATCGTCATAGTACTTCCATAACAAAGAAGCGTCAAGCAGGTAGAAATTTGTTATAAAAGAAAGTTTTTCCCTTGATAAACACTACTTTTTCCTGCTTTTACTTTATGTAAAATTACATAGAAAAAGAGGATTTATACAATCCCCTTATCCCTAAATTCTAAAATATCTTTCCAAATTGCTTCATAATCATTCATAGAATATGAAGACTTAAACTGTGATTTAATTTCCTGTACTTTAGCACCTTGATTTGCCAATAAATCAATAACTGTACATGCCAAAATCTTAGCAGGCACAATATACGCTTCATCTTCATCCGCAATTTTAAAATTCTTTGTATGGAAACCATCCACAAAGCCACCAATACCAGCCATAATCGATGGAAGCATCGTTGCTACATCACCTAAATCCGTAGAAATACCTTCAATATGTGTAGGCATAATTACATCCACATCTTTACAAATTTCCTTCGCATTACTCGCAAACACTTCAGCCAATCTAAAATCACTATGAATTGGTAAATACCCTGCATTATCTTGAATTTCTACTTCACAACCAACTGCATACGCACAACCCTTTAAAGCACGATTCACTTTAAAGTTCGCATCTTTAATCGCTTCAATTGTAGCCCCACGAATATACATTTCCAAACGCACATCATTTGGAATAATGTTTACCAAAGTACCACCCTTAGTCATAATTGGATGAATCTTAACAACATCCTTTTCCTTCAATGTTGAACGAATTGCATTAATTGCACTCAATGCCAAAGTAGCCGCATCCAAAGCATTCACACCATCCCAAGGATAAATCCCCGCATGTGCTTCTTTACCAATAAACTTCACCGTTTTCGCAATAAAACCAACACCATGTGAACAAGCTTTCAATGCCTTTTCTTGATTAGAATCCATACCATGAATCAACATAGCCACATCCACATCATCAAAATGACCTAAACGCAACCATTCTTGCTTTCCACCAAAATACTGAATCTTACCCTCATCTTTCATTCCTTGACGATATTCCAATTCCACACACTCTTCAGCAGGAGTTGCCATAAACGTTACATTACCATCTAATTCATCTTTAATAGCACTTAATCCAATAGCACAACCAAGCATACCTGCAATTTGCGCAAAATGCCCACAACAATGTGCAGCACCCGTATTTGTATTCGCATCAGGATGTGCAGGACACACAACCGCATCCAACTCACCCAACACCGCAACATTCACATTTGTTTTATCATTTAACTTCGCCTTTAATCCCGTGATTGCTAAATCCTTTTCATATTCCAAGCCCAATTCTTGAAACACAGATTCCACTTTACTACTCGCAAAATATTCTTTAAATCCTAATTCTGGATTCTTATATATAGAATTACCAATCTCACATATTTTATCTTTATTTTGATCAATGGTATCACAAACTATTTTCTTTAGTTGTTCTGTATTCATATGGTATCCTCCATTCTTATTTATTGTAACATAATTATATATTTTTTCTATTCTTCTCTATTTCCACGATTCTATGAAGAATTTTAGAAAAACCTTCAGAATCAGACTCTAATAAACCATGTGTCATATTTTCCATAATAAACAGTTGTTTATATGGCGCATGTACTTTTTCAAAATACGTTTGTGCCAATTTGTAGTTCGTTTGATAATCTTTATCTCCATTTACATTATAAAAAGGAACTTGATAATCATATCTACCAATTAATGAAAATGATAAGAACTCTTCAGAAGTAAAGAAATCTAAATATGCACCCATATCTCTTTTTACATATTGTATCCAATCAGTAATAGAATAATTAGGATTACATAATACTGTCATAAACAAATTATAATCTGAACCATTGGCCATCATATCATAGCCATATTTCTTCATAATTGCATTTCTTGCAGTAATATGTTCCTTCGTCATACAATCCGGTGTTAATGTATTAGCCAATGCTAAAGCATCTTCATCACCTTTTGCCCATAACAATGCCTCTTCCTTAAATGCCTTTTCATTTTCCAAAGAATCAACTAATTGGCCTAGCCCAATAAAACACTCATAATATTCAGGATATGCAAGTACTAAATTCGCACCATATATACTACCCCATGAATGCCCCAAAATAGTAATTTTATCTTTTGCAAGATACTTTAAGATAAACTCCGTTACTTCTTTACCATCTTGTAATAATAGTTCTTTTGTTAAAGGGATATCCTTTTGCTTATCATCATAACTTTTACCACAATTACGTTGATCCCAAGTAACAACAGTATATACATCCGCCCACTTTCGTGTAAAAGCATAATCGATATGACTCGTTGAAGCACCAGGTCCACCATGTAAATATAATAAAACAGGATTCTCTTTGTCTTCTCCATAAATATGAATCCACTGTTTTGTACCATTCACATCAATATACATCGATTCATTGATACCCGTTTCACAGACACGATTGTTCAAACGTTTTCCTACGATTCTAACTAAAGACAAAGTGGCCAATGTAGAAAGAATTAGATTTTTGACATTTACTTTATTTCTCTTATCACTCATCTACCATCACCCAAATCCTTGTATTCATATTACCATATTTATAGCAAGCAAACAAAAAAGGATACTTACGTATCTCTAGTCTGCTTTTTCTATACACCAATCCTTCATTTTACAATGCGGACAAACTAATAAATATTTATTATCAATATGCTTATTAACCAGGATCCTTTTCCAAGAAATATAAAATTGTTTCGAACAATTTCTACACACAAAAGCATGCGACGCTATTTTCTTTGACACCACAACAATCATAACAATCGCAATTACAGGAACCATTATTGTAAATACATATTCCATATACAAATCACCCACTATATAACAATATTTTATGTAAATATACTACATAGTTCAACAATCATCCATCTTATCCGCATAAGCTATACCAGCTATTTCCTTCAACCGATTTTCTAATACATTTTTATGAGGCAATTCCAAGGTATAACTAGACACCATTAATTGTGACATACTCTTACTCAAAGCATATTCAGCCACCACATCATTTTTAGAAGCACATAACAAAATCCCGACACTTGGATTCTCATACTCCTTTTTAACATCTCTATCCAACGCCTCTAAATAAAAGTTAAGTTGCCCAATATATTCAGGTTTAAATTTACCCGTTTTCAATTCAATTGGTACTAAACATTTCAATTTACGATGATAAAATAATAAATCTATATAAAAATCCTGTCCACCAACAATCAATTTATATTCTTCACCTAAAAAAGCAAAATCTTTACCAAACTCCAATATAAACTCTTTCAAATTACCAACAATCTCATGTCGCAAATCTGACTCATTGAAATGCTTGGGCAAATCAAGAAACTCTAAAACATACGTATCCAAGATACTTGAACGAATTTCTTGACCCTTATTCGTTGGTACATATGATTCATTTGATAACATATATCTATGAAAATACATACTATCAATTTGACGTTCTAATTCTCGATAAGAATATTTTTCAGAAATTGATAAATACACATAGAATTCTCTTTCTTCTTTAGTTTTACAACTAGATATAATCAACATATGATGACTCCAACTTACTTGTGTCAACACTGTTGACACAAATTCATTATCCACATACGTTTCATGAAATTGTTTCATTCGATACAATCCTCTTTTAGTAAATCCCTTTAATGTTGGATTCTTTTCTTTGATGTATTTAGCTACTTCATCTATAACTTTATCTCCAAAAGAAGCATTCAACGTTAAATTATGTAAATATTCACCCACCTTCCAGTACATTAGTATTAATTCTTGATTTACTGCTTTTTGTGCGTTTGCACGTGATGTTTCAATGATTGTAATAAGATCATTGAAATTCAATTTCATTTCATTTGACATATAATTGTCACTCCCTTCGTTATAATGTTTAAAATGGATTCTACAAATATTTAAGGATTAACAATTTTATGTCTATACACATTTTAACACACTCAAAATCGAGGAAAGAGTAAAAAAAAGGATACTCATGTATCCTTCAATATCTATTGGCGCACCCAACAGGACTTGAACCTGCAACCTTTTGAATCGGAATCAAATGCGCTATCCAATTGCGCCATGGGCACAGCTGTAATTATCCTATCACAACTACTTTTGTATTTCAAACTTCAATAAAATTTGGTATCCTATTAATGGTGATAGAAATGAATAAATTTAAACTATTAATAAAACGCATACGTCATATTAACTTTGATCGTATGTTTGATATGATTGATCGAGTACATAAAGAATCTGGAAAAATGAAACTTATCATTTTAATTGATATGATCTATTCTGCATTTGTCTATAATGTTGGTTATTTAGATTATTATGTATTTGGATTTGTATTCTGTAATAAAGAAGAACGCAAAACCTTTATGACCATGCCAATTAGTAACTATCTATTCAAAACATTAAATGACAAACAAAGAAGAGATGACTTTGATGATAAATTAAAATTCAATGAAATCTTTAACGACTATTTAGGTAGAGGCTGGTTAGACTTACGCAAAGCAAACTATGATGATTTTGTTGAATTTACTAAAAAATATCCAGTTTTATTTGTAAAACCAGTGGATGCATTTAGTGGTAAAGGTATTGAAAAAATCACAATTACTGATACA
Organism: Erysipelotrichaceae bacterium; assembly: GCA_017473265.1. GTDB lineage: Bacteria > Bacillota_I > Bacilli_A > Erysipelotrichales > Erysipelotrichaceae > RGIG4607. Next base: position 35,147 of record JAFULQ010000001.1, on the reverse strand, counting down.
AATGATTTACAAGCCATTTATAATTCTTTATTAGAACATAAACAATATGTTGTAGAAGAATGTTTAGTACAACATGAAGGTATGAATGTCTTAAATCCTACATCTATTAATACATTACGTATTACTAGTTTAATTAAAGATGGTGTTGTACATATTCCATATACATTAGTTCGTACAAGTGATGGAACTAAGGCTATTGATAACATTGGTAGTGGTGGTTTCTATGCTCCTATTGATGAAAATGGAATCATCTTCAAACCAGGATTTACAGAACAAGATGGTGTTCATGAATACCATCCATATACAAATACCAAGTTTGTAGGTTTTGAAATTCCTTGTTACAAGGAAGCTGTTGAGTTAATTAAAAAAGTTGCGTTACTAACTCCAGAAGTTCGTTATTGCGGATGGGATGTTGCGATTAGTAAAAATGGACCTGTATTAATTGAAGGCAATCCAATGCCAGGTTATGATATTCCACAAAACCATTTCCATTTAGTTGGAAAAACTGGAAGACTTCCACAATTTACCGAAATCTTAAAAGAGGAAATGCCAAAGTAAAGGAGAATCCAACGATTCTCCTCTTTTTTTATTTAAATGTTACTTGCATATTATCAATGACAAATTCCATTTCATAGAATTCCTTCATTGACTTCACTAAATATTCTGTATCCTTACAACCAGCTGTTTCATAAGCAGAATGCATCGCCCATTGAGCAGCCCCAATATCCACAGTAGGAACAGAAACATGGGTAATACTAATCATACCTAATGTTGCCCCACCACGTGTGTCAGAACGATTTGTAAAAGGTTGATAAGGCACATCTGCACGTTTACATGCCTCCATGAAAATTGCACTACTTAAAGCATCTGTTGTATAACTTTGAGAAGCATTATACTTAATAACCACACCCTCATTCATATGTACACGATTGGTTGGATCTGCTAATTCTGGATGATTTGGATGTACAGAATGCGCATTATCTGCACTTACTAAAAGACTACCAGCTAATGCAGCTTCTACATCTTGATTAAACGCCTTACAAATACGAGACAATGTATCACTCAAGAAATTAGAATGAGCCCCTTGACGAGTACCACTACCAACTTCTTCATTATCGAAACAACAATATACATTCACATGTTCCTTAGTAGATGCTTCTGTAAAACTTACTAAAGAAGTAAATGCACATTGTAAATCATCTAAATGACCAATAGACACATAGTTATCATCACCCCAAATAACACCTTTTTGACGATTATATAAATATAAATCTGTACTTAAAATTTGTTCAACTTCACAATTTGCACTATTGGCAATCTCTTGCATGAACTTACCTTCATCTTTACCATAACCAACAACCGGCAACATATCCACTTGTGGATTATATTTCATATCACTATTGGCATTACGATTTTGATGAATGGACATATTAGGAATCATACAGAAATCTTTATCAATATTCACTAAACGAGCTTCTAAACCAGAATCCGTTTTCACAATCACTCTACCAGCTACAGATAATGGACGATCCATCCATGTATTCATAATCATTCCGCCATAACCTTCAACATTTAATTTCACATAATGACCTTCTTGTTCCATCACTGTTTTAGGTTTTAATTTAAATGTAGGAGAATCACTATGACTCGCTACCATATGGAAACTTAATGCATCTACATTTTTAGGTAAAACAAATGCTAATACACCAGATTGGTTACGAGTTACATAGTATTTACCATTCTTCTCTAAATTCCATGTATCTTTTTCTTTAAGTTCTTTAAATCCTTTTATTTCTAATTCTTCAACAATTGTTTTTACCGCATGAAAAGCCGTAGGACTCTTTTCAATAAAAGCAATCATTTGTTCATTGATATTCATATTCAACACCACTTTCTTACTATTTTTCTATATTATACATTATTTTCAGGAAAAAATGATATAATACACTTAACAAGGAGGATGTGTTATGATTTTTGCTATTTATTTAGTCTTCATTATTTTCATCATTGCGTATAGTTTAACCGTTGCCAAACAACAACAAAACAACAAAAAACCACCAATTCGCACGGTAAGAAAACCACATGTTAACACTTATTCTAAAACTGGACATGAAGATCACACACGTCCATTACCACATAATTCACAAGCTTCATTTAAACGTAATAATGAAAAAGATGTAGTAAAAGATCCACCGCTTTCTGAAGCAGAAAAAAATGTATTATACGGAAGATAATCATCGAGTATTCGATGATTTTTTTAGTAAAAATGATATAATACACTTAACAAGGAGGACGTGTCATGATTATTACAATTTATTTAGTATTCATTATTTTTATTATCATTTTTAATTTAATTGCAGTAAAAAAACAACTATCTAAAAATAAAGAATCAATACGCATGAAAAGAAAACCACATGTTAACAACTATTCAAAAACTGGACATGAAGATCACACACGTCCATTACCACACAATGCGCAAGCTTCATTTAAACGTAATAATGAAAAAGATGTAGTAAAAGATCCACCGCTTTCTGAAGCAGAAAAAAATGTATTATACGGAAGATAATCATCGAGCAATCGATGATTTTTTCATGTAAAAAAAGACCTTTCGGTCTTATAATACTTTCGCTAAAAATTCTTTTGTACGTTGTTGAGTAGGATTCTCAAAGAAATCTTTTGGATTATTTTCTTCAACAATCTTACCTTCATCCATAAAGATAATACGTGTCGCAACTTCCTTCGCAAAATTCATTTCATGCGTAACTACAACCATTGTCATATTTTCTTTCGCCAATTCACGCATAACATCCAATACTTCTTTAACCATTTCAGGATCTAATGCACTTGTTGGCTCATCAAACAACATAATTTCAGGTTTCATACATAATGCACGAACAATCGCTACACGTTGTTTTTGTCCACCAGACAATTTATTTACATACTCATTTGCTTTCTCTTTTAAACCAATACGTTCCAATAAAGCTAATGCTTCTTGTTTCACTTCATCTTTATTGCGATGTTGCACTTCCACAGGTCCTAAAATCATATTTTCTAATACCGTTAAGTGTGGAAATAAATTAAAGTGTTGGAAAACAAATCCCATCTTTGTACGAATCGCACACATTTGTTTCTCATTGTTACAGTCAATGACTTCACCATTTACAGTAATTGTCCCTTCATCAATAATTTCTAAACCATTAATACAACGACATAAAGTACTTTTACCAGAACCACTAGGTCCAATTAAACAAATAATTTCATTTGGATGAATATGAACAGATACATCATCCAAGGCTTTAATATTTGGAAATTGCTTTGAAATATGTTCAATCTTAATCACTTTCAGCCAACCTCTTTTCTAATTTCATTGTAAAATGAGAAATTACTAATGTTAATACTAAATACACCATCGCAACCGCAATCATTGGTAAGAAATAGTTATAATACTTTCCTCCTAAAATCTTACTAGATTGCATCAAATCATAAACACCAATTGTACTCACCAAACTAGAATCTTTAATTAATACAATAAATTCATTCGCAAGTGGAGGAATAATACGTTTAAAGGATTGCGGAAGAATGATCTTCATCAAAATTTGATTTTGTGTTAAACCTAAACTCTTACCTGCTTCCCATTGTCCTTTATCAATTGAATTAATTGCACCACGAATCAATTCACACACATAAGCACCACTATTCATCCCAATACCAATAATACCAACAGATAAAGCATCCATTCCTAAATACTCACCAGTAATTAATTGATACACCATAGGGAACCCTAAATACAAGAAACTTAATTGTAATAGCATCGGTGTACCACGAATCAAATCTACATATACTCTACCAATGATTCTTAATACTACATTCTTACTAATTCTAAAGGATGCTAATAGAGTACCAATAATTGTTCCAAGTAGTAAACTACATATCGCAATCAATAAGGAAATCTTTACCCCTTCAAACAAGAAGAGTATGTTTTCCAAAGTAAAGATTTTCAATATACTTTCCATTACATCCGCCATTATTCAGCCATACCCCATTTTACTAAAATGTTATGGTAGTCATCAGTTGTAACAAATTCTTTAATAGCCGCATCAATTGCTTCATGAACAAATGTATTCTTCTTATTAGCAATAATCTTCATATCTTCTTCAATTAATACTTCTTCACATTTTACTAAACCCATAGCAGCTACATAGTTATCACCAACCGCTTCATCACAAACCACTGCATCTAATTGACCAGCTTGTAATGCTTGGAACATAACTGTATAATCACCAGGTTGTACTAATTCAGCACCATCAATTTCTTCAACACACATAGCACCAGTTGTTGTTAAACCTGCACCTACTTTTTTACCAGATAAATCTGCTGCACCAGCAATACCTGTATCTTCTCTAGTAATAATTACTTGTTTTGATTTTAAATACAATTCAGAGAACCAACAATCTCTATCTTCACTATAAGTAAAACCACTTACACCAATATCTATTTGACTAGCTTCTAAAGCACCTAAGATATTATTAAAATCCATTTGTTTCCATTCAACAGTAAGATTGGTTCCTTGTTGTTTGTTGATATAGTTCACCAAACCATTCATCATATCAATATCAAATCCTACTAAATTTCCTTGTGCATCCAATGTTTCAAATGGAGGATAATCAGGAGAAGTACCTACTAAAATCACACCATCTTTTAATAATGCATCTTCAAATGTATTCACTTCTTTATTCCCACCACAAGCACATAAACTAAACATACATAAAACAACTAATAGAATTGAAACTATCTTTTTCATATTTCTTTCCTCTTTCTATTTCATTAATAAATTGAATGAATTCCATTCATACTCTTTTAGATTTCCTATCGTTTTATAAGAAATCTCCTCATTTTTAATTTTTTGGAAAAACTTTGATACTTCAATTAAGATATTCCCTTCACAAATAGGTTCATTATGAGAAGTCATCAAAGTGTAGTCGGCATATACTTCTGCCAACATTTGCATTGTCTTTACATACATGTCAAATAAATCTTCTGTAAAACAATACAACTGTGCAGGATAATAAGTATCCCCTGTCAATAGCAATTTTTCTTCATCATTCACTAACATAATACTATCTGCAGAATGACCTGGCGTATAGATAACTGTAAATCGTCGTCGTCCTAAATCAAATACAGTACCTTCTTTAAAAGTTTCATACTTACATCGTCGATAACGTAATGGATGATATGCAATAGGACTTTGATAAGAATATGTCTCTAGACCATAGTTTTGATCCAAAATCTCTTGTTCAATTCCCTTTTCCATTGTGCTTATCATCGTTGGATGTTCAAATACATGTACGATATCAAATTGATAATTACTACCAATATGATCAAAATGACTATGACTATTGACAACAATGACTTCTTTATCCCATAGTTCATTTACTAGTTGTTTCATATTTCCAATGCCATTCCCTGTATCCCAAAGTAATGCTTTTTCTTCACCCATAATGAAGTAAGAAATCACTTCTTGAAATTGGTAGGGTTCATAGATAGCATATATTTGATTTCCAAGATCATATACTTCAAACCAAGGTTGTGATTGTTCCACACGTTTATAGTTTTGATATTGTTTTCTTGGTAAATCTTTTTCCCAACTTCGTTTCATGTACATCCTCCTTTCCAATAAAAAATGTCGCCTCTAATTATAAGAGACGACATGTTATCGCGGTACCACTCTAATTGCCAAATCAAAATTGGCCACCTCAAATCTTTAACGCAGATATACGATCCATCCTACTAGTTTCAGATAGACTTCCAACAAGTGCGGTTCATTAAACTTCCTCTTATCGGCTTCCACCTACCCGACTCGCTTGTAAGATTTCATCTAACTACTCTCTTGTTCCTTGAATATGATACTAGAATAGTCCTATTCAAAATCTTTGTCAATTGTTTTCATAAATTTTCAGAAAATTTTACTTAATTTTCACTAATTCCGTTACACTTGTTTCAGTTAAATAACCAGCAGAAATAGAATCCCCTTCTTGTAAGAATGGTAATTCATCACTAACGACTAAACTTACTTTATAACGGTTGCCATCAGTTGAAGTGATATAGTAATAACTATTTCCTTCTAGCGTAGCCATCGTAATACTTGAAATCGTTATATCTACATACTGTAAATCTTCATCTTTGATTTCAACATCATTCAATTTACCGCCAATATAATTTTCAGCTGCTTTTTCAATACCTTCACTAGCATTTGTTACAACTACTTTTTGATAGTCCACTACATCTACAAATGCATACATCTTAACCAATCCAGCATTATCTTTTAATGATAATAAATACGTTGGTTTACCATTTAAGTTAATTAACAATGGGAAACTTGCTTGATAACCCATTTGTTGTACTTGACCTTCCGCACTATCCATAGCAGAGAATTCTTCTGCACCAGGAATAGAATAGAACGTTGTTTCCTTTGTACGCATATTTGTTAAAATGAATCCCAAGTTAGATTCATCCGCTAATACAGATGTAATACCCGTATACATATAAACATCATCATTCATGGCTAAATAGTTATAACCTTCCGTTGTTTGCACAACATTCTTTTGTCCAAACAATGAGTTTAAGAAACCTCCACGATACAATCCCCAGTCATTCACTTGTTCTGTAATTAAATAAGCATCATATACATGGTCAACCCAAGTCGGAATTTCACCCACTGCATATCGATTAGATTCACCAGTTACAGGATCCATAATAACGGCACCCGTAATATCTTGTAACATACCAATTCCACGATAATCATACGTAGGAACTACCCAGAAAGGTTTTCCTGCTTCATCTAATTCAAATTGTGGTTGCCCAAATAAAGCAGTTGGATTTGCGAAACGTAATTTACGATATAAATTTTCATTAAACATTGCACTAGGCATATAACGCATACCTTCATTTAATTTCACCAATGTAGATTCACCAGTTACTGAATTCACAGTAATATAACCTGGAATACCTGTTGTACGGTTAGTAAAATACTTAATCCAACCATTGTATTCTAATGGAGTTACACGTGCAATATTCCCTTGATAATTAATTTGTGTATACAAATCAGATACATAGAATTGAGAAACCATGTCTGCCATTTGCCCCATAACACGGTCTCCTAATTTTTCAGTAGATTCTCTATCCAATAATGGTAAAGCCTTAAAATCTACTTCAGAAATTTCACTCGTAAAATCTCCATCTTCACGAACTGTAATACGACTAGCATACAAATCCGCACGAATAAATGGACTAAAAATCGCTACTGAACCAACAAAAATTGCACATACAACAACGACAATCCCAATTGTCCAAGCTGATTTTTTGATTTCACGGAAAGGATGCCCAGATAAAACAATGTTACACAAGATGAAACATCCAACCACCAAAAATAATGAAAAATAGAAATATGGACTATGCCAATTCATTGGAGGCAATGCCACATAATAATAAATTCCTGCTAAAACAAGAGTAATAATTGTACTATATACTAAATATTTCTTACTCATTTTCATACCTTCTTTCATAGTTTCATTGTATATGATATTTATTTTTTTGTAAATAAGTAAAATAAGAAAAAGAAGAACGTTTTTTTTAACAATTTAACATAATACGAATAATTTCTTCATCGGTTTCTTTCATTCCATCACTACCTAAACGACCAATATTCTCAATAGTATTTTCAACCCCTTTGGAAATGATACCATCTCCACCATAGAATTGTTGACCATCTAGATACATACGATACCCTAGCAAGCCAGCTTCTACAGCAGATGCTATTTTTCCAGCACAAGAAGGCTTAGCACCATCACAAATCATTCCTGAAACCGTCGCTAAAGCATTCACAATCGTATGAGCAATCGCATCATAACCTCCACCATGTAAATAGGCAATACCACTAGCAGCACCAGCCCCGGCACTCACAACTCCACAATACGCACTCAAACGGCCAATACCCGTTTTCAAATGAATGGTAATTAGATTGGAAACCACCAATGCACGATATAATATTTCGTCCGATACACTCAATTCTTTGGCATATTCAATAACTGGCAAAGAAGCCGTCATTCCTTGATTCCCACTACCCGAATTAATAATGACCGGCAATTCACATCCACTCATACGTGCATCCGATCCAGCAGCCGCCATCGCTCTAGCACGAATACTTACATCATTGCCATAATGATTCAATAACACTTTACCAACATTAGCACCATAAGGATTTTTCAATCCCTCTTTCGCAATTGCACTATTAAAATCAATTTGTCTTTGCAAAGTATCCTTCACATCATCTATATGCACCATATTCGCAAAATCAATAATCTTCTCAACACTTAAGCACTTACGATCCAATTGTTCAGCTCTTTTTTCTTCCAATAATGCATGTTCATAGATTACTTCATTATTCTTTTCAATCAATGTCACAAACGAATGACTACGCGCAATACGAACCTTAGCTGAAGCATCATCATTATAAGCTGTAATACGAATATCCAATACTTCATCACTCTTACATGTTTCAACTACAAATTCTGTATTTTCCATATAAGCAGGCAAAGCATTTTTTTCTTCTTCAGTTACTTCAGAAATTACTTGTAAAACAAGTTCAGGTTTACCATATAAAAGACCAGCCGCAACCGCTGCTTCAATTCCTTTTTGCCCATTGGTATTAGGTACAACAACACTTTTTACATTTTTAAGAATATTACCACTCACTTCAATTAACACTTTATTTGGTAAATATCCTAAATTCTTTCTAGCCAATGCGGCACAATATGCCAAAGCAATCGGTTCTGTACATCCCATAGCAGGAACCAATTCTTCTTGTAAAATTTGTAAAAATGTTTGATATTCTAAATTCGTAATTCCCATAATCAAAACCTCACTACATGCCTATTTTACCACTCTCACCAGCAAAAAAGAAGTATACATCATACTTCTCATCTATGCTTATACAATACCAACTCTGGATTTTCACCATTCTCTTCATAGGTACATATTAAAATGAATTCCATATTCGCTACAATTCCAAAACAACGACTACCACCAAATTCACATTCCAACTGATTTCCTAGATAGGTCGTATCATCATCCAAGAATTTCACAAGTTTACCATTTGGCAACCTATATTCAAGGTTAACATAACTACCAACAAGTGCATTAAGTTTAGTAAGTGTTGGCATTCCTTCGATATTAAGAGCATTGATTTCTTCAATTAGAAGTTTCTTAAATCTTTCAAATTCTCCATGATCACCTAGCTCTTCATATCTCTTCCAGTAATCCAATTTAGGAAGAGTTGTTTTAAGATATTTGCGTACTTCTTCTTCTGAATATGCTTCACTAACCATGTTCTTTACACAAACATCAATTAAATCATCCATATCACTATACATATATTCGCCATCCGCATAACACCATTTACAATAATCTTCATTGAAAAAGCCATCTTTTTCCTTGCTAATATTAGAATCCTCAAGCGGCATTCCACAACATTGACAGATTAATTCCCTTGGAGAACCTAATAATGTATTAATTGATACATTCAATACTTTAGATAAAAGTTTTAAGGTCTCTACATTAGGTATCGTATCCCCATTTTCCCATCGAGACACGGCTTGACGCGTTACATACACTGCTTTCGCCAATTCTTCTTGCGACAATCCCAATTGATTGCGTAATGATAAAATTACATCCTTTGTTTCCATATCCATCACCACTAATAGTATATATTCATTTTTTCTATTAGAAAAGCAACTATCTGTTGCATAAAAAAAGAAGTATCACACAAATACTTCTATCTTTAACCATGGTGCAGACGATGAGACTTGAACTCACACGATCATCAGATCACTACCCCCTCAAAGTAGCGTGTCTGCCATTCCACCACGTCTGCATGCCTACTTATTATACTCAACTATACCTATTTTTTGCAAATACTTTCAATTCATGGTAGGGATTTTTGTCATTTTTTGCGAATAGATATAGTAGAGGCACTTGTGAGGGGAGGTAGGAATAAGTGTTTTCTACTCATCAGTTAAAGGAGAAATCAACATGGTTTTTGAACTCATCATTCTTTTAGACATACTCATTCAAAATTATGTCTTACTTAAAGAATGCATACGATTACTAAAACCATAATATAGTGTTGGTTGTGCTCCCCATAATGAAACCCCAGTGCTTTGCGAAGTTGCACTGGGGTTTCTCTCAATCAGTTTTGGAGATTATCCATAAATAGTATAACACACTTTATAGATAACACTGTCTCATTTTACAATGAGTTTTCCACATTATTCAGCAGGAATTACTGAACCATCACTATAAGTACTTAAAATGAAATTTCTAACTTCATCAGATTTTAATACTTTAACTAATGCTTGGATTTTTTCACTATTTTCTTCACCAGCTCTACAAGCAAGGATATTTACATAAGGGTTTGTTGCGTCAGCTTGTTCTAAGATAACCGCATCTTTCGTAGGATTTAATCCACCTTGAATTGCATAGTTACCATTGATGGCTACTAAATCACCTTCATTATTTTCAAATGCTAATGTTAATAATTCAGGTTTAACTTCTGTAAATACTAAGTTTTTAGGGTTGCTAGCAATATCAGCTGTTGTTGCATTTAAAGCATCAACACCATCTTTTAAAGTAATTACACCAGCTTTATCTAAAATAGATAAAATACGACCATGGTCAGCTACAGAGTTAGAAATAACCACTTTAGCACCATCTTGTAATGCATCAACACTTGTAATTGTCTTAGAATAGAAACCAAAAGGTTCAATATGAATACCAGCCGCATTTACTAAAGCATAACCATTTGCACTCACTTCACCATCAAAGAAAGGAACATGTTGGAAATAGTTCGCATCCGCATCACCACCATCTACAGATTTATTAGGAATATAATAATCATCAACAACAGTAATTTCTAAATTCCAACCATCTTTAGCTAAAATATCTTTCGCAAATTCTAATACTTTTGAATGAGGATCCAATGTCGCAACTACTGTAATTGTCTTTTCATCATTTTTAGATTCATTACCACCACAAGCGGCTAAACCAAACACTAATAATACACTTAATAACACAACAACTAATTTTTTCATATTTTTAATCTCCTTATCGTTTATCGACTTTTTTAGCGACCATATCGCCAATAAATTGAATTGCAAATACAATCACCACAATGATTGCTGTCGCAATAAATAATACCGCATCATTTCTTCTAGCAAATCCATACATATATGCAAGATTTCCTAAACCTTCGCCACCAACAGCACCAGCCATTGCTGTATATCCTACCAAGTTAATCGCTAACATCGCTACACTTGATACTAAAGCAGGAGATGCCTCTGGTAATACTACCTTAAACATAATTTCAAAATTACTAGCACCCATAGCTTTACTTGCTTCAATAGTACCATTACTTACTTCATTAAAAGCAATTTGACACATTCGAGCAAAGAATGGAATTGCACAAAGCGTTAATCCTGGAATAGCCGCCACAGGACCTAACATTGTACCCACCAATAATTTTGTTAATGGAACAATAATGAATAATAGAATAATAAATGGAATCGCTCTAAATACGTTTACTAAGAAATCCAAAATTCTAAATATAAAGACATGTTCCCATAATCCATCTTTTTGAGTAACATACAACACAATACCCAATAATAACCCTAACACTACCGCAATCACTAATGGAACCAAAGTCATCAGTAATGTTTGTTCAATAGAGGTAAGCATTTGTTCCCAATTCACTGCACTTAAGAATTCTAGCATTATTGGAACACCTCTACTTTCACTTTTTCATCCCTTAAGTATTGAATAAATTCTTCATAATCTTTGTCATTACCACCAGTTACATTGATATACATCGTTCCCAATGGACCAGCCATACTATGTGTAATATTTGAATTCACAATACTTACATCTAAATTAGTCTTACGAATGACATTTGCCAAAATTGGTTGATTACTAATATCCGTAGAGAATTGTAATCGAAGAATATGAGAGAATGGATACATCTCTTTCAATTCTTTTTTGATACGTTCCATATCTTCTTTACCACTTACATCTTGAATAAAACGCTTTGTTACTTCATGTTGCGGTTTTTCAAAAATAGATTTTACATCATTTAATTCAACAACCTTACCATCACTCATAACTGCAATGCGATGACAAATTTTTTGAACAACTTCCATTTGGTGTGTAATCAATACAATCGTCAAATGTAATTTTTTATTGATTTCAATTAATAAATCTAAAATAGATTGTGTAGTTTCTGGATCTAATGCAGAAGTCGCTTCATCACAAAGAAGAATACTTGGATTATTGGCTAATGCTCTAGCAATCCCCACTCTTTGTTTTTGTCCACCACTAAGTTCTGAAGGATACGCATTTTCTCTTCCCTCTAAACCAACCAATGAAATCAATTCTTTTACACGATGCTTTCGAGTTACTTTATCTACCTTCGCAATTTCTAATGGCAATTCAATATTTTCCGCAACCGTTCTAGACCACAATAAGTTAAAGTGTTGGAAAATCATTCCCATCTTCATACGACGATTTCGCAAATCCTTTTTACTTAACTTACTAATGTCTTCACCATCAATAAGCACTTCACCTTCATTTTGTCTTTCTAATTGATTGATAATACGAATTAATGTACTTTTACCTGCACCACTATAACCAATGATTCCAAAAATTTCACCATCATGAATGGTTAAATTCACACCGTGAACTGCATGAATTTCAGTTTGTTTCACTTGGAATACTTTGTGCACATTCTTTAATTCAATCATCCAACTCCTCCAATCTAATAAAAAAATCTCATCCTATATAAGGACGAGACTACTGTTTCGCGTTACCACCTTAATTTATCAATATATCACTATATTGACCTCTTCGAGTACAAAACTACTATACCCTATTGCTATAACGGGCAACCCCGATATTACCTAAAGCTTTCCTCTCAGCAATACAACTCCAAGACCATTTTCTCAACGCTACTACTTTTTCCTATTCCACCACTTCTAGGACTCTCTGTGTAAATGTTCACGAAGATACTCTTCTTTTCAATGTTTTTAATATGATTTAATATTACTCTTCGAAAAATGCATTGTCAATCAAAAAATGCAAAAAATGTAATCCCTTACAAATTTATGAAAATAACATCATTCCATTTCTGAAACAATAGTAGATCCCAAAATGCAAACAGCTCCAATTATTCCTAAAATAGTTAATGGTTCCTGTAAAACAATAGCTGATAATAGAATCGCAACAACAGGATCCAAATAACTCAACAACGCCACTGTTTGTGTTTTCATATGTGGTATCGCACCAAAATATAATGCATAGGCAATACCGGTATGCACTATACACACAATCAACAACATCAAAATAGATACCACATCCATAGTCACAACCAAAGTATCACTAGTAATGATCATATACGGAATCATAATACACGCTGCAGAAACCAATTGAATCATCGTTTTTTGATAACTATCTACATCCGTAATAAATTTATTCATGATTACCACTATACCATACAATGCTGCAGCCAATAGTCCTAAAATAATACCTAAAAAGCCACCAACTTGCGTTTCTAATACCCCAGATACAAAAACCATACCCAATAAAGCTACAGCTACACAAAGTAATTTCTTTATAGTTAATTTTTCTTTAAACAATACTGGAGAAACTAACACAATCATAATCGGTTGCATATAATAACATAACGTCGCTGTCGCAACACTAGTATAATTATAAGCCTCAAACAAACATAACCAATTCAATCCCATTAAAGCACCAGAAAGAACTAACAAACCAAATTGTTTACGATTCGTAATTTTTGGAAGTTCATACTTTCTAAATTTCAAATAAACATATAGAAAAACAGCACCAATCGTCCCTCTAGAGAATGCTAAAAGACTTGAAGATATAAGGATGTATCGTCTAAATACACCAATAGTTCCCCATAAAATCATTGCTATGATAATATGTATTACTGCTTTCTTTTGCATAATCATCACCTTAAAAACCATTATAAAAGAAAAACTGGATATATAAAATACCCAGTTACTGTACTTTTCTAAATTCAATTCGCCATGGTTGTTGTGTTCCCACATTATACGCTTTCGCAAAGTTACCTTGGTTAATCGCAATTGCCATATGATCCATAGAATTCACATAACAAATAATTTCCCCAACATTAACATCCGCAAACGTATTACCATAAGTTACACGATTTTGATAAATACGAATAGAACCATTATAAATAGACAATTCTACTAAATCACGTGGTTGAATATGTAATTCTTCAAACATCGTTCTAGAAATATTGGTCCATAAGCTACCAAAACGAACATCAAGAATATCTATAGAACCTTTGATTACACCATCTTCTAAAGTAGCTGGAATATCATCAAATTCAACAATACGCTCAACTGATAACAAGTTACCAACATCTTCAAAAGACAACTTACCACTCGCTAATTGTGCTCCAGTATACGCATATACATCGCGTCCATGGAATGTATATGAATTCTCAGAATTTTCTCTACGACATTTCGCTTCATCAATTTCACGAACTTCTTCAATTCCAATCAAGCGTTTTATATGTGTTAATGTTCCATTATCTGGAGATACAATATATTGTCCTTGTTTAGTCTTCGCAACTACACTTTTACGACTAGAACCAACACCAGGGTCTACTACAGATACAAATACAGAACCTTCAGGCCAATAAGGCACTGTTTGAATCAAACGATAAGAAGCCTCCCAAATGTTAAATGGTGGAATATTATGTGTTAAATCATAAACTTTAATATCTGTATCAACACCTAAAGCTACACCATACATAGCCGCTACTGCACCATCAACTAATCCAAAATCACTTTGAAACACTAATAATTTTGTCATATTATCTACCTACTTTAGTAAATTCAATTTCCCATTCTTTACCACTATCAATACCATAAACAGCCATGAAATTATCCATATTACAGTCTAAACATAAGTATTGACTACTTCCACAATAAAGAATTGGATCCCCTTTCTTAACATAACCAAATGATTCATGATATAAAACATTTTCATGGAAAACACCTTCTCCATCATGCGTAATACGAATCGCAACTGTATCACCCAATTGGAAACCACATTTCTTCCATTCTTCATTTGTAATATTCATTTGCACACCACCGAAGTGTTTTAAACCAGATTGAATAAACCCTTGCGCATGGCAATCACCTAATACCGGTTTAATATAATATTCTTCACACTCTACAATATCGCTTACTGGATAAGCAGGACCAACTTCTTCAAAAGTAATCAAGCCAGCCGCTAATTTCGCAGCACAATATCCAAATAAATCACGCCCATGGAATACTGAAACTTCTTCTTGCGCTTTAAAACGATTCACAGTTTCATCAATTTCACGAATTTCCTTAACACCTACACGATGCAATAAATGTGTTAACGCACCATTATCTGGTGTAACCACATAATTTCCATTTTCCAATAAAGCAACACTAGCCTTACGACTTGTACCAACACCTGGATCTACTACAGACACAAAAACTGTTCCTTTAGGCCAATATGGTTCAACTGTATTTAAAGACATACTCGCTTCCCATGGACTAAAGTTTTTAATATCATGTGTAATATCCTCAATTTGTAATGTTGGATCTACAATTTTCATTACACCCTTCATAGAGCTTACAGCACTCCAAGTTAATGAAAAGTCTGTTTGAATAACAATAAAAGGTTTCATACTAATTTCCCCCTACACTTTCGCAATCGCTAAGATTGCCTCATAATATATTTGTAAATACATTGGAATCTTTTCCAATTCAATATACTCATTGGCTTGATGCGCTAACATCGGTTCACCTTTTCTACCCAATCCAAATGACACACAATGTTCAAACACTTTACTATAAGAAACACCACCAGAAATCATCGGTTCACTCATATCCTGTGTCAAATCACGATAGGTTTTTAACATCGCTTGCACATATGGATCATCCATTTGACACAATGTTGGAATATCATCATAATCCAATGAAATCAAACATGGACAAGAAGCTTGCAAACGATTAGTCAATTCTTGAGATGTAATACCATAAGGATAACGAGAATCCACTTCACCATATACTGTACCATTTTCCATATGTAATACACCTAGATTCATCGTTAATTTACCCATTGGTTCAATTTCAACATCTAAATCACAACCCAAACCATATGGACTATAGAAACAAGAAGCCATTTGTTGGAACCACTCATCTTCTAAGCAACATCCCAACACTTCTAACAAATCACAAGTCGCACTATGACCATCATCCGGTCTAGAACAATGAGCAGCCTTACCAACCACATCAATACGCAACTTATCATTTTCTACTTTTACTTCACCTTGAATACCGCTATCAACTAAATAGTTTTCAATTTTTTCTTGATAGCTACAATCACTAACAATCGCATATGCACTAGGCGCAATAACATTACACTGAACACCACCAACCAATTTTTCAACCAGTCCATGATACTCCCCTTTTAAACGCCACATCAAAGCACCCTTTTCACCAATACCCATTGGAAAATATCCATCAGGAGTAAAAGCAAAATCCGGCTTGCCCGCTTTTTCTACATAATAGCGCATATCATTCATTGTACGTTCTTCATCACATCCTAAAACGATGCGAACTTCACAATCAATTTCAGGATGTAAATCTCTCATTAATTTTAATGCTAAATAGGAAAGCCAAGCACTTGTTTTCATATCTTGAGTTCCCCTAGCATACAATTTACCATCATCAATGGTTGCCGCAAAAGGATCATATAACCAATTATTACCAGGTTCTACTACATCCAAATGAGACACAACATCCACTCTTTTAGAAGATTGTCTATAACGAATCGCAATTGCATGATTGTCATATTCAACTACATCAAATCCATCTCTAAGAGCTATTTCTTTCATATAACACAAAGCATCATAAACACCTTGCCCATATGGCATCGATTCACAAACAGTAGGTTCATCATATACAGAAGGAATCTGCAACAACTTCACCAAACCATCCAATGAATCCTCAAATATTTTTTTATAATCCACTAAATCCATGGAGTCCATACCTCAAACTCACCAGGCATTACAATACGCAATACAATAACTGCAATTGTAACAATTAATAAGAATGTATAGAAATACTTCATCTTCTTATCATTACTAGTTTCTTCATGCTCAGAATAATATGTACGAGTTTTACCTTTACCATAACCACGTAAATCCATCGCATTGGCAATATTACCAACTCTATCAAAAGAAGTAATAATTAACGGAACCAAAATAATAACATTTTGTTTTAAACGTTCCCACAAACTAGTCTTTTTAGGATCCAATTCCATACCTCTAGCTTGCATAGAAATCTTAATATTATTAAAATCTTTAGTAATATCAGGAATATATCTAAACGCTAAAGAGAAAATCGTACAAATTTTATATGGCACACCAATAGAATTTAAACCCGCAGCCATTTCACTAGGTGTAATACATTGAATAAATGTTAATGAAACAATAAATGAACCCATTAACTTAGTAAAACGCACCAAGAAATACCACAATGTTTCAGCTGTTACTACATAAAAATCAGTAAACTTAAATAACACTGTAGAAGCACCACAAACATTCAAACCATAATCAGGAGTAATGATATATAACAAGAACAAGTTAAACAAGTTCATTGCAATAACAAATGCAAATACTCCCCACATCTTTTTCCAGTTTGGCTTTAATGAAACCAATCCTACAACACTCAATACTGCAAAAGGTAAAATCACACGCATATCCCAAGTCGCAATTAAAGCCACAATACAAATTAAGAAAATACGCACTTTTGTTTTCCCTTGCAATTTATCTAGAAAGGTATTTCCTGGAATCAAATTGATAAACAATCTTTCATCCATAACTATAACACCCCTCTTTCAGTTTCAATAAAATGATGAATATACTCCTCAGGATCAATACCCAAACGATTCGCAATATGCACCAAAGATGTATGTTTTAAATTCGCTCTAGAAATTACATCATCATTAGATAATACTTTATACACCAAATCATCCGCAATACATTCACCATCCGCAAATACAATCGAACGATCTGTATACTCAATCGCTAAGTGCATATCATGCGTAATAAATAAAATTGTAACATCATAATTTTTATTGATATCCTCAATAAACTTCATAATTTCCGTATAGTGATGATAATCCTGACCAGCAGTAGGTTCATCTAAAATAATGACATCTGGTTGTAAAGCCAAAATAGAGGCAATCGTAACACGCTTACGTTGACCATAACTCAATACAGAAACCGGCCAATTACGCATTTCATACAAACCAGTCATACGTAATGTTAATTCTACTCTCTCATCGATAAATGCTTGATCATACTCATTTAAAGTAAGAGCCAAAGCAATTTCATCACGAATCATATCTTTAACTAACATTTGATTTGGATTTTGCATAACATACCCAATCAAACGACCAATTTCACGAATTGATAAATGTAAATAGTTTTGACCTTTAATATACACTTCACCATTCTTAGGACGAACAATACCACACAACAAACGAGCAATCGTTGTTTTACCAGCACCATTTTTACCAATAATCGAAATACGTTCACCCTTATGAATCGTAAACGAAACATTCTTCAATACTTGACGTGAACCATAATAGAAATCCACATCCTTAACACGAATCAACTCTTCACCTTTTTCAATCATATGATTCGTATTTACTTTTTCAAAATGTTTTTCCACAAACGGACGATACTTTTCAATATCCAATTCATCTACACTATCCAAATGTTCATCCGCACCAAAAACAACACCCGCATTTTTTAATGCAGAAATATAGAGAGGTTCACGAATACCACTTTCCTTCAATAAATTACTACGTAATAATTCATCAGGAGTTGTATCCATCGCAATACGACCTTCATTCATTAAAATGATACGGTCAACTTTACGATATAAAACATCCTCTAAACGATGTTCAATAATAATAATTGTTTTATTTTGATTTTTATGAATTTTATCAATCAAATCAACAGCCGTCATCCCCATAGCTGGGTCTAATGCCGCCAAAGGTTCATCGAACAATAAAATTTCTTCTTCATCATGTAAAATACCACCTAAAGCTACCTTCTGTTTTTGACCACCAGAAAGATTAAATGGTACATTCATTAAGAAGTCAGACATATCTACAGTTTTCGCTGCTGCATCTACCTTTTCAAGCATAATGTCTCGTGGTGTTGCATTATTCTCCAATGAAAAGGCAATATCTTCACCAACAGATAACCCAACAAATTGAGCATCTGTATCTTGTTGTACTGTACCTACATGTTGCGAAATAGTAAAAATGTTGGCATTTTTAGTCTCAATACCAACAACTTTACAAGATCCTTTAATTTCTCCATTATATGAAAATGGAATTAAGCCATTGATACAGCACCCTAAAGTGGACTTCCCACTTCCGCTAGGTCCCAAAATCAAAACCTTTTCACCTTGATGAATCGTTAAATTGATATCATGCAAAGTAGGTTCTTGTTGAGACTGATAGCGGAATGAAAAATCTTTAAACTCAATGACCGCAGTCATTATTCTTTAGTTAAATTTGTACCACGAGCGTTACGTTTTGCTAATGCAAATAATACTGGAACACCAACTACGATTAATACTGTAGCGTTAGAAACGATAGCACTCCAAGCTTGAATCCAAGTAATTGTTAATTCACTTGAATAGAAAACTGTTGTTAAAACTGGAGTAACAAGACCGAAACCAATGATGTTACCTAAAATACATAATACAGAGTAAATTACTGCATGTTTAACTGTGAAAACACCTTCGTTGATTTTAGCACCGTAAACAGGTAATAAACCAACAAATAAACCTAATACTAAGTTTCCGATTGACCAGTCAAACCAGAATCCCCAACCACCGATTAAGTCAGCGATGCAGTTACCTACACCAGCAGCTAAAGCAGCAGGAATAGGACCAAATAAAGCTCCAACTACAACAGTAACAA
This sequence comes from Erysipelotrichaceae bacterium, assembly GCA_017473265.1. Classification (GTDB taxonomy): domain Bacteria; phylum Bacillota_I; class Bacilli_A; order Erysipelotrichales; family Erysipelotrichaceae; genus RGIG4607. The sequence continues at coordinate 15,005 of JAFULQ010000001.1, read as the reverse complement.
CCATTGCACTAGTTAAAGATGTATTAGTTGTAACACGGATACCTCCGTAAACCATTAACACACCAAATAAAGCAGCTCCAATTGCAATTCCAACAATTGTCTTTGTGTTAAATTTCATTTTCAATTCCTCCCTATGAAATACACATGGATTGTAGCATATTTACCCTATTTTCACAATAATTCTATTCTATTTTCATTTGAATAAAACTTAACATTTCTTCTTTTTTCATACCCAATGCAAAAGCCAATTCCGAAAACAATTGTTCTTCTGCAATTCTAAAATACTTTTCATCAACTGCCATAACCATCTTTCCATTAGAAAGACGTTCCTGTTTTCGCTCAAACATATTCTTAATAATCGCAATTATCTGCAACGGATCACAGCTTTTCAAGGCTTCCTTATAAAAAGACTCTCTTTGCTTTTCATTCGCAATCCATGCACTATCAATCGATTTCATAGCCAAAATACAATCCATTGCCTCTTCAGCACCCATAACCGCACGCAAAAACTGTTCAGCCGTATCCACTGGAACATATACCTTCATATTCTCATCATCCACAGGAACCAAATAATAAAACCGTTTCTTCTTATCAATACTAGGCATATCTAAATGCACAATATCCTTAATTCGACAAACACCATGATTTGCCTTCATTACATAATCATTCACTTTAAACATAGTACACCTCCATCATCTATATTTTATCAATTTCAAAAAATCTTCGTAAGAAATAATTTACAACCACCCCCAAAGAAAGAAAAAGAGGATAACCTAATACCCTCTTCAATTAAACTATTCAATTTTAATTTTTGTATAATCTACATCATCTGTTGATATATGTAAATTTGTGTAGTTATCCGTCTTCCAATCAAGACTTCTATAACCTAATTCCTCTCTATTCTTATTTCATCTTTGTCTTAACAATGTGTTTTTCTATTCTTGATATTTAGAAGACTTCTGATGAATCTGTAGCACAAATCACTACAGATTCCATTAAATGTATTGCGTCCATGGGTCTTTACCTATGTAGCTCTTTGTCTACTCCTTTTCTACATCTATATAATATCAAGAAATAAAATAAAGAACACCCTTATAATAAAAATTTTTTTATGGTATAATTAAAGTGTTGAGGGGTTTAGTCCCCTTTTTTAATGAAAGGAGAATGAATTATGTCATTTTCAACGTTTCAATTCTCACAAGAAGTATTAAGAGCCATCGAAGACATGGAATATCATACACCAACAAACATCCAAACACAAACGATTCCTGTAATATTGGAGGGAAAAGATGTTTTAGGTCGTTCACATACAGGAACAGGTAAAACCGCAGCATATGGTTTACCACTGGTAGAAATGTTAAATCCTACTTACAAAATGCCACAAGCATTAATTATCTGTCCAACCAGAGAACTTGTTATTCAAGTTACAGATGAATTGCGTAAATTCAGCAAATATAAAGAAGGCATTAAATGCGTACCAATCTTTGGTGGCTATCCAATTGATTACCAAATCAAAATGTTAAAAAAGGGATGTAGTATCATCATTGGTACACCAGGAAGAATTTTGGATCACCTAAGAAGAAAAACATTAAAACTAAACTTCATCAATCATGTAGTATTAGATGAAGCTGATGAAATGTTAAATATGGGATTCAAAGAAGATATTGAAAGTATTTTAGAAGAAATTCATCAAGAACATCAAACACTCATGTTCTCTGCAACAATGCCAAAAGAAATTCTAGAAATTGCGAAATACTATCAAAACAAACCTGTACACATCGAAATCAAAGAAAAACAAAAAACTGTACATACCATTGATCAGTTATATTTTGAGGTACATAAAGCAAGAAAAGTAGATGTACTACAAGTCTTAATGAAAGTATACCCTGCAAAACTTACTATGATTTTCTGTAATACCAAAAAATCAGTAGATGAAGTTAGTGAAGAACTATCAAAAACAAACTTACCAGTTGTGGCAATTCATGGAGACATGAAACAAAGTGTACGTTCTCGCGTTATGGAACAATTCAAAACCCAACAAGCCACAGTACTTGTTGCGACAGATGTAGCAGCTAGAGGTTTAGATATTGATAATGTAGACTTAGTTATTAACTATGATTTACCACAAGAACAAGAATTCTATGTACACCGTATTGGTAGAACAGGACGCATTGGTAGAAATGGTCAAGCATGCACTTTAATTTCTGGTAGTAAAGAAAAACTACAATTACAACAATTATGTAAATATATTAAATATGACATTCCTAAAGGAGAATTACCAACTAGTGGAGAAATTAAAGAAATCTACTTTGAACAAATGTATCAAAAGATTCTTGCTCAAGAAGCTAATGATAAAGAAATTTGGAATGTATTAAAAGCACTACGTCAAAGAGGCTTAGATGATAATCAAATTATGTATGGATTAATTGCTCAACTATATCAATTACCAGACCTAAACAATCTAGAAATTGATGATAGCGAAGCCGTACGTAAAAAAGTATTTAGAAATGGCACAACCAAACTACAACTATCTGTAGGAAGAAATGATGGAGTTGCTCCAAATCATATTGTAGCCGCAATTGCTGAAGAAGCAAAAATCTCAAATAACTACATTGGTAAAATTGAAGTAAGAAAAACAGAATCTTTTGTAGAAGTTCCAAAAGACTATGCTCTACAAATCATTCGTAGCATGCACAAAAAAACTATCAACAATGTGCCAGTAGTCATTAAAGAAGAATTAAAGAAAAGAAGAAAATAACAAACATTTAACTATCTAAAAAGAAATAGGAATTACCCTATTTCTTTATTTTTTTCTTCATCTTTTCAAACTCATTTGACGCAAATGAATAATAACTAATCATCTTTCGCACACTACTTTTATATTCATTAATCATTACTGCTGGATTCTTTTTATTTGGATTGCGTTCAAAAAAAGATATAGCTTCAGGAGCATTCAAAATATCCAACATAAAATTATATCTATCAAGCAAGTAATCTACACACGTTGAATCAATTTTAACACTATAGTGATTTATACTACCACTATTAAATTCTTTTCTTTTTTTGTTTAGATTATTGATATGTTGTAAAACTAAATACACCAACAACAAAATAACCAAGGCTAATAATCCCCTAACAATCCAAGTAAGTGGGATTAATTCACCAATAAAAGAAACAACTACATAACCAACAATAAAGAACCCAATAGCTCCAATAGGACCTGCAACAAAAAACATAAATATAGCAATCAACGCTAAAATAATAGATATAAAATTAGAGATATGTTCTTCAGAAAAAATACTATTAAAAATAGGAAAGGTAAATAATGCATAAATAGAAAATAACAAACAGGCTATTGTTAAAGTCGCAATCAGTATTTTCATCAAAAAATAACCCTTTTTCTGAAATTTTAAAAACAATTCATACTCATTAAGTTTCTTCTTAATATCCCCACACAAACTCATTGCTTTGCCTTGATTAAAATGAGAAGACATTTTTAAAGCTATCTGATGCATCATGAAATATATACCATACGGAATATCTTCAAAATCATATGCGACTACCAATTTTTCTAAATGATTCAAGAATTTTTCCTTATTGCTTTCAGTCACTTCCTCATTTAATAAATCCATCATACCTTCATTCAGTTTCTCATTTATTTGATTATCTGATTTAGAAATATTCGCAACACGAAATACTTGAAAAACATCCATATTTAAATAATCTTTTACTGTTTTAGCACTCATCCTAACACCCACTTTTACAATTTTGTTCCAATATTATCTTGAATCTCTTCAATCTTTTGTACAACTTCTGCACTCGTTGCATTCATCGTAACATACCCTTGTAAAGATGTTGCTTTCGCCTTTAACATCTTACTCTTAGGATACACAAAAATCCAACAACGACCCTTACCATTACGAGCTTCTTGTACTAAATTCGCTACAGCAGAATTTCCATCAAAAGCTAATAATGCACAATTTCTACGTTCAAAGATTTCATAATTAAAGCTCTTATAAATACCCATTTCTTGTGATTCCGTAGAAATACGAATTCCTTTGATATTCGCTTTATACAATCTCTTCAATTGTTTTTCATTCATTAAAGATGGCACAATACTATAAATATCAAATCTCGTATTCTCTTTTACTAAAAATCCTTCTTGACCCGTTAATTTATGACCAACCACAAAGAACACTTTATTCGGATCCAATTGTTCCATCAAAGACCTTAATAACTGTTGTTCACTTTCAGACACCTTAGATGCATTCACATTTGAAAAACTGCCACCTGCAATAACAATTGGATACTTATCCCAAGGTAACTCAACAACTTTTGGCTTACAAACAGGATAAGAAGGCACTTTTGAAATCGCAAACTTCACATCATGAATATCAAACTCTTGTTGTAAAGCTTCTTGATAATATTTCTCAATATCATCCACATCTTGATACGCAACCATCTTCTTATCAAAATTCAATGCTTGTCGTTCTATAATCTCATTTTCCACAGCACGCATCTTCTTAAATTCTTCATCAGACACTTTCATTAAGTTAATTAATGCTAATTGTTCATGAATACCATCCGTGCCATATAATCCACAACCATCTGTACCCATAACACACGAAATACCATGTTTTAAATATGTTTTTAATGGATGTTGCTTCAAATCAATAATATTATTTAAACGAACATTACTTGTTAATTGGAACTCTAGCACCATTCCATATTCACGAATCTTTTGTAATAATACTTTTCCTTGTTTACTTTTCAAACTCGCGCAATACACTCCATGACCAATGCGCATATAGGGGAATCTTTGATTTGGCAACAACGCTTGTTCCACCAATTGAATACTTTTCGCCATATTGCTCTTTAAAGAATCATTTTCACCCGCATGGACACGCATTGTCCAATTTTCATCTTGACTACAAACTTTTTGTACAATTTCTTCAATTACTTCATGCAACTCTTCAATATCATTGATTTCTTCTCCAACAAAATCACTGCCAACAACATATGGATCTTTACATACCACACGCAATGCTTGCATAGCCTCTGTTAGATAATTATTCGATACAATATTTTCTTTTACTAATGTTAAAGGAATTCGACGAATCGCTGCTAAAAAGCGAATATCCACTCCTGTTTCCTCTTTTACAAACGGTAAAATACGATGAATTTGCGCTAACATCTTCGCATTAGATGCATCTTTTTTTACTAATGTAGTATCACTAATTTCTACATAACGAATATGTCTTCTTTGATATTCTCTACCAATCCATAGCAACGTGTCTTCATACAATGTATTATTGGCATAATTGATGTTTTCCATATCTTTTAACATTCTAACAAGATACATTCGAATATCTAAATCTTCAATATTTGATAGATTGGCTATCTCAATTTTGTAATCCGCAACAACACCTTTAGTAAACACATAACGATATAAATATAATTTTTCTAAATTCGTAAAAACTGCTTGAGAATCCTTAAGAATCATCAACGATTTACGAATTTTATTAATATTATCCGTAGGATTAGGATGATTCAAGATTAAATCTGCAAAATTGATAAATGTATAATCATCGATTTTACGTTCAATATATTTACCAGTTAAGCCACTTGTATCAATTGTTTTCTTTACTTGTTCTCTTTGTTCATTAATAAACGCTTGTTGTTCATCTGTAATTTGCAAGTGTAATTTCTTAATATAATATAACGGATAACGAATTTGATGTTTGATTGCTAGAGCAATTAATACATCCGCATCCAAATTCGCATTCCCATGTGTATGTAAATCCGTAGATAATTTTACATGTTCTGGAATATATGACTTAATTAAAGTATCTCTAAAAGAATATTGGTAGTCTTTTGTTTGACTCATTAATGTTTTAGCAATAGCTGGAATCACAGAATTTACCTCGATAGTTCCATCTAAATAAATATTCGCTAATTTTGTGCCTTGCAATCTAAAAATATAAATTTTACGCCCATCACCTTTAATATAACTAGGTATTTCTCCTTGAATAACATACTTATCATTAAGATATACAGTATCTTGTGATGTAATCTTTGCTAGATTCATAATTAAATTTTTAGATTGATGATTGATAGTATACATTGTATAGAACAATCTGCCCTCTCGCATATCTAACTCAACTACTATATCTTTTTCTTTATCTAAATAAAATTTCCCAAAACAAGTCATATTATCACCTACAATTTTTATTAGTATAGCATAGAAAAAAAGAAGTTCAATGAGAACTTCTTATGATTTTTTTAATCTTTTTAACAAATAAATTGGCCCATATAAAACTACAACTACACCAGCATAAATAATTGGTACACCAATCAAATGATGACCTAATGGTTCAAATAGTTTTAATGGATTACCAGCATCCGCATGCATCATAAACATAAAGTTTGTATCTAACAATACATTCACAAAATAAATTGGTATTGCCATACATGCAGTAAACAAAATACACATTGGAACTTGTTTAATATCTGGCTGAATATCCCCACCAGCAACTAGCATAATCGGATATGCAGCTAAACAAATGTGTACTGTAAAACTATGTAAGTGCATGAAATTTAATAATGGTAACTTTACCCATGTAGGAGCTAGTAACGCCGCTAAAGCACCTGGAATACATACTCCATACAAGAAATTATCCAATGTTTTATTAGGCTTCACAAACGCATGGTATGCAATAATAAAAATATTAATACTACATAAATGCAATGGTAAATAATTCCAAGTATAATTACCACCCACCATTAACCAAAACATCTTCCATAATTCATTCGCAACAATAGCCGCAGCCAAAATCTTACGTATTTTATTTCTTTTTGCCTCATCTGCTTTACGATAGATTATACATAAATAAGCAGTAAATGCCACAAAAATTACTATCCAGCATAAATGCAATGGTCCAAAGTAAGAAAATCCAAACCCTTCAACCATAGTATCTGTAGTTTCTAAAAAATACTTCATAAAAATTTTACCTCATCAACTATCACTACTATATCATGATTTGACATATTTGACTTATTAAATTTCACACAATAAATAACCAAAAGCTAATTTTTTCCTTATTGTTAATTAGCCAATCACAAATAATCCACAACAATGGTTTTTATCATTTAAACTACAAAGAACTATAAACTTAGAAATAAGTTGCTTTTTTATAATATAAATTATTCATATTTTCTTAACTGTCATAATAAATTGAGGTATAATTTAAAATAAGATTTGAGGTATTATTATGAAGAAAAAAGATACATGGATTAAACCACGTCATAAAATTATTACAAAACTGGCTTATTATATTATAAAACCTTATACAATATGGAAATATGGTATCCAAGTTGAAGTATTTAAAGAACAAGGAAATCGTCCATATTTAATACTTGCAAATCATCAAACACCTTTTGATCAATTCTTCGTCGCGTTAACGTTTGATGGTAAACCTATTTACTATATGGCAACAGAAGACATCTTCTCATTAGGCTTTTTATCTACATTATTAAAATGGGCAGTAGCACCAATTCCTATTCGCAAACAAACCACTGATTTACTAGCAGTTAAAAACTGTATCAAAGTTGCGAAAGAAGGAGGAACAATCGCTATTTTCCCAGAAGGTAATCGTACCTACAGTGGCCAAACTGAATATATGAGTCCAACCATCGCTTCACTAGCAAAAAAACTAAGACTACCTATTGCATTCTTACGCATTGAAGGCGGTTATGGAATTGAACCACGTTGGAGTGATGAACCACGAAAAGGGAAAATGAAATGCTATGTTTCAAAAGTATTAGAACCAGAAGAATACAAAGAATTAACAAATGATGAATTATTCGCAATTATCGAAAAAGAATTATATGTAAATGAAGCATGTCTAGATACTGAATTCCATCATCCAAAACGTGGTGAATATTTAGAAAGACTATTCTATGTATGTCCACATTGTGGATTAACCACATTCGAAAGTCAAAATCATTTAGTTACTTGTAAACAATGTGGTACTCAAATCTCTTATGAAACAACCAAAGAATTTAAAGGTATTAACCAAGAATTTCCATTTAGGTTTGTCTTAGACTGGTACAACTACCAAAAAGATTATATGAACCAATTAGATGTTCTACAATACACAGAAAAACCGCTATATGAAGATACAGTTGCACTATCTGAAGTTATTGTTTACAAACAAAAAAACTTACTAAGAAAGCATGCGAAACTATCTTTATATGGAGATAAATTAATCATCGATAAAAATACAAACCAAGAATTAATCCTTCCTTTTACTGATATAAGTGCTATTACTGTATTAGGAAAAAATAAATTAAATGTATATTACAATAAAATGATTTATCAAATTAAAGCTGATAAACGTTTTAACGCAGTTAAATATGTCCATATTTTTAATCGACATAACAATATAAGTAGAGGTGACATTGATGGAAAATTTTTGGGATTATAATGTTTGGGGTGCCATATTACTATTTGCGGCACTATTAGGAAGTTTATTAGCAGGTAATGTTCTAAAAAAATCAATACCATTATTACAAGAATCATTAATTCCAACTTCAGTCATTGGCGGCGGAATCATCATCGTTGTTGCGGCAATATACAAAGCTATAACTGGTGATATTATGTTTGACACTGCATTCTTTGGTGGCAAAGGTACTTCAACTTTAGAAATCATTACCTATCATGCATTAGCACTAGGATTTATAGCTTCCGCATTTAAAACATCAGAAAATAAACTTACAAAAGAACGTTCTGTAGAAATATTTAATACAGGCGTCACAACCGTTTCAACCTATTTGATACAAGCCATTGTAGGCTTTACAATTACACTACTGATTGCATTATTTATTTCTGATTTTTTCCCAGCAGCTGGTGTCTTATTACCATTTGGTTTTGGACAAGGAACCGGACAAGCATTAAACTATGGTAATATTTATGAAACTGAATTCGGTTTTATTGGTGGTAAAAGCTTTGGATTAACTATTGCTGCTTTAGGATTCTTAAGTGCTAGTTTTGGTGGAGTTATTCACTTAAATATTATGAAACGCAAAGGTAGATTAAATTTAGCTCATAAAAAAGACGAGCTAAACCAAGAAGTAATCGAAAATGAAAACGAAATTCCAATGCAAGAAAGCATTGATAAATTAACCATTCAAATTGCTTTAATTTTTGTTGCATACGTCTTAGTATTTTTCATGATGAATGGCCTAAGCATGTTGCTTCCTGGTATGAGATCAACAATCTTTGGTTTCAACTTCTTACTTGGAGTATTATCCGCTACTATTATAAAAACACTTTTAAATACTTTTAAAAAGTTTAAAACACTTAAAAAAGAATATATCAACAACTTCCTTATGACTCGCGCAAGTAACTTCTTCTTCGATGTGATGGTCGTTGCAGGAATCGCGGCCATTCGTTTAGATGTACTTACAAAGTATTGGGGAATTATGATTATTTTAGGAATAGCTGGATTAATCGTTACTTATGCATACAATCGTGTAATTGCAAATATCTTCTTCCCAACGTACAAAGAAGAACAATTCTTATGCATGTATGGAATGCTTTCCGGAACAGCTAGTACAGGTATTATTTTATTACGTGAAGTGGATCCTTCATTCAAAACACCTGCCGCTGACAACATGGTTTACCAAAACTTCCCAGCGATTGTCTTTGGTTTCCCTATGATGTTATTAGCAACCCTAGCACCGGTTAAACCATTATTAACATTACTACTATTAATACTATTCTTCATATTCATGAATGTATTACTATTTAGAAAACAAATTATCGAAAAATTGAAAAAGTGATAGAAACTCTATCACTTTTCTTTTACCATCCTTTTTCTTTGAAAAAGACATTTTCAATAAAATCAACCCAGCCATCTTCCTCCACTGGCTTTGTTGTAATAATATCCGCCATCGCCTTAGTATCATCCGAACCATTAATCATACACACACCAATACCAGCAGCTTTCAACATTTCATTATCATTTGTTGTATCTCCAAAAGCCACCACATTTTCTAAACCAAACCCATTCAATTTACAAAATTGTTCTAAAGCATACGCTTTTGATGCCTCACGATTTTGGAATTCCATCAAAGTAGTTTGTGTTTTGTTCGCTTTATAATAAGGAGATTCAAACTCTTTTGCCCTTGCTTCAACAGCAGGCATATCTTTTTCATTTACTCTAAACATAATCTTCGCATTCGGTTCTTGGTAAAAATCCGCCTCCGATTTCGCAACCACAAAATCAGACTTTGTAAATTGTACAGAAAAATGCACTTTTTCATCATATACTCCACACATATATGCTTTACCATGATACATAACTGGATTATGTTTAAATGGTCTCATAATATCAAATGTTTCTTTAATCCATTCTGGTTCCATTTGAAAATACTTATATACTTCATCATGAATACCATCATATAATTCAGAACCATTCAAACCAACGATAACATCTAAATCCGTAAATCCCCAAGTTCCTACAATATATTTTAAATCGCCAATATTTCTTCCAGAAGCCACACCAAATAAAATTCCATGTTCACGCAATTTACGCACTGCAGCACGTGCTCTTTCAGACATTGTCTGATGTGTAACCACCAAAGTACCATCAATATCACAAATAATTAACTTTGTATTTTCAAACATAATAAAACCCCCGTAATATTACAAGGAAATTATAACATATTTTATATATTGCAATGTAATACCTAAATTACATAAAAATCATCATTTTGATAAAACCAAGTTTTTCATGTAAAAATTGATTTGGTAATAATAAAATTGGAGCTTTACTTCCTAAAGTATGAACCTCAAATCCAGCTTTTTCACAGATTTTACTAGCACGGTATACATGATAATTACTAGAAAGAACCACAACCTTACTTTTAGTATCAATATACGACTTACAATTTTGAATATTCTCAATCGTATCTGTAGATGTATCTTCCAATCTCATTCGAGTACTAACAATACCCTTGGTTACTAAATAATCATACATAACTTTTGCTTCAGATACAGTATTACTTCCTGTAATACCACCACACAACACAATATTCGCATTTGGATTATCTATTGCATATTCATACGTTCTATCCAAACGCAACTTCAATGTTTCCGTCATTTGATTATCTTCTAAAGCATAACCTAAAACCACAACATAATCCGCATTCTTTGTTTGCAAATCAAAACCTTTTACATAAATGAAAGCCGATAAACAAGATTGCGCCAATAAGAATAAAGTAAAAATACATACAATAAACTTAGCCTTCTTCAAACCAAATACAACAATCAACACTTCAACTACTAAAATTGCTAACCAAATCATGGCATAAAATAAAGATTGCGTAAACATAAATCCAGCATAACATAAATGGAAAATTAAATATAAAACAGCAATTATATTACATATTGTTTGTAAACGTTTCATACAATACTCCTTTATTCAAATATAAATTGAACTTTACATCCTGCATCGATGATAGCATCAACTACACAAGCTTGATATTCTTCATACTTTTCAGAAGGTAAAATTTGAAATTCAAATTGATTATTTTCCGTTAAACAATCATACAATGCATCCAAATTACAGCCATAATAATCTGGAAATTGACATTGTTCTTTTATCCATAAATGAAAATCATGAATACTTTCAAAATTATCTAATTGAATTTTTATGCTATTCATACACAATTTCCTCAAAACTTTCATAATGATCTTCAGTATAATAAATCAATCCATCATTAGAGAAAACTATTCGCTTACTATTTCTAAATCCACCTTCATAATCAATATCACATTCATAGTAAACTCTACCTTTTTCCTTAGGTAAAAGTCCTTCACGATTACCAAATCTATCTCCGCCAATAGACATACCTTCCGCTACATCCCATAGATTTCCTTCTTTACTATTCCATCCAAGAGCTTTAGCCTCATCTTTTGTAATAAAATTATCTGGAAGTTCTCCATACGTATCAATATATAAAGACACTTCTTCTTTTGATGTATACCAACCATCAACATCAATTGTTGTATTTGTAGGTTCTTTAAAATACATTGTTAATCCTACAATTACAAGTAAAACTAAAACTGATAATAACTTTTTCCAATTCATATACAATCACCTACTCTTTTTCTTTATTATAACTGATTTACACTTTTCATTGCATCTCTTTTCTTATGATATCTATTACTATAAGCTGCCAAAGCAATTGGAGACAACGATAAAGTAATAACTGATACATACAAATAAATCATTTCTGAAAACATCTTATTACAAAAAACAATAAATAACATTCCTAAGCAACGACTAATTGTTAAATATATTTCTCTAGCAATTACTCTACCTACAATGTTTTCTTGCTTATCATAATCATTTAAAGCATTCATAGCGATTAAATTAAAAGGACTAGAATAAAATGCCGACGCAATTGCATTTACTACACCATAATATATCGCTCCATAAATATTAGGGAATACAACTAAAACAATAGTAGATGTCGATAGAAAAATTGCGCCCAATGTATAATATTTCATACGATTCGTTCGAACCATTGTTTTAGAAACAAACATATATGACAGTATTGTCAAAAAGGCAAAACAAGCCAATAGTTTTCCGTATAAGCTTCCACTACCATTTGTCGCATTGTATACCAATAGTCCTGACAACGCTAAAACTAAAGAATCACGAAATCCAAATAAAAAATTAGACATTAATATATATTTCCATTGTTGGTCATTTTGAAATGAAATACTTTTTATAACACTAAAATTAGTAGGATTCCCTTTTACATTTATTAATAAAGCTAATACCGACATAAATATAAAGACTACTACAACGATTTTAAAAATATTAATATAGCCACTCATATCATCCATAGAAACATCAATAATAAAAGTTGCTAATAACGGTGCAACAACACTCGCAATATTATTTAATACTCCACCAACTCCAATAAATAAACTACGAGAATGAGGTGTAGTAACTAGTTGGTGCAGTGTATTTAAACTTAAATAATAAAATCCTTCCCCAATACCAAAGAAAATAGCTACTATATAAACATAATAATGATAAATAGCAAAAAGTTCGTTATAATACAATACAAATAATAGTTGAATCACTAAGAACACTAATCCGATACTTAATGTAATACCATAATGCATTTTTAAAGCTATCTTTCCAGCAATAGTAAAACATATTGGCATTAATGCTATATGAATACATGTATAAATTACCATTACAATTAATGAACCAGTATATGTATATAAAAAAACATTCATAAAAACAGCGCTCATGCCACTTGTTAATGTATATAAAGCATTACAAAGAATACATAATATCTCATTTTTTGTCATAATAACCACCTGAAAATATTTTATCACAATCACTATATGCTTTTATCCTTTATTTTATTATAATAACTATAGTTAAGAGGTATCTATATGGAAATATTATTCGAAGATAAAAACCTAATTATTTGCGTAAAACCGGTTGGATTAGATTCCGAAAAAGAAATGGTTGATGCAATTAAGGAAAAATATAGTGGTGAAATATATACGGTTCATCGTTTAGATAAAAATGTGGGTGGTGTTATGGTGTACGCCAGAAACAAACATACCGCTGCTTTATTATCCAAACATATTCAAGATGGTAACATGATTAAAGAATATGTTGCAATGGTACACGGTACTCCAGATTTAAAAGGTGATTGGGAAGATTTACTTTGGAAAGATTCTACTAAAAACAAAGTCTTTGTAGTAAAGCGTGAAAGAAAAGGAGTTAAAAAAGCACGTCTAGAATATACGTGCTTATTACAAGATAATCCATCAATTGTGAAAATTAGACTACATACAGGACGTAGCCACCAAATTCGTGTTCAATTCGCAAGTAGAGGTTTTCCACTTATTGGAGATCACAAATATGGTTCAAGAGATTCTTCAAGCAATCCTATGCTTTTTTCTTGTTGTATTACATTTCCTTATCAAAAAGAACTCATAAAATTTGAATACTATCCAGATTGGGCTAAAGCATTTATATAAATGCTTTTTTTAAATTATAAATGAAGCAATAACAGCAATTAATAGTGATGGCAACATATTCGCAACACTGACTTTCTTTCCCCATACTAAATTCACACCAACACAAAAAATCAATATTGAGCCAACTAAAGAAAGATACATTAATGCTAAATCTGTCATTAATGGTTCTAATAAACTAGCTAGGACAGTCATACTACCTTGTAAAAGAAATACTGGTACTGCAGAGAATATAGCACCCTTACCTGTAGAACAGGACATAATCATAATAATGATAAAATCTAGTAAAGACTTAGTGACTAGAACAGAAGAATCATGATAGATTCCATCTTGAATTGCACCAACAATTGCCATAGCACCAATACACACTGTAAATGAAGCATTAACGAATGCATAAACAAAATTATTCTCGTTTTGGTTTCCGCTTTTTTGTTTTAACCATTCTCCAAATTTTTCAAAAGCTTCTTCTATATGTAATAACTCACCAATAAAAGCTCCTAAAGCTAAACAAATAACGATAAGTAATGAATTTGAAGAAATTAATGATAATCCTTGAATAGTTAACATCTTTTCCATTGCTCCAGCAATGCCAATAAACAAAACAGAAACACCACTTGCTTTAATTAGTCCATCTTGTTGTTTTTCATTTAATTTAGAACCAAATAAAAGTCCAAAAAATCCACCTAATATTATAGCTATCGTATTGATAATCGTTCCTAATGCAAACATATAAACACCTCAAAATCATATGTAACTATTATATATTGTCTTTATCACAATGCAAAGCAAAAAAAAGGTTCATCTAAAGATGAACCAAATTAACTGGCGATGTGCTATCTTAACTAGGGCAGGCCTAGCTATTGTCGCCGCTGAAATGCTTAACTTCTGTGTTCGGAATGGGAACAGGTGTGACCATTTCGCCATAATC
>JAFULQ010000013.1 GCA_017473265.1 Erysipelotrichaceae bacterium | reverse complement strand
TGGTGATGGTGAGTTTGTTTCTATTATGCATGATTATTTACTAACTTCGTTAGATTAAGCATGCAGAGGAATGAAACTAGTTTTGTTTTTATCAGTAACTGCTGCAGGTGGACCTTGTTCTTGGGATCGTTGCATGAAGCGTTGCTTGAGGCGGTGGATCCAGCGTAGCTTGCAGGAGCACATGTTACCGGTTTTACCTAATCCTATTTTAAGAACAATACCTAGTATTATTTATACTTTTATATGGATTTTTAGTGCAACGAAGTATGGGTTGCCTTTTCTATCGTCTTCACAATGTGTTGGAGTAAGTAATAATATTTATATTCTGTTCTAATTCTATTGATTAAGTTTCTTATTTAAGTTTAAATATAGAATCAAAGGTGAATAGAAGATGAAAGATACAAAGATAGATAGATATATTGATAAAACACTTCCAAATCATCACTATATAACATTGGAACTTTTAAGAAGAAATTATATTAGCGGTGAATCGGATTTTGATTTATACCTGTATGATGCTCTATTTGAAGAATTATTGTTGAGATATGACTTTAAGACAGTTATAGTTGCAACAAATTACGTTGCCACGAAAATTAAGAATCAAAAATTTTGTGATGAAGAAGGAAGTAAGATTCAGAACCTGTATGCCTATTTTAGGACTTCTATTACATTTAACTTAAGAAAGATTACTAATCAGATAGATTTTGATTGGTTGAATGATGATTATGATTGATTTCCTTATAGTTTTTCTACCTTTTTTAGGGTTTTTGCAGCTTTTTTATATATTTTAGTAGAACATCCTATTGTAGAAATGTCCTTCTATTTTGAGAGAAATATTACGATTTTGAAACGTCTTGGTTTTTGTTTTTTTCTCTGTTAGTGGGTGTTTCTATTACTTTGTTCGAAAGATTCGCCAAATGGGCAAAGAATGCCGAATTAGGTGGTTATTTGAGAGGAGTTGTACTATGAGAACTTGGCTGGTTAAGCTTGAAAGATATGATAAGAACTGGATTACCTTGTATGATGATGCAAATGTATTAACCTATGGAAGAAAGAAACCTTATGTTTTGAAGAAATCAGCAATGGAAATGGTACAAGAGTTGATTAATGAGTATTCTGCTGATGATTCAACTGCTGAATTTGACCAAGATTGCATTATCAAGTGTAATACCAATCCGAAATTAGTGAGCCATAATCGTTTGTTTTTTAATCAGATGGTGGCATTATTGTTTGAGCCTAGAAATATTAAGCACCCAGATAGTCGTCTAGGTGCTATAATGGAGGAAATAAAACGTTTAAGAGCTGATGGAACACTACAAGAGATGATAGAGACGAGTGGTCAAGATGCTGTTATAGATGAATTGATTTTGAAATTTAGTGATAGAGAGAGCGATTAATGAGTGATTGCTCTTTTTACTTGTATAAGATTTAGACCATAAGAAAAGCAGACTGTTACATCTGCCGGTTCTGTTGTAATTTATATCAATGTCATTATTCCTGCAATTATGGCTGCAAACATAGGATATACAAATATTGTTCCTATCCATTTTCTAGCACGAACTTTAGGTGGAATATATGGTTGTAAATCTTCGGTTTTAGGTATAATCCAAGCCTTAGTATGTTCTACCCAATACCAATCGATAAATAATCTATCAAATAATCCTGCAATCCAAAATATTATAGACATTTGCCAAAATCCATCCCAAAATCCAACTGCTCCATTAATATAGTAAACCATAAATGGCACTAATAATATCATTGGAAGAAATAAGGCAATACTTGTAACGATAAAGCTTTTCTTAATCTTTTGTTTTGTAGTGTACCCTAATTCTACAACTCTGTCTTGAACGTCTTTTTCATAAAGAACCACTAATCCTACAGCACCATTTGCTATGCCAATTACACAAGTGATTAATAGTAAAAAGCACATTACTATACCTTCCATTAAAATAATCATGCATATACCTCCCGTTTCTACAGATTACTATTTATCTGTCCATTTAATTATACCATAAATTGACATTAATACGTGTCTTGTACAATTGTTTTCTTGAAAATAGTTTTAAATTCTCGGATTTTAAGTTATATTGAGTATGGGATGGTGACGATGATATGTTTATTAGAGTTGAAGATATTGTAAATATCAGTGATGATGAGTTTGCCAAACTTATTGAACCTTTTGAAGATGAATGCTACAAACATTTACATAATGATATTTTACCTGAGTATGTAGCTTTTTACCTAGCGACAGGATTTAAGATGAACTCATTATCGTGTAATACCTATAAGATTCATATCAATTCTGCAAGTGATGTATTCAATATTTCATATGATTATGAGTTTGTTAGGAATAAGGTTACAAAGATTCTAGCAGAGAAGTATCGCTTGAGGGTGATTAGCGAAGAACCACTAGATTTTGAGAGAATAGTTTGATTTTACATTATGCCTATAATTGGTTTAATTTTGCTTTTATTCTTTCTATGTATGATTTGTTTAACCCTTTTCGAAAGGGGCAACACGTTTGAATTTAACGTGTTTTTTTGTGTCGTAGAATATCAATTTTTGTAAATATGGTGTATAATAATATTAGACGCTTTTGGAGGTAGATGTTCATGAATAATAAGAAAGAATATGAGAGAGACGAATTACATAAGGCAATATGGAAGATTGCTAATGATTTAAGAGGATCTGTAGATGGTTGGGATTTTAAACAATACGTTCTAGGATTCTTATTTTATAGATTTATTTCGGAGAATTTAACTAACTATATTAACAAGTTAGAACCAGATGATAATTTTGATTATGC
>JAFULQ010000012.1 GCA_017473265.1 Erysipelotrichaceae bacterium | reverse complement strand
GTGTGCTAAACTATTTACAGCATTATTTTGGTTACTCATTATAATGTGGCCTCCTATTGTGTTATTTCTTTTTGCAAGCTGGCCGGCTTACAAATAGTTTAGCACAATAGGATTCATCGCTTAAGCTACACGGAACCACACACTATCGTGTGGTTTTCTATAACAAAAAAGTTGTAGTAACATCTACAACTTCACTCGATAATATTCAGGACTTGTAGCCCCAGGTAATTTCGCCTTATACAACGTTGTTTTACCATTGTAATTACCATGTACACACATACCATTACCAATATATAAACCAACATGTGATTCACCCAAACCACCATCTACATAATAAGCAATATCACCAGGTAATGGATAATACACACGTTCACCCATTTCTTTACAAGTTTCAGGAGATAGCATTGTACCAACATATTTATCTTCACCAGTTGATGGATCTGGTTCATAAATATCTTTCCAAGCTGTTAATCCTACTGCATTTAAACTATATTCTACTAATTGTGAACATGGTCCAGGAGTACCTAATAAACTTAACGCTTTCGCAACCATTACATTACCACGGTCATAATCAAATTTATATTCCAATAGTTCATCATTTTTCATTGCATTTAAAGCATTTTTAGCTGCACCATTCGAAATTAATCCACTACCACCTAATACATAACCAGAAGTAATTCCTTGACTCACTGTATAAGCATTAGTAGTAGGAATTGCTTTATTTTCCGTTAATAATAATGGCGCATCAATTGCATATGCCAAAGGACCACCACTTAATCCATCAGGGAAATTCTTACCATACGCCACTACTGCACGAGTTGGCTTATCAAAGAACATTTTCGCAACTTCAACACTCGTATCATATCTAGAATTACCAGCAATACGCTTCACATCACCATACTTACGAAGAGTCGCCGCAACACTTTCATTTACCGCACCAGTACCACCAATAATGTATAATTTATTACCATTTAAACCTTGTAAGAAAGCCAATTGATCAGCATTTAAACTATTACCAACCAATAATAAAGGTCTACCTGCAGCAGAAGCACTTAAACTATCCGCAAAATTCATTCCCGTACAAACCAATACATCTTCAGTTGTAACACCCGCTTCTTTAAGAATTTCTAAGTTTGTATCATAACGATTATTACCAGCCAAACGTTTCACATTAAAAATACCATACTTAGTAACCATACTTTCAAAAGAACCACTAACAGCACTTGTTCCACCTAAAATATAAACATTACCACCATCTTGTAAATACGAACCAATATACTCACATACAAACTTCATCGTATTGTTATCCACCATTAAAATTGGCGCATCCTTCTTAGCAGCTAAATACGAACCAGCCAATGCATCCGCAAAATTCTTACCACTACTAACAATTACATTCGCAAACTTTTCAACCTTCAACTCTTCCCTTAACATACTCGCTGTCATAAAAGAAGTTGTATAACGATTACTACCATACAAACGAGCCAAAGCACCACTTGAAACATTCACAACACAAGAGCCACTAGCACCATTAGGCATACTCACCGTAATTGTACAACTACCAACACCTACACCAGTCACCCAACCATCACTATCAACAGTCGCAATATTCTCATCACTACTTGTCCAAGTTAAAATTTTTTCATCTGGTGTATTATTTGGAATAAAACCACCATCTAATAAAATAGAATTACCAACATACAATCTTTCATTTTGTTCCAACCAAATACTTTGTACTTCATCCACATAATATGGATTCTTTACTTTAATATACTTACTATCATAACGACCTAAACTCGTATATCCAACCATATAGAAATAGAAATACTCTAAATTATAATAATCCTTATCAAACGCATAAGAATACACACCATGATTTACACCCTCTAAATCAAAATACGTACCCTCTTGTTCAAAATACAAAGCATAATCTCTCCATACAAAAATAGCCAAATCATATACATGATAATTATAAATAGGCGACTTTGTATCATACGTAAAAGATGCCTTTACCTCATTTTTATCTTCCAAAAGTTCTAAGCCATTAAACGTAAAAGAATGATCCCCAAACGTTAATACACTTCCTTCACTAATTTCTTCAAACTCATCCGGTTGCACAAAAATATAATCCGCATGAATCTTTTCCATTGGACACATAACCAATAGCATAAATACAACTACTAAAATATTTACTATTTTCTTCATATGATAACACCTCAATACTTACTTGCATTATACTACAAAAAAAAATCAATGAAATCATTGATCCTCATTTAATATTTCTCTTTCTGTTTTATAATACCAGAACACTAGCAAAATCGTTGCCCCAACCCAAGCCGAAGGCTCTACAAAATACAAACCATTTTCCTGTAAAAACAACGGCAAACAAGTTGCACAAAGCAAACGACACGCCAATTCCACAAAACCAGACACCATCGGAATAAACGTATTTGATAACCCTTGTAAAGCCGAACGATAAACATGCAATAAATATAATACAAACAATGGAAGAGACATACCTAATAAATACTTCTCACCAACAGATAAAGCAATCTCAACCTCATGTGGTTCCCCCGAAAGAAATAACAATAAGATTTGTTTATCAAACAA
The DNA here is from genome assembly GCA_017473265.1 of Erysipelotrichaceae bacterium. Lineage (GTDB taxonomy): Bacteria > Bacillota_I > Bacilli_A > Erysipelotrichales > Erysipelotrichaceae > RGIG4607. Next base: position 12,756 of record JAFULQ010000012.1, on the reverse strand, counting down.
TTGAATGAAAATGGTAATAATAACAGCCGTTACAAAACCAAGAATAGCAGCACTCTTTACCCCCTCTTTAATACGCGCATACTTATGTGCTCCATAGTTTTGCCCAACATAAGTAACCATAGCATATCCATAAGATACCGCCGCAATTTCTAATAAACCATACATCTTATTAACCGCAGTAAATCCAGCAATAAACAACGTACCATAACCATTAATAATACCCGTTAATACAATACCACCAATCGCTATCAACAAGTTTTGAAAAGCCATAGGAAATCCAATTTCAAACATTTTCTTATTATCCACCCAATCCACAGAACGAATCGAAAATGGTGACATAATAATCGGATTTCTTCTTAATACCATAAAGCAATAGATAGCCGCAAAACCTTGCGCAATAACCGTAGCCAACGCAGCACCACTAACACCCATTTTAAAACATAAAATGAATATAAAATCTAAGCCAATATTCATAATTGCTGCTAAAACCATCGCACGAAGTGGCGTTTTACTATCACCAAAAGCACGCAACACCGAAGCACATGCATTATAAAACATTGTAATCGGCAATCCTAAATAAATAACACGAACATACGCATAACTTTCCAATAAAATTTCACTTGGTGTATTTAATAATTTCAACAAAGGCATTAACCCTAAATAGCCAACTGCAGTAAAAACAACAGCCACTAAAATAGAACACTGTACAAGTGATACTAAATGTTTATTTACTTCTTTCTCATCATTTGCACCATATGCTTGCGCAATTAAAATAGAAAACCCTTGAGGAAATGCTGTAATTACACCAAACGCCATCCAACTAATCCAATCCGCACTACCAACAGCCGCCAAAGAAGATACACCCAATATCTTCCCAACAATCATGGTATCTACTACTGTATATAATTGTTGAAAAATATTTCCCAACATTAACGGCAAAGAAAACCAAATGATTAATTTCAAAGGATTCCCTTCAATCATTTTTTTACTATTCATAAACTATACCAAAGAAAAAATGGTATTACCCATTTCTCTTTTCAATATCTCCAATCATATCTACACGAATTTGATGTCTACCACCCATAAATTCAGCATTCAACCAACTATCCACAATCATCTTCGCCATTTCAATACCAATTACACGAGCACCAAACGCTAAAATATTTGTATTGTTATGTTCTCTAGAAAGTTTAGCTGTATAAGGTTCACTACAAACCACTGCACGAATACCATTTACTTTATTAGCAGCCAAAGAAATACCAACACCTGTACCACAAATTAAAATACCCAAATCCACTTCATGATTTTTAACAGCTAAAGCAACCTTTTCACCACTAATAGGATAATGGAAACTTTCACTACTATCTGTTCCATAGTTCACTACTTCATATCCTTTATTTTCTAAATACGCAGTAAGTTCCTTCTTCATTTCTACTGCTACATGGTCATTTCCAATACCGATTCTCATTATTTTGTTTCCTCCTTAAGACGCTTAATAATAGTAGCATAATCTTCATTCTTATTAAATAATACACTTGTACCTAAAACAAATCCATCCGCACCAACCGCAGACAATCGTTTAATCACTTCTTCACTACAACCACCATCAATCATAACTTTGTATCCATATTCTTCTTTAAGCTTTACAAGTTTTTCAACCTTCTTAGTCATAGTATCAATATACTTTTGACCCGCAAAACCAGGATTCACCGTCATAACCAATACATAATCACAGAAAGCCAATAGTTCCCTAACCATATCAATACTCCAGTCAGGACTAATCGCAATCCCACTAAATCTTCCTTGATTTTGAATATGTTGTAATGTTTTAATAACAAAAGTCTCACTTTCAGGATGAATATAAATAATATCTGCCCCAGCATCAATAAACCACTGCACTTTATTCAACGGATTCTTCATCATCAAATGCATATCAATACGCTTCGAAGTATGCTTTCTCACCGCTTTTAAATCATTAATTCCCAAAGTAAAATTTGGTAATAACTCACCATCCATAATATCCATATGGAAAATATCAATTCCAGCTTTATCCAATTCTTCTACTTCATCTCTAATACAATCCCATCTAGAACTACACATCATACTTGGACACATTAATTTCATATACATCCCACCAATCACACTTATTATAACTGATATATCTAGCCTACACAATGAACAAAAAACTTTTACATTTCCTTTTTATAGTAAATAATGCTATACTCTATGTGCAGAGGTGAAAAGAATGAAAAGAGTAATTACTTATGGTACTTTCGACTTATTCCATGAAGGACATGTTCGTATACTAAGACGTGCAAAAGCACTAGGAGATTATTTAGTAGTTGCTATTAGTAGCGACGAATTCAATCAATTAAAAGGAAAAAAATCAGTTATGAGCTATGAACAACGTAAAGAAGTGGTAGAAGCCATCCGCTATGTTGACTTAGTTATTCCAGAAAATGATTGGGAACAAAAAATTCATGACGTACAAAAATATGATATTGATGTATTTGTAATGGGAGATGACTGGACAGGTAAATTCGACTTCTTAAAAGACTATTGTGAAGTTGTTTACTTACCAAGAACAGAAAACATTTCTACAACTATGATCAAAGAGAAACTTAACAAAAAAATCCAATAGGATTTTTTCTTTTATCTAGATTGTTAACCAACAAATAAACATATACTACTATATATATAAAATAGAACTTTAAAAAAGTTATAGTAAGTGTTACTATAAAAGATAACATAGTAAGGGGTGATATTTTGGCAAAACCAGGAAGAAAAAAGAAAACTGTTGAAAATGAAAATGTTGTTCAAGATATCATTGAAACAACTGAAATTGTAGAAAACACAGAAAATGCAAATACAAATTCCATGATAGAAGAAATTGTCAATAGTAGTGGTACTCATAACATTGAAGAAACAACAAATTCGAATATTGAAGATGACGCTGTGATCATTGATACCAAAGAAATCATAGAAGAACAACCAATTAAAGAAATTGAAATTATTGTAAATGCTGAAATACCTTCTACAATAGAAGAATCAACATCAACTACAGTTGAACAAGAAGAAAACGAAACAGCTTCAACAACTATCGAATCAGCAGAAAAAGAAGAAATTGAACAAACAGAAATAGTAGAAGACAATCATTCTTTAGTTGTTGTAGAAACAACCGAAGTCGTAGAAACACTACCACCTATAGAAGAAAAACCAACAAAGAAAGATTCATCTTTTTTTGCGACATGCAAAAAGAAATGGAATCAAGCCTTTGACTGGTTACACAAACACATGTTTGTATACCGAATCTTACAAATTGTATTGTGCATCTTCTTACTTATTGGCGCTAATATTGCGACAAGTGCTTTAACCTATTTCGGATACATTCAATATAAATACTATCGTATTCCAGATGGTGAAGAATTAGATGTAGAAAGAAATCGTACTTGGTATTTAGCAGTTGGTAATACCTATAGTGCAGTAACCATGGATATTGGTCATGGTATTCATGTTCCTGAATATTCAAATATCAATGAAACAGGAAAAATGACAGATGGCATCAAAACACAAGGTGAATACAATTACGGTATTGATGAAACAGCTGTGTTAGACAATGTCACAAAAATGAAAGACTACATTCGTCATTTAGATGTGGATTTCTATGCACTTCAAGATATGGATGTCGCAAGTACGCGTAGTTATATGATTAATCAATATGAAGAAATGAATGAAGCGTTGTCTCGTTATTCAAGAGTTGCGGCTCGTTATCATCATACACAATACCTTGTATATCCATTTGATAATCCAATTGGTTTAATCAATAATGATATTGTTACGTATAGTCGTTATAAAACAACATATGGTTTTAGACAACAATTACCAATTCAAACAACATTCACATCACGTGTGGCAGCGATTGATAATGGCTTCTCAGCAACCTTTATGCCAATCAATGGAAGCGATAGTAAATATTTAGTTATTCTTAATATTAACTTAGACAAAGATGCGACTATTAGAAAACAACAAATGGACGTAATCAATGCCTTTATGTTAGAAGAATATGAATATGGTAACTACGTAATTGTGGCTGGTAACTTTAATGCAGATACAGCAGCAGTTGATGGCAACTTTGCCAACCAACAACAAACACCAGTATGGTTAAGTGATTTTGATGAAACTCAAATTACAGAAGGATTTACCTTTGTACATCCTACAAACGAAACAGAATTAGCTAACTTCCGTACAACAGACATACCATATGAACAAGGTGTAAACTATCAAGCACATACCTGTGGATTTATTGTTTCAAATAACATTACAGCTGAAAGTGTGATTTTAGATACAAATTATCAATACTCAAATCACAATCCTGTACAACTAAAATTCAAATTAAATAAACCAGAAAAAAAGTAGATCATGGATCTACTTTTTAAATTGCCCAAATTCCATTTTTGAAGATTACATGTTCCTTGCCATCAAAATCATAACCAAGAATTTCTAAATCCTCACTACCAATCATGAAATCTACATGGTTTACAGAATCATTAAAGCCTACTTCTTTAAAATCTTCTTCACTCATAGTTTCATAACCTTTGATATTATTTTTAAACGCTGCGCCAAATGCTAAATGACAACACGCATTTTCATCAAATAAAGTATTAGAGAATAAGATTCCTGTTTCATTAATTGGAGAATTAAATGGCACTAAAGCCACTTCTCCTAAATAACGACTACTTTCATCCATATCAAGAGTTGTTTCTAAGACATCCAAACCTTTTTCAGCTTCAACTTTTACAATCTTACCTTTTTCAAAAGTAAACTTAAAGTTTTCAACCAATTGTCCTTGTAAACTTAATGGTTTTGTAGAATACACTACACCATCAACTCCATCACGTTTAGGCATTGTAAATACTTCTTCAGTTGGCATATTTGCAGAGAATTCAATTCCTTGTAAAGAAGTTTCTCTAGCACTCAACCATACATGATTTGGTTGTAATTTAATACGTAAATCTGTACCATTACTTGCCTTATATGTTAAGTAATCAAGATTTAACGCATTCATCTTTTCACTCTTCTCTTTTAAATAAGCAATATGCTTTTCCCAAGTTTCTACTGCATCCCCTTGATCCAAACGAGTCGTTTTCATAATTGCTTCCCAAAGTTTTTCAACAGCTTCTTTTTCATCTAATTCAGGGAATACTTTAGTAGCCCAACTTGGTGAAGGAACGGCAATAATTGTCCATTGATCTTTATTTTCCATTTGATCAATATACTTTTTCATTACTTTATAACGAGCTACTCTAGAATTACTTACTTTTTTCATATCTAAACCAGCAAATGCATCAGGATCACTATCATCCACATAAATACGACAAGGAATTACTTTTGTCATATGTTTCATTTTTTCTTCTTCCCAAGGCAATACTTCAGACATTACTTCTTCTGTTTGATATTGCATATGTAAACGAGAAATCTTATCTTGACTCCATTCTACTCTTACTTTTCTAGCACCTTTTTCATAACACTCTTTTACAATGTGTTCTACAAATTCAGCACATTCACATGAAGCACTAACGATAACTTCTTGATTTGGTTGTAAATTAATACCTACATTAACAGCTAATTTTGCATATTGTTCATATACTTTTTGATTCATATTATGTCACCTCTATGTTGTATTATACGCCAAACAAAAAAAGACTTCTATCTTTTTAGATAAAAGTCTTATAGGAATAATTAATTATGTATTATTTAGTAGCACCTTTAACTAATTCTAATACTTCTTCAGCTGTATCACAAGCTAATGCTTTAGCAGCTAATTCTTCCATTTCAGCTTTGTTCATAGAACGAACGATCTTACGAGCAGCTAAGATTGAAGAAGCAGACATAGAGAATTCATCTAATCCTAATCCTAATAAAATAGCAACTGCATTAGGTTCTCCAGCCATTTCTCCACACATACCACACCATTTGCCTTCTTTATGAGCACCATCAATAGTCATCTTAATTAAACGTAAGATAGATGGGTTATATGGTTGATATAAGTAAGAAACTTTTTCACTCATACGGTCAGCAGCCATAGAGTATTGAATTAAGTCATTTGTACCGATTGAGAAGAAATCAGCGATCTTAGCAAATTGATCAGCTAATACTGCAGCAGCAGGGATTTCAACCATCATACCAACTTGAACATCATCACCAACAGCAATACCTTCAGCGATTAATTTAGCGCGTTCTTCTTCATAAACAGCTTTAGCATCTCTAAATTCTTTAACTGTAGCAATCATTGGGAACATAATACGTAATTTACCAAATGCACTAGCACGTAATAAAGCACGTAATTGAGTTCTGAAAATAGGTTTTTGGTCTAAGCATAAACGAATAGCACGGTAACCTAAGAATGGGTTCATTTCTTCATCGATTGGTAAGTAAGGAAGTTTCTTATCTCCACCGATATCTAATGTACGAACAACAACTGGACGATTACCCATTTTTTCTAATACTGCTTTATAAGCAACATATTGTTCTTCTTCTGATGGTAATACTTGAGAATCCATATATAAGAATTCTGTACGATATAAACCAACACCTTCTCCACCGTTTTCTAATACGCCATCAGCATCTTTAGGTGTACCGATGTTACCAACTAATTCTACTTGGTGACCATCTGTTGTAATAGAAGGTTGATCTTTTAATACTTTTAATGCTGCACGATATTCTAAATATTCTTGTTTAGCTTTTTCATATGTAGCAACTTCTTCTGCAGTTGGATTTAAAATTACATTACCTTTGATAGCATCTAACACGATTGTATCACCATGTTTAGCTTCTTCTAAGATACCTGTACAACCTACTACAGCAGGAATTTCTAAACTACGAGCCATGATAGCTGAGTGAGAAGTTCTTCCACCGATAGCAGTAGCAAAACCTTTAGCAAATTCATTTAATTGTGCTGTATCAGATGGAGTTAAGTCATGAGCAACTACTACAGAATCTTCTGTAATAGCACCTAAATCAGGAACTACAACACCTAATACATTTGCTTTTAAACGGAATGTAACGTCCTTAACGTCAGCAGCTCTTTCTCTGAAATAATCGCTATCCATAGATTCGAACATAACAACCATACCATTAGCAACTTCTTGAGTTGCATAACCAGCATTAACACCTTCAGCTTGAATCATATTAACGATTTCATCAGCTAACATAGGGTCTTGTGCCATCATTAAGTGAGCATCAAAAACTGCGATTTCTTCAGCAGATAATTTACCAGCTTTAGTAGCTCTTTCTTTGATACCTTCGATATCAGCAATAGTTTTAGCCATAGCAGCTTTAAATTTTTCAACTTCTGCAGCTACATCTTCAACTTTTGCGTCTGTAATGTTCATTGTTGGAACTTCTAGTTTGTAAACTTTTGCAATAGCAATACCGCTACTTGCAGCAATACCTTTTAACATAATTATTGGGCTCCTCTTCTTTTTATTAATTTGTTTTTTTGTTTAGTAAATCTACCACGTCGCCTACTGTTTTTAAATCCACTAACTCATCGTCTTCAAATGTAACTCCCGTTTGTTCTTCAGCACTTACTACTACTTCTACTAAGTCTAAAGAATCGATTTGTAGTTCTTTTAATGTTGACTCACGAGTAATTTCGATTTCATCACTTACGTAGTCTTTTAAAAGTTTAACTATTAAATTAAAATTATCCATGATATTTTCACCTCAACAAAATTCTAACATTTTTTATTCATGTAAGCAATCCAAAAATTCATCCATAGCCTTTTGTTTCATACGATAATAATTGGACCGACTAAAATAGTCATACCACCATTCTTTTCCTTTATACAAGATATATTCATTTTCTAAAATTAATCTTGATACCTTACTACAATTATTTAATGCATAATGCACCCAACGCAAAAACATATCTTCTGCGCTCTCTTCTTTATTTTTATCACACACATATTGCTCATACATCAAAATCTGTTTTCTTTTATTAAAAATATAACGTACCAAGCGTTCCTTTTCCTTAAAAGTCATAGCATCACCCCTACACTATACTTTTATGCAAAAAATTGTCAAAACTCCTACCAAATATGCTAAAATTTACAAAAAAGAAAGAGGATTTTGTATGGCACACTGGGAAAAGCAATTACACTCACAAAAAATATTTAGCGGAAAGATTTTTGATGTAGTCGTCGATGATGTTGAAATTGAAAATGGAAATCACGCAAAACGTGAAGTTGTATATCATAATGGTGGAGTTGCAGTACTTGCTGTTAATGATCAAAATGAAATCTATTTAGTAAAACAATTCCGCTATCCATTTTTACAAGAAATGTATGAAATACCTGCTGGAAAACGCGAAAAAGATGAAGACCCAAAATTATGTGGCATTCGTGAATTAAAAGAAGAAATTGGCATGGAGGCAGATCATTTTGAGTATTTAGGAAAAATGCATTCTTCTCCAGGATGCTTCTCAGAAATTGTATATTTATTTCTAGCAACTGGACTACATTCTACTGGACAACAACTTGATGAAGATGAATTCTTAGATGTCTATAAGGTATCTTTAGATAAAGCATTAGAAATGATTGAAAACGATGAATTAACTGATGCCAAAAGCCAGTTAGCCGTCTTAAAATATTACTACTTACAAAACAAGGGCAAATAATTTTGCCCTTTAATCATCATATTCAACTTTTTCTCTAAGTTCATCCATTCGACGATCCAATTGTGCACTCATAATTGCACAACTTAATAATTCCTCCGCCATTTCATTCGTGAATTCATGATGTTTTTTATATCGCAATTGATGATCCAAACTCGCCCAACAATCCATTGCAATCGTTCTAAGCTGAATTTCTACCTTCATAACACGCTTTTCATTTTGTAAAAAGATAGGTACAGATACAATCAAGTGCAAACTACGATATCCATTTGGCTTTGGATTAGCAATATAATCCTTTTGTTCAATAAGCGTAATATCATCCTGTGATAACAATGCTTTGGCTAAAGTGTATACATCCTGTTCAAATGCACAGATAACACGAATTCCAGCAATATCTGTTAGATTTGTTTCAATCGCATCCAAATCCATCGGAATTTGTCTACGCTCCATTTTTTCAATAATACTAGGCATTGTTTTTAAACGCGATTTAATACTACTAATAGGATTTCGATCATGACGCAAAGAAAACTCTTGGTTTAAAACATTTAATTTCGTTTCCACTTCCATCATTGCACAACGATAATACGTCATTAAACGAACAAATTCTTTAGAACGTTCAATCACTATGCCCATCGTTTGATTATCAATTTCTAAAAACGCTTCTTCTACATTCATTATTTGTTGCTTACTCATAAATTCCTCCTGTATATTTTTGAACAGCAGTCATTCTCTATATAAAGTATAGCATACTTTTACATAAAAAAAGGTAAACCACTGTTTACCTAATATGCATATTTCAATATTCCTTCTACAATGCCATCTTCATCATTAGAAGCCACAACATAATTTGCAATGCTTTTTACTTCATTATAAGCATTACCCATGGCACATGATGGATACTTGCGCATCATTTTTACATCATTCAATCCATCTCCAAATACCAATACATCATCTACTTCTAAATTCAACTTTCTACATAGCATATCGATACCATTGCACTTATCAACACCAAGTGCACAGAGCTCTACACATTCATCATTTGTTTTAAGTATTTCTGCTTTACCTTCTAACAAACTAAATAATCTCTTTTCCAATGCATCCGCATCATTTCTCTCATGTGGCACAAAATAACCAAGCTTATCAAACTCACCCATTTCCATAAACTGCTCTTTATCATAATCGTACAATACCGCTGGACGATTTGGGTTATATTTTGATGTATGTAAGCTAGTGCGGAATACCGCCTTCCCATTGATTCTTCCATACATTTCACGATCCTCTTCAGCAGCCACTTTACAACATACTTGAGCTACTTCTAATGGCATCTTCGCACCTTGTATAAACTCTTTCGTATATACATCATATAGTTCTTGGCCATTATTTCCTACACAAAAACCATGATACTTTTCCAATTGCAGTTGTTCAAACACTGGTTGCATAATATCACTCGGCCTTCCTGTAGCACAGGCTACACGCATACCATCTTTTTGTGCTTTTAAGATAATTTCCAATGTTTTATCTGAAATTTTCTTTTCACTTGTATATAATGTCCCATCCATATCAAAGACTAATAATTTTTTCATACAAAACCTCCAAAGATTGCAATTAATTATACTCTATTTCGACTTTTTTTTCACGTTTATAAATACAAATTAGGGTTATCATGCTATTATAATAGCGATATCAAAAGGAGATTCTTATGAAATTTAAATTAACAAAGCAAGAAAAAGCTTGGATTTTATATGACATTGGAAATTCAGCTTTTATTCTATTAGTTGCGACAATTGTTCCTATTTATTTTAACAGTTTAGCAAGCTCAGCTGGTATTTCTAATACTGACTATTTAGCATATTGGGGATATGCAACAAGTATCGCAACCTTATTGGTCGCGATTATTGGTCCAATCTTTGGTACTTTAGCAGATACTAAAGATTTTAAAAAACCAATCTTTACAATTAGTATGTTAGTTGGAGCACTTGGTTGTACCGCATTAGGCTTTACTGGAAGTTGGCTTATTTTCTTAATCATTTACATTATTGCGAAAGTTGGTTATTCTTCTAGCTTAGTATTCTATGATTCTATGTTGCCAGATATCACAACTGATGATCGCATGGACCATGTATCTAGTTATGGATATGCATGGGGATATATTGGAAGTTGTATTCCATTCGTTGTATGTTTAGTTTTAGTTTTAATGGGTGGTAATTGGGGTATTCCAATGACTACTGCTATGACCATTTCTTTCTGTATTATTGGAGCATGGTGGATTTTAATTACATTGCCATTACTAAAACAATATAAACAAAAGAATTATGTAGAAGTTCAAAAAGGCGCAATTAAAGCTTCATTTGGTCGTTTATGGGAAACATTAAAACAAATGTCTAAGAATAAAAAAGTATTCTTCTTCTTAATTGCTTTCTTCTGTTATATTGATGGTGTTTATACAATCATTGATATGGCAACTGCTTATGGACAAGCATTAGGATTAGATACTACTGGTTTATTATTAGCATTATTAGTCACGCAAGTAGTCGCATGGCCTTTCTCAATTCTATTTGGTCGTTTATCTAAAAAATATGATTCAAATACATTAATTACCATTTGTATTTGTGCATATACAGGTATTGCTATTTATGCTTTATTCTTAGTATCTTTAACACAATTCTGGATTTTAGCAGTTTGTGTGGGTATGTTCCAAGGAGCGATTCAGGCATTATCACGAAGCTATTTTGCTAAGATTATTCCTGCTGAAAAAAGTGGAGAGTATTTTGGTATCTATGATATTTGTGGTAAAGGAGCTTCTTTCTTGGGAACAACTATCATGGGACTTGCAACACAATTAACTGGTAATGCAAATGTCGGTATTGCCGCATTATCGATCTTGTTTATTATAGGATTAATCTTCTTTAGAAAACAAGCAAAATTATAAGCGACAAATAAGTCGCTTTTTTATTTCCTAGGAAATCTTACACAAAGCATTTATAAGCCACATAAACACCATTCACATATTACAACCATCCATACTCATTCTTCGCTAACACATCTCACACAAAACAAAAGGCGCTTATAGCGCCCTTTTTAAAACTCTGCTTTAGAAATATCCTTATTATCCGGATCATGTTCCTTTTCACTTTTTACTTCATAATGAATCAATACTGATAACAATGCTCTAAGAACAATAATTGCTCCAAGAATCATAATTTCATCAATCGTACGAATCGTTACTGTTTTCAAGATTTCGGCACCCATTTTAAACTCAAGTCCCAAAGCCAATGAATTACCTAAAGCCAATTTAATAGGATAATGCTTCCCAGAAATTAAACTAGAGGCATACATATAAAAACCTTTAATTGAACCAACAATAATGACAATAATACCCATAATTTCAATCAATCCAATGATTTCAGGTACAATTAAATGAACAACACCTTCTAACACACCAGAACTATGAGCTGCATCCGTAAGAATAAACATATTTGAATCTCCTTTATAATTAAGTTTAGTATAACATAATATTCAGAGATATAATATACAGTTTTTAACAATAAAAAGTTCGCATATAGCGAACTTTTTATTATCCATCGATTAAAATTAAGCGATAACGCCTTCCTTACGTAATCCTTCTTCGATAGCAACGATTGCAGCTTCTTCATCAGCACCATCACAACTAATAACAACTTCAGCTTGTGTTGGGATACCTAAAGACATAACACCCATGATAGATTTCATAGTTTTAGCATTACCATTGAATTCAATAGTAACGTTGCAAGCACATTTGCTAGCTAAACCAACAGCAACTGTAGCTGGACGAGCGTGTAATCCTACTGGATCGATAACTTTAACTGTAATTTGTTTCATTTTAAAATCTCCTCATTAATATAATTTAATTATAATAACTTTCTACAATTATCTCAATTCTTTTTTAAAAAAAGTTCACTATTTTTAAAGGCGCTCTAAAGTTTTAGGTTGGGGTTGGTAAACTATACGGAATCGGGTTGGTAATTTCCAAACCTTTGATTTTTTTGAGGTTGGTATTATTTCTCTAAAGTTTTAGGTTGGTAACTTATAAAAATTAAAACCCT
>JAFULQ010000011.1 GCA_017473265.1 Erysipelotrichaceae bacterium | reverse complement strand
TATACATGCTTTCTCCACGATTCAAAGTAATTTCCACTACAGGAACTGTTTGACCAATAATTTCATATTTCATAGATACTACCTCCCCTATGTATATAACAAGCATAACAAAAGCATAATTATTCCACAATAATTATGCTCAAATTTTACAAATATTTAATAAATACCTTTTTACATGGTTCATACAACCACAATGTTGTAATAAACGAAGACATCGCTAATAAGACTTCAAAGGGAATATCAGCCATCAAATATGCCATAAAATCCATTTCATATACTAAAACATTAGGAATGATATAAACCCAACTATAGACAAACGCAAAGACTATAGATAACAAAGCCAATCCCATACTCGTTTCTACTTTTACTATATGCAATACGATAGGAACAATAGACCAACCAATCATCATAAATGTCATAAATACTGGATTCATCGATCCCATAATCAAATTATCCAATAGCACATGTACAAAGATAATCACCAAGGTCTTCTTATATCCCAACATCTTAGCATATACAATCAACAAAAACACCGTTAATTGAATATTGGGTAAAAATGTTAAAGCTTGTTCTTGTACAAACAATAACGCAGCTAATAAAGCTAAAATAACAATCTCTTTTGTCTTATTCATAAATAAATTCTGTCATAACAAATGAAATCTTAGTACCATCAGTAAAGACAATTTCTTTGATACCAACCATACTCATTTCATCATCAACATAGATAGAAATAAACGTAGACCAATCACTAGCAGTTGTAAAATCTTCAATAGACATTACCATACCATCTTCAATAACTACATTGTCATAGTTTTCTTCAATTAAAGAGACCAACGTATCACCTTCATTGAAAACAATGGTCTTACTCTCCGTATTCCCTTCTAAATCCACCAATTCTACTTGAATTTCTCCAAGTCCTTTAGAAGTAAAGTTACCAGAAATCGCAACTACTCCTAGTGCTAGTACAACAACTGCCACAACAGTCACTAGCCATTTTTTCATTTTATTCATTTTTCTTACGCAAGCTCAATAACAAAATACCCATATGCAGTAAGCATTCCATTAAGGACTCGCATCCTCCTTACAAACTCTAGGCAAGTCTCCTGACTTAGTATCACTTTACTCTTCACCTTCTCGATTGCTCAATGGTCTTGAATTTCATCCACTTTACAGTTGCTGCAACAGTGTTAGACTCTCACTAACTTCCTTATTCAGTTTATCGCTAAACACCTAAAGCAAATTTATTATACTACAAAAAGAAAAGGAACAAAACTGTTCCTTCTATTGTGCTGGTTGTGGATTTAAAAACTCCTCATTACCAAATTCTAATGCAATCTTTGCAGCCTCCTCAGCATTCAACAATTCACATACAACTAATTGATCCTTGTAATTTTGCATTGCTTCAGAGAAGACAACATCAACTGTAAAAATACCATCTTCACCACGCTTAAAATTAAAAGTAATTGAATAATCCTTTGTTAAATCATCTTCTGGCCAAATATCATTATTTTGATGATGATAAAAATTATAAGAGAACTCATCCTCATTTAAACATTCTAACAAAACTGTTGTTTTTTTAGCTCCATTCCAATCATGAACAAATTGACCTCTTGGATTTTTAGACAATTGCTCTATCATATCCTTCATTTCCCAATGATTATAATATGTATACTCTAAAGTATTCGTATCTGCTTCCATTGGATCCACCCAAGATGGATGACTTGCTAATTGAATATATAAGAATTGATTTGTCCAATTCTTCTTCCATTCATCTTTTAAAGTTTCTGACTCATCTTTTGGCCCTGTCGCAAAACAAGCAACACAACCAATACATACCAGAATAGATACGATTAATAATTTCACTGAACTCTTTTTAAAACGCAACACATTCTTCACCCTTTCTTTTACTCCTACTTCACTAAAAGCAACTGGACAAGATAATACAAATTTCTTACTACTCAATTTTAATAGCGTATTCGAATATTCTTTTTTACTATCTAAATCCATTTCCTTAATAACTTCCTCATCACAAACCATTTCCATATCTTTACACAATAATACATAACTCATCCAAACTAGCGGATTAAACCAATGCAATATTAATACAGCATAAGCTAATGGTTTGATCATATAATCTTTTCTTTTTAAATGTGTAAACTCATGCATCAAAACATAATTACGATCGGTATAAGGTAAAGAAGATGGTAAATAAATCTTTGGATTCCATATACCTAAAATAAAAGCACCATCAATATCATCACAAATATAGATATCTTTACCAATTTCAATCGATGCAGCAACTTTTCTATGTAATTGCCAATAACTATACGTAGCATATACCAATAAAACAGCAATACCAATCATCCATACAAACGATACTACAGATAGCCAATCTAATGATGTCACAACTTCATAAGAATTGGTAATACCCTGAACAGTTATTTCACCAGTATTTACTACCTCATTTACTTGATGAATTACAATTGGTTCTAAAGTTGGTACTACACTCATTCTGCTTTCAAATGATATTGGCAAGATCAATCGAACCCCCACCAAAATCCACAAAAAACAAACTAAACTCTTAGATGTTCTTGTTAGAAACATACGAGATACCATTACCGCCACAATTAACCAACTAGCAGTAAGACTCATATTTACAACTTGAATAAACAAATCACGCATATGTTTACTCCTTTCCACAAGTATCAATCAATTTACGAATTTGATCAATTTCCTGTTCACTTAAACCTTTTCTAGCAGTAAATGCCGCAATAAATGCTGGTAACGATCCTTGAAATGCCTCATTAACAAATTCTTCACTTTGCATAGAATACAATTCATCTTTTGAAATTAAAGATGTCACAACTCCATCAACATTTTGAAAGATACCTCTATCACTTAATTTCTTTAATACTGTATATGTAGTTGACTTTTTCCATCCTAATTCCTTTAATGATAATTCTACTAACTCTCTAGATGTTAATGGCTCATTTGCCCATACAATATCCGCAAACTTACTTTCAACTACCCCTAATCTTTTACTGTCCATATTTATTCCTCCATCTTAAATAACCAAAAACTTCATTCATTTTAAACTGAATGTATTAATTGCAACTCCAAAACCATCTACACGTATAGAATACTTAACCTCATTAATTGTTTGTGCATAAGCTTCTATTACATCTAAAGGAATGTCTGTATTAAAATATACACGTATACTTACTTGTAACGCTTCCTTTGATTGCATAGGTATTTCGGTTTCTATATAACAATCACCAATAAACCTTATTCCCATGTTACGTTTGAAAAAATCATTCTTTAAATTTACATTTTCCCATAACATAATGGATATATCAAAGTTTGGATCTCTAATCATTTCATATGATTCTAATGTAAATATATATTCCAAAACATGATATGAAGTTATAACCAGATTATCAAATTCATCAAAACTACAACAATCTTGTTCTTCATAATACACTTTAAAATCTATATCACTAACTACAGGTAACACTTCTTGTTTCTTAGTACATCCAAAACAAAATAGAATAATGAAGATAATAATGATTAACTTTTTCATTCCCATAATTATTTATAATCCTTTCTTGGTATTTCAAACATCCCATCTTCTACTACATTAATTCCATAATACGCCAAATAATCTATAATTTCTCTATACTTACCTTCTTCATACCATTCATACGTTTCTTGATAAAAACGTTCCTTTTCATCAAATGGTTCAGCAGTATAGTAGATTTCAAATGCTTCATAACGATCTTCATAAAAGCCATTTAGAGTTTGTATTATAGATTCTTTATATTGATCATTTGTAAATGTTGGAATTTTAATTTCATTTGGTTTTAATTGAATTGAATACCATAATACCAATAGAAAACAAATAGTACTTAATATTATCCATTTTTTCATATAGTCACCACTAGTCTATAGCATATAGACTACCTCTACACTTATAGTCTATACCCTATAGACTACTATGTCAATAAAAAAAGACTAATATTTAAAGGCGCTCTAAAGTTTTAGGTTGGGGTTGGTAAACTATACGGAATCGGGTTGGTAATTTCCAAACCTTTGATTTTTTTGAGGTTGGTATTATTTCTCTAAAGTTTTAGGTTGGTAACTTATAAAAATTAAAACCCT
>JAFULQ010000010.1 GCA_017473265.1 Erysipelotrichaceae bacterium | reverse complement strand
AGTAATCTAAATTATTAGGTTGTTTTGGGAAACCCCACTCTAAATAATTAGGTTGGCAAAAAGCAAAAAAGACAGATATCAAGAAGTGAATATCCTTCGATAATCTGTCTTTTCTTATGACCAAAAAGTATAAAATTATTAGTTATTTTTTGTATTTTCCACGAGGTTTACCTTTTCTCTTATCAGACTTAAGATGCCTTGTAGATGAATAAAAAACATGTGAATTAAAAGAAAAAAGCATTCGTTTGCGAAATCTACTAAAGTTAGAAACACCTCTTGAAATAGCTAAATGAGCTCTAATTTGTGAATTTATATTTTCAGATAAAGCATTTGATAATTTTTTATCATCATGGGGTCGCTTAAAAGAATTAATAATATAAGGTTTCCATTTTGTAAGAATATTAATAAATTCAAGATAAAAAGGTATTTCAGCTTTAGTAAAACAATCTATAATTTGGTCAAGCCACATACTAGCATTTTCATATGTGGCTTCTTTATTGAATTGTCTATATAATTCTTTAAGATGATAAGCACAAGTAAGGTTGTCATCAATATCTAGTAACATTTCATATAAATCACGGTAGTTTAGTTTCCTCTTAAAGCGATTATTATATTTAGGTTCATTATCTAATTCAAAATCTGATTCTAATAACTTATGCCATGTTTTTAAAAGATAATATGTATCACTTCCATATACGGTTTGATTCATAATATTAATACGCATATCACTAAAAGCGTCGGTTAAATGTTTAATAACATGAAAAGGGTCAATCGCAACAATAGCGTTTTTAAAATTGCGTTTAGCTACATCTAGATAAGGTTCCCACATGTCAATGGTGACATAAAGAACGGAATCTTTTTCTTTTTGAGGTATTTTATCAAAATAGTTATTTAAATAATGCTTAGCTCTAGAAGGCAGTATTTCAAGCAATGATCGTTTAACATTATCTACAATGATACAGAGATATGAACTACCGTATTTAGCCATATCAGAATGAATTTCATCAATACCGATAGATTCAGATAGATGAAGTCTAGAAACATTAACCCAACTATCAAAAAGAGTTTGAACAGTTGAAGAAGAAACGTGATTACGTGCAGCAATGTCTTTGTAGGTAAGATTAGAATTTTTTAAATCTAACATAATAGCCGTTTCTGTAGCAATGCTTAGAGAATGTCCTTTAAAAGAAAAAGGATTTGGTTCAGTGAAAATAGAATTACATTGAGTACATTGGTATCGTTGTGCTAACCAGAAGATGTGTCCATCAAGATTTGATAGAACAGGGTGTTTAATAATTCTTTTTCTAGATCCATAAAATATTGAACTAGCACCACATTTAGGACATTCTATATATTTTTTCTTTAAAGTAATATAAAAGTTTAATGCATTTCCTTCTTTGATAGAGTGTAAAGATTCAATATTATTTGGTGGGATATTAAATACTGATATGATAAAATCTTTCATAGGAATAGTTTCCTCCCTTCATAAAAATTTCTCTTTGGTCGGTGAAATTTTAACATATGAAGGGTTTTAATTTTTATAAGTTACCAACCTAAAACTTTAGAGAAATAATACCAACCTCAAAAAAATCAAAGGTTTGGAAATTACCAACCCGATTCCGTATAGTTTACCAACCCCAACCTAAAACTTTAGAGCGCCGACATAGTAGAAGTTTTTTTAGTTTGTACATAAAGTTTGGCAATATTGTAATTAATATCTATAGAAAACGCTTACAATATATGATAAGTTTGATATGTAATATTATTGTGTTAGAAAGGAAATAATAAAATGAATAAATTTAAGCAATGTAAACAACTATTAGTAATATTATTATGTATTACTATGTCTATTTCTATGTTGTATCAACCAGTATATGCAATAGATACTAATGATGACACACAAAATGTTGTTAATACAACTGCAGAAAACATAGAGAAAAGTGTAAATATCTTTGAAAATAATCCTGTTTCATATGATGTAGAGGATATTAAAGAAGAAAAAGTAGATTTAAGAGAAGAGTTTGTAAAACACTTTGAAATGTATGATGGCACAATGCAGGCATATGTATATGAAACACAAGTACATGAAGTAGATGAAAATGGTTCCTTTCAAGAAGTGGATAATACTTTAGAAGATAATAATACAGATGAAGTAGAGAATACTAAAAATGATAAATGGAAAGTAAAGTTTTCTAAAAAGGCAAAAGATACTTTATTACATATTCATGATGGAAATATGAATATTAAGTGGGGTATCGTTGGATATAATGAAGATTCTGTAGTGAAATATGTAGAAGATGAAGAAGAGAAAACAATTGCTAGTAATAAAGCAGTAAGTAATGTGATTGAGTATGAGGATATTTTAGAGAATATTGATGTACAATATCAGTTGAGTTATAAACAAGTAAAAGAGAACATAATATTAAAGAATAAAGAAGTACAACATGTAATTTATTATCAATTAGATACTAATGGATATGATATTGAAGTAGTAGATAATAAAGTAGTAGTAAGTAAACATAATGAAATCGCATATTATATTGAAGCACCATTCATGTTAGATAGTAATGGTATTTTTCATGATGGAATTACATTAAGTATTGAAGATGAATATATTAAGATGGAATTGGACTCTGAATGGCTATTACAAGAAGATAGAGCATATCCTGTTATAGTCGATCCAACAATTAGCGAACAGTTAACGAATAGTTCTGTAGATAATACTAGTGTGTATAGTGCTAGTCCAAATAGTACCAGTATGTATCAATATGGTGCGTTATATGTAGGTAAAGAAGCGAGTAGTTATGGAAAGTTAAGAGGGGCTATGAAGTTTAATTTGCCAACATTAGATGAATCGGATATGGTGATTCAAGCAAATGCCTATTTGAGTCAGTTAAACTATGGTGGTAGTGGTAAAACTGTATATGTAATTTGTAATGAAATCCTTACTAATACAAGCATGAAGAATTTGACATGGAACAAGTTGGCAGGAAATTGTTTAAACCCTACAGACTATGCAGCGTGTAATCATGAAACTGTTGGATATTTTTATAATTTTGATGTGACTAGAATTGTAAGAGGTTGGTACCAAAATAGTGATAACTATGGATTGGGATTTGCCTCTGAAAATGAAAATGGAAATTATATGTATGCGACATTTGTTACGACAAGAAATGGTAGTTTCCCATCAAGATGGCCTTATGCATCAGTAACGTATATATCACAAGATGGATTAGAGCCATACTTAACATATCAAACCATGAATACTACAAGTATGGGGACATTTAATGTAGGTGATTTTAATGGTAATCTAATCTATACTTATAATGATTTTTCAATGAGTGGTAACTATCTACCAGTAGGAATTAGTCATGTGTATAATCATCACCAAAGAGATGAAGTAAGTCCAGTTTCTAGTAGTATGAAATATGGAAAAGGTATGCGTTTGAATGTAAGCATGGAGATTACTTATAATCAATCAAAAGATCGATATGAAATGATTGATGAAGACGGTACAACACATTATTTCCATAAAGAAGCCAATCAAAATCGTTATCAAAAAGAATTTGATACTGATGTGAAATTGTACGCGAATGATAATGATAATAGTATTACAATTGATAATAAAACACAGAGAATAGTGTTTAATAAAAGTACAGGATTTTTAGATAAAGTAGAAGATAAAACAAATAATAAGATTCAACAATATACATATACCAATGGTCAATTAACGAGTATTACAGATGGTGCAGGAAGAGTTACTACTTTGGAATATAATGCTTCAAATCAATTATCAAAAATCAAATATGCAGGCAATCGAGAAATCACGTATACATATAATGGTGACTATTTAAGTACAATTACACAACCAGATAATAATGTAATTACCTTTGTTTATACTACAACAGGTGAATTACAAGAAGTGTCCAATAGTAATGAAGGTAAAGTTAAAGTTGACTATCTAAGTTTTAGTCCTAAACGTGTATCTAAGCTTACAAGATATGGTACAAGTGGTAATGAAGGTGATTCATTAAGTATTAGTTATGATTTAGGAGAAACAATTGTAACAGATGAAGATGGATATGTATTAACGTACATGTTTGATAATGCTGGACATACAGTTTGTGTAAAAGATAGTGAAGGTAATGCTGTCTATGGTAAGTATACAAATACTGAAGATAATAATAAACATACATTAAACTTTGAATCTAAATTACAAACAAGTACAATTAATCTAGCTGTTAATCATAGTCCAAAAGATAATACAAATTGGACTAGTAATCAAACCATTACCTTGGTTAATACAAATAATGAAACAAAGGCAGAATTCACAGGACAAGCGTTTAAATTAACTAATAGTGCTTATTTAAGACAACAAGTTAATTATGCAATAAGCGCGAATGAATCATATACCGTTAGTGCCTATGTAAAGATTAATAGTCTAAGTGGTTCAGGTGGAGCTTATGTAGGCGTTTATCATGACAATACTTTGTATAAAAGTAGAATCTATAGTGGCACAGGTGAATGGAGAAGAATCACCTATACTTTTACTCCAACTAGTGCTGTAAGTGCAAATAATTGGAATATTGAAATTGGCACAACTGATATGACTGGAGAAGTCTTGGTAAAGAATATCCAACTAGAAAAAGGAACAGTAGCTAATCGATACAATTTTATTGAAAATGGACATTTTAAAGAAGCAGCAGGAAGTACTAGTGTAAGTTATTGGACATATAAGAGTGATTTAGATAGTAGTACAGATAAAATCTATAGTGGATCTTATGATGACACAAGTATGTTTAAAATCTCTGGTGGAGTAGATAAAGCAAAGTATTTAATGCAAGAAGTTAATATCAAGGGTAAAAAAGGTGATGTGTTTGTATTAAGTGGATGGAATAAGAATACATCTATGGTGCAAAAAGGATTTAATACACTCGGTGTAGGGAATACTCGTGAAAGAAGTGTTAAAATCCATGTGTATTATAAAGGCGCTAGTGGAGAAGAAGTAGGAAGACAAGATGTGTATTTCTCTAGTGCTTCTAAAAACTGGCAATATGCATCAGGAAGTGTAGTAGCTCCTGCTGATTATTCAAGTATAGAAGTTAGATTGTATTATAGTTATCAAAAAGCAGAAGGTATGTTTGATAATATTCAAATGTATGTAGAAAGCTTTGGAACAACATATGAACATGACGACAAAGGTAGAGTGATAACAGAACAAGATGCAGAAGGTAATATCATAAAGACAGAATACATGGATATTACGATTACTGAAGATGATGGAACAACTAATACTATAGATGTAGTTAAAAAACATGAATATAAACGTAAAGATGATACCAATTATCTAATAGATACAGTATATACTTATAATGGCAAAGGTAAAGTAGATACAGAAGTTTATACTGATTATAATGTTTCAGTAACAGACACAAGTAGAACAGTTACAACAAAATATGAGTATGATGATTTAGGTAATCTAAAGAGCACCAGTATTAATGGTGAAAAGAAATATGAATCTGGATATATAACCTATGATAGTAACTATATTAGTAAATATACAGATGAAAGAGGTAAAGTAACGAATTATACCTTTAATCAAGCAAACGGTAATATTGATAAAGTAACTGCACAAGGTAGTGATAATAGTTCAACTGAAGATGATATAGTAACAAACTATACTTATCAAGGAAATACATCAAAAATACAAAGTGTAACTACAGAAGGCTCAAAAGTAAATTACACATATACACCATTAGGATTGGTTAAAACCATAAGTCATAATACAACAGGTGAAACAACAGATGTTGTGTATACATTTAATTATGATGAATTTGGAAATGTATCATCTATTAAAGTGGGAAATCATGAACTAGCCTCTTATACATATGGAGCTAAGAATGGAACTTTAAATAGTACAACTTATAAAATATCAAGTACTAAAAATGAAACATTAAATTATGAATATG
This sequence comes from Erysipelotrichaceae bacterium, assembly GCA_017473265.1. Classification (GTDB taxonomy): domain Bacteria; phylum Bacillota_I; class Bacilli_A; order Erysipelotrichales; family Erysipelotrichaceae; genus RGIG4607. The sequence continues at coordinate 94,883 of JAFULQ010000010.1, read as the reverse complement.
ATGAACTAGAGAGAGTAACCGCTATCTATGAAGGAACCGTTAAGAAGTATTCATGGAAATATGGAAATGAAGGAAAGATAGGACGATTCATTGATCATAATGCAGATGGTTCAATCCGTTATAGTTATGATTTAAATGGTAATGTAACAGAAGAAGAAAGAAGTGATGGTACTTATCTTTATAATACCTATAAGAAAGATAGTAACTTGTTATCAAAAACAGGATATGAAAAAGGAGGTAACTCAAGTAGTACAAGTGTAAGTTATAATCCTAGAGAAGAAGTACAAACAGTTAATTGGAATACTAATAATAGTCAATCAAGTATTTCATATACAAGAGATTTCTTAAGAAGAATCAAGACATCAACTTATAAAGTAGGAAGTACAGATGCATTAACTACAACATATAATTATTTAGAAGTAGATAAAGATGAAGCAATACAAGGAAATGATACAACAACGAATGTATTAAGTAGTGTCGTTAACTCTTATAATGGAGGAAGTAATACATACAATTATACATTTGATGATTTTGGAAATATAAGCAAAATCGAATATGGAAATTATGAGAATACATATCAGTATGATAAGTTAAACCAATTAACTAGAGAAAATAATGAAGAACTAGGAAAAACATATGTATTTACATATGATAAAGGTGGAAATATCACTTCAGCTAAGACTTACAATTATACAGAAGAAGCAGTAAGTGGAAATCCAATTTCAACAGAAACATATACTTATGGAGACTCTGACTGGAAAGACTTATTAACATCCTATAATAACCATACAATTACCTATGATAATATAGGTAATCCATTAACGTATCATGATGGTAAAACATTTACATGGAATTTTAGAAGATTAGAGAAAATAGTAGATGATAATACAATAACTGAGTATAAATATAATCAAGATGGAATAAGAATAAGTAAAAAAGTAGGAAGTACAACTACAAATTATGTAGTATCAGGAAATAGAATCTTACAAGAAACAAAAGGTTCAAACACATTAATATATGAATATGATGCACTAGGAAATGCGAGTAGCTTTGTATATAATGGAACTAGATACATTTATGTAAGAAATGGAACGAATGATGTAGTAGGAATCTTAAATAGTTCAGGAAGTTTAGTAGCTAGTTATACATATGATGGATGGGGAAATTGTACAGTAAATAATATTTCTGGAACAATTGGTACAATTAATCCAATCAGATATAGAAGTTACTATTATGATAGTGAAACTGGATATTATTATCTAAATAGTAGATATTATGATTCTAATGTTGGTAGGTTTATTAATGCTGATAATATTGATAATCTAGGTGCTAATGAAGATTACAATAGCTTAAATTTATATGCCTACTGCGCTAATAATCCAATTAATCGCATAGATGGTGAAGGAGATATTTGGGGATTTGTTGTCAATGCAGTAATAAATGTTGGTATTTCTTTAGTGATGGCAAAAGTGACTGGTGATGAATTTACTGTGACGGATGGAATAATGGCTGCAGTTATTGGTGGAGTAGGGTATTTTAAGATGGGGAATTACTTTGCTGGTATGCTGGCTTTTGCATATACTATGGGAAGTGTATATGAAGAGGGACATAGTATATATGCTGCTTTTTTTAGTGGATTGCTATCAGGTGTTTTAACCACTTTTAGTTTTTCTTCACTTGCTAAATTTGGCAAAGATGAAGTTGCTGCTAGATATATTACTGATACTATTTCGAGTTTATCTAATGCTCTTATTGATTCTACTTCAACAATAATTATTAAACATTTGGGTAAAAAAACATCTATAAAACAAAGTAATGGTAGCAAATCATCGCTTGCAAGACAACAAACAGTTAAACAACATATTTTTAAGAATATATTTGAATCAAGATATGGTTTTGCTTAATGAGGGGAATTGGATTTATGAATGAAAATAAACGAATTATATTTGAAAAAACAGTATATCGATTAACTATTATTTCAGTTATTCTATTATATGCTTGTTTTTTCTATTTGTTAATATCAGAACCATTTGATATAAATTTGACTGTTACAATTGCTGTTTGTTTATTTTGTGTTATTCAAATAATTATCGTACTACATATAATTTGGTTTAAAACATATGGTTATCATTATAAAAAAATTAAAAGTGATATATATATTTTTGATTATCATAACGATGAAGAATTGATGGATACAATTAAAAAAAATTGCATTAATAAAGGATATGTATATGAGTTTAATTTAAAAACAAGTGTAAATGAAGAATTTACTTTATTTGCTAATGAAGATGCACCTTTTCCAAAAGAGAAAATAGGCGTTTATAAAAATCCGACATATGATTGTGAAATTTACGTAGATTATGAATCAGATAAAATGCCAAATAAAACGATTCCGGGGCAAGGAAACACTTACCCAGGATATAAACCTTATTTAAATATGATTTGTGGAAAATGGGGAAGATTTTATGAAAGTCCTAAAGATTGGGTGAATATTGAATCTACAATTGTTGTTATTGTTGATGAATGGAATGGGATGTTAAATCATCGTTTGAATCATGGTGGTCATCTACCATTTGTATTATTTTGTGTAATTGTTAAAAGCGAACGAGGTAAGTTATTCATAGCTAGAGATAATCGCAAAAAGAAACGTAATGATTATTTTGAAAAGCGTGAAGAATTATTTGATATTCTTGATGTGAAATATAGAACACCTATTGGAGAAATGAGCTATGTAGACATCAAAAATAGACTCAATGATTAGTTTTAAAGTTATGAAAGAAGTAGGAGAAGTTTGTATGGAAAAAAATAACAAAGTATTTTCTTATGTAGTGCTGTTGATTTATTCAACATTACCATATTTGCTAATGTATTATATTGCGAGATTTAAACCTTTTGATGGTGAAATGAATGAATTATTTCTTTTATTAATTTGCATTAGTGGCATTGCAATTAGTGGATGTATAATATATTTATTATACAGAAAAGATAATATAGAATAGTTGTCTTTAAACTGGTTTGTAGAGAAAAAGTGATAGTCATATGTGATAGTATTGTATTTAAAATCATTTTTCAATGTACAGTTTTGTCAATAAATACTTGTATTTTATAGGTAAAGCGTATATACTATACACGAAGAAGAAAACAAGGAGTGGGTGACCACTCCTTAGTTTATGTTTCAAGAGGTGAGATATGGAACAATTAAGTATTATTCAAGGGTGGTTAGAGCCTGTATTTGAAAAGCACAATGTGCAATTATACTCATTACAATTCAATAAAGAAATGGGAATGAATATTTTGCAAGTGGCTATTACTAATGAAAGTGATAGTATTGATTTGGATATTTGTGCTGATGTTTCTGAAGATATTTCTACAATCTTAGATGCACATGAAGATGCAATTGATGGGGAATATTATCTTGAAGTTTGTTCTGCTGGTGCAGAACGTGAGTTGATGAATGATCAACAAATTGAGGAGTCTATTGAGAAGTATGTCTATGTTTCTTTTAAGAAGAATATTGGAGATATGGAAGATGTGACTGGTTATTTAAAAGAAGCAAATGCTGAAAGCGTGACTGTTGAGTATATGAATAAGACAGTTCGTAAACGTTTAAGCGTTGCTAAGGACAATATAAAGAAAATTCGTTTAGCTGTAAAAATTTAATGGAGGATAAGATTAAAATGAATTTTAAGGATTTAATTAAGGCAATGCGTTCTATTGAAGAAACAAGCATGTTAAGTGAAGAAGTTGTTATTTCAGCATTGTCAGAAGCTATTTCTAAGGCATATCGTAAGCATATTGAAATTCCTGATGTACAAGTTCGTGTTGATTTTAATCACAAGGACAATCAAATTCATGTTTTCCAACAACGTACGATTGTTGAAGAAGTTGAAGATGAAGAATTAGAAATTTCTTTAGAAGATGCTAAAAAAGTGGATTCTGCTTTAGAATTAGGTGGAGTTGTTGAAGAAGAAGTGTCTATTGATGGTTTTGGTCGTGCTGCTGTATTATTAGCTAAAAACGTATTAAAACAAAAAATTCGTGAAGCACAAAAACAAAATGTTTATGATGAATATATCGATAAATTAGAAGAAATGGTTATCGGTGTAGTTGATAAAGTTGAAGAACGTTTCGTTTTAGTTAACTTAGATAAAGCACAAGCTATGATGCCTAAGAGTGCACAAATGCCTCAAGAACGTTATCGTGAAGGGCAACGTATTCGTGTTATCATTTCTGAAGTTAACAAAGATACAAAGGGTTCTCAAGTATTAGTTTCTCGTGCTGATGCGAACTTGGTAAAACGTTTATTTGAATTAGAAGTTCCTGAAATTTATTCAGGTGTAGTTGAAATTAAGGCAATTGCACGTGAAGCTGGTGAACGTACTAAGATGGCTGTTTACTCTCATAGACCTGAAGTAGATGCTATTGGTTCTTGTATCGGTCCTAGAGGTTCTCGTGTACAAGTAGTTATCGAAGAATTAAAGGGTGAAAAGATTGATATTTTCGAATGGAGTGACAATGTAAGTGAATTAATTAAGAATGCATTAGCTCCTGCACAAGTATTAGCTGTATTACCTATGGAAGATTCTAGAAATTTATTAGTTGTTGTTGAAAATGATCAATTATCATTAGCAATTGGTAAAAAAGGTAAGAATGTTCGTTTAGCTGTTAATTTAACTGGTAAGAAAATTGATATCAAAACTCGCAGCGATGTTGAAGCAATGGGTATTGATTGGAAAGCTATGTTATTAGAAGCTACAATGAAAGCTGAAGCTGAAAAACAAGCAAAAGCATTAGAAGAAGCAAAACGTATGGCTGAATTAGAAGCTCAACGTGAACAAGAAGCATTAGAAGCTGCAATGAATATGACTGAAGAAGTTGTACTTCCTACAGTTGAAGAAGTTAAAGAAGAAGTAGTTGAAACAGAGGAAGAAATCGTTGAAGATGTTCCAATGTTTGATGAAGTAGTTGAAGAAAAAGTAGTTGAAAAGAAACGTAAACCTAAATTAGAAGTAAAAGCATCTGATTATGTTTCTAAATTTGAAGCATTAGCTGATGCAAGCCGTTCTAATAAAGAACAAGTGAAATCAAGTAAACCTAAATTCAAAGATGATAAGAAGGAAGAAGATTTCAAAGTTAAAGCAAAAGACATGAAAGAAAATATGGATTATGCAATTCGTATCGAATATTCTGATGAAGAATTAGAAGAAATCAAACGTCAAGAGGAAATGGAAAATGAATCTTGGTATGATGATGATATCGATTTCGATGAATATGATTCATACTATGATGAAGACTAGGAGTTTACATGAAGAAAATTCCTATGCGTAAGTGTGTAGTTACCCAAGTTCGTTTACCAAAGAAAGAGTTGGTTCGTATCGTGCGTACTACAAACCATACGGTTGAAGTGGATTTAACAGGTAAGTTAAATGGGCGTGGTGCTTATTTACAAAAGAAAAAAGAAACTGTTGAATTGGCTATGAAGTCTAAAATTTTGTCTCGTGCTTTGGAATGTGAAATTCCTCAAGAGGTTTATGAAGAATTATTGAAAATTTGTGATTAGAAAGAAGAGGTGTTTGCATGGCAAAAAAAGTAGCGAATAAGAAAAATAACAATAACAAGAATCATGGAAAACGTCCATATCAACAAAATAACAATCATGCGAAAGAAGTTGTAAAGAGTGCAACTTATACTGATGGTATTACTGTTGGTGAATTAGCTGCTAAATTAAATCGTAATGCATCAGATATTATTAAGCTTCTATTCTTATTAGGAAACATGGTAACAATCAACTCTGTTTTAGATGATGAAACAATTGAATTGATTGCGATGGAATATGGTATTGAAATTACTAAAGAAGAAATTATTGATGAATTAAGTTTAACTGATGATGAAATTGATGATCCAAGTGTTTTAGAAGAAAGACCTCCGATTGTTACGATCATGGGACATGTTGACCATGGTAAAACAACTTTATTGGATGCTATCCGTAAAACAAATGTAGTTGCGGGTGAATTTGGTGGTATTACTCAACATATCGGTGCTTACCAAGTAGATGTACAAGGTAAGAAAGTAACTTTCTTAGATACTCCAGGACATGAAGCGTTCACAGCAATGCGTGCTCGTGGAGCAAGTATTACTGACGTTGTAATTATCGTTGTTGCGGCTGATGATGGTGTAATGCCTCAAACTAAAGAAGCGATTGACCACGCGAAAGCTGCTGGTGTACCAATTATTGTTGCTATTAACAAGATTGATAAACCAGGTGCTAACATTGATAAGATTATGTATGCAATGAGTGATCAAGGTTTAATGCCTGAAGAATGGGGCGGAAGTACTATTTTTGCTCAAATTAGTGCGAAGATGGGTACTGGTATCGCTGATTTATTAGAAACAATCTTAGTAGTAAGTGAAGTTCAAGAATTAAAAGCAAATCCAACTCGTATGGCTGTTGGTACAGTTATTGAAGCGAAGTTGGATAAAGGTAGAGGACCAGTTACAACTTTATTAGTACAAAATGGTACATTAAAAACTGGAGATGCTGTAGTAGTTGGAGCATGTTTCGGTAGAGTTCGTAAAATGGTTGATGATAAGGGTAGAGAAATTAAAGTGGCTGAACCAAGTAAACCAGTTGAAATTATTGGTTTAAATGATGTTCCAGTTGCTGGGGATAATTTCAAAGCCTTCGCAAACGAAAAACAAGCTCGTATTGTTGCTGAAAAACGTATGCAAGAAAAAGTTGAACAAGAACGTAAGGCATCAAGTGCTATGAGTTTAGATGATTTAGCTCATCAAATTTCTGAAGGTAACTTACAAGAAGTTAACTTAATAATTAAAGCAGACGTACAAGGTTCTGCTGAAGCAGTTAAGAGTTCTATGGAAAAGATTTCTGTAGATGGTGTACGTGTAAATGTTATTCGTGCAACTGCTGGTGCAATTAGTGAAGGTGATATCATGTTAGCTAGTGCATCTAATGCTGTAATTTATGGATTCAATGTTCGTCCTGATGCTAATATTCGTAAGAAAGCGGAAGAAGAACATGTATCTATTCGTTTACACAACATTATTTATAAAGCTTTAGAAGAAATGGAAATGGCTATGAAGGGTATGTTAGCTCCTGTGTTTGAAGAAGTAATTACTGGTCAAGCTGTTGTTCGTACAACATTTAAAGTTTCTAAAGTTGGTACAATTGCTGGATGTATGGTACAAGATGGTTCAATTAAACGTGACTGCGGTGTTCGTTTAATTCGTGATGGTGTTGTTATTTACGAAGGTAAATTGGGTTCATTAAAACGTTTCCAAGATGATGCGAAAGAAGTTTCACAAGGATATGAATGTGGTATTACTATCGAACGTTTCAATGATATTAAAGAAGGAGATATCATTGAAGGATTCGTATCTGAAGAGGTTAAAGATTAATGGCTGTAAAGAAAGAACGTTTAGCAGGAATTATTCGTAGAGAAGTTTCTGATATCATTCAATTTTCTTTAAAAGATCCTAATGTTGGATTTGTGACTGTTACTGATGTAGATGTAACTGGTGATTTATCAATTGCGAAAGTATATGTTACTTTCTTAGGCAAAAAGGGAAGAGAAAATGATTGTTTAGAACATTTGAAAAAAGCAAAAGGTTTCATTCGTTCTGAATTAGGAAAACGTTTAACAGTTCGTAAGTGTCCAGATTTAATCTTTGTTCTTGATACATCATTAGAAACTGGTAATCGTATTAATGAGTTAATTAATAACATGAAATAAGGATTCATTTTGAATCCTTTTTTTGTTATACTAATCATGTTTGAGGTGTATTATGGAGAAATTTATTAAAAAGAATAAATCATTATTGCTATATGGAGTAATTGTTTTATTAGTATTAACATTCATTGGACGATCTTTTGTAGATAGTTTTAATGAACTATTTGATGATTATAATTTAATTACATTAGATGTTGAAGTGATGACCGTTGAAGAAGAAATGAATGCATATGTTTTAGTCTTTAAAGAATATCCAAATGTAGAATATACAATATTAATGGATAATTATACGATTGTAAAAACAAATGGGTTTGATGAAAAAGTTAAAACAGGGGAAAAGATTACTATCCGAACATTTCCTCAATATGCAGAATCTTTTTCTTTGATTCCAATTGTAGCAGTTGAGTGGAATGAAGAAGTACTTTTAAATGAAGAGCAAGGATATGAAAACTTTTTAAAGATGTTTACAGGAAAATAGGAAGCAAATTGCTTCCTATTTTTGATATTTAGTAAATAGTACTGGATATATATACATAATCCAAAAAATGGTTAAGAAATAACGAATGAAATCAAAGATAATTCCATCTGGTAAGACTAGTTTTAAACCTGATTTAAATATTAAAGCACCCAATAATACAATAACTAATAATAAGATGGTTTTTTTAGTTGTACGTTTTATGATAGCAAAGTTAATTGTTTTACTTTCTAAGATTGCACCTAATCCATATCCTAATGCTGCACCAGCATTTTTAACACAGTCCGCAATTAGTTCATAGTTACATTGTGTAGTTGTAACATAGAATGCATATAAGAAACTAATGATTGATGCAATACATAAGATGAAACATAATTTATATAGATTTGATTCATAGTCTTTTTTTAATATCTTATGAATACCATAGACAATAAGTGCTGAGATTACAAATGAAACTGTCACATCTAATGGGCTATGGACACCAACATACATTCTTGATAACATCATTAAGATAGGAAAAATCAATAAAATGGCAGTAATGATTTTGTTTTTAAATACATCTAACATGCTATAACAAGCACTAGTTGCAGTTTGTGTATGTCCACTTGGAAATGAATAACCAGTTGCGGTTTCCATCATTTCTGGTTTTGGCTGAATACGAGAATCTAAAATCCAAGGTCTAGGAATTCTACAAAAGATTTTTAATGTTTGTACCACAATACCACTTGCGCAGAAACTTAAGAATACTTTTTGTGCTATTTTTTTGTCATAACACCAATAGGTATAACAAACAATCGCAATTAATAGTCCTTGATTAACTAATAATGATATATTCTCAAAAATAAAATCTAAAACTGGATTTCTTAGTTGTTGTAACCAGTACAAAAAGTCCATATCATCACCTCTAGATTATTATAGCAAGAAATAGTATATTTTCATTGATTTTTTTTGTATAATAGATAGCGTTAAAATGAGGTGTTTTGATGAACGGTATTTTATTAGTAAATAAACCTAAAGGTATGACATCACATGATGTAGTTAATAAATTGCGTCGTATTTTACATATGAAGAAAATTGGGCATACGGGAACTTTAGATCCAAATGCTGAAGGTGTATTGATGGTTTTATTGGGTAATTCATGTAAGATTTTACCTTTTATTAAAAATGATATTAAAGAATATGTTGCGAAAATGACATTTGGTTATACCAGTGATACACTTGATATTTGGGGTAATTTAGAAGAGTTTGAAGTAGAATCTTATCCAACAGTAGATGAAGTAAAAGATGTTATGACTACTTTTATGGGTAAACAGTTACAAATTCCTCCTATGGTTTCTGCGATTAAAGTTAATGGTAAGAAACTATATGAATATGCTCGTGAAGGAATTGAAATTGAAAGAAAAGCTAGAGAAATTGAGATTTTTGAATTGGATTTATTATCTTATGATAAAGACATTGAATTACGTTGTTTATGTAGTAGTGGTACTTATATTCGTTCTTTATGTGTAGATATTGCTGAGAAATTGGGGCAAAAGGGTGTTTTGTCTAGTTTGGTACGTACTCGTATTGATCAATTTACATTAGATCAAACGTATACATTAGAACAAATTGAAAATGGTGAATATTCATTATTAACTAATTATGAAGTATTAAATAAATATCCATATATTGTTTATAATAAGATTGAAGATGTTAAAAATGGTAAACGTATTCAATTGCCTTGTAGAGATGATATGGTAATGATTGTTAGTGGTGAAGAAGTGATTGCGGCATATCAACATGTTAATAATGGAATTTATGAAGCGAAAAGAGGGTTATGGTAATGAAAATTTATTGTTTAGACCCTTGTAAAGAAGATATTTTAATTAATGATGCATGTGCAGCATGTATTGGTTATTTTGATGGGTTTCATTTAGGACATCGTCAATTAGTAAATGAAACTGTAAAATATGCGAAAGAACATGGTTTACAAAGTGCGGTTATTACTTTTGATCCAGATCCTTGGGTTGTTTTAAGAGGATTAGAAAATGTTGTGCATATTATGAGCATTTCTCAAAGACAACAAATTGCGAAAGAATTAGGTATTGATTGTTGGTATCAAATTACTTTCTCTAAGGAATTAGCTGGGTATGAACCAGATGTATTTATTAAAAAGGTAATTGAACCTTTAGGTGTTAAACATCTTGTGTGTGGCTTTGATTTTACTTATGGAGCCTTTGGTAAAGGGAAGGCTAATGATTTATTATCATATACAACGTTTACTACACAAATTATTTCACCAATTACGTATTTAGATGAGAAAATTAGTTCAACACGAATTGAAAACTATATTCGTAATGGAGAAATGGATATTGTAGAAGAGATTTTAGGAAAACCTTTTACAATGGAAAGTATGGTTGTTCATGGACATAGGATTGGTCATACAATTGGTTTTCCGACTATTAATTTAGATGTTGAAAATGTCTATGTTTTACCTAAAAATGGTGTATATGCTGGTTTTATGAATTATCAAGGTAAAAAGTATATTGCGATGATTAATGTTGGAAAGAATCCTACATTCCATAAGCAACATAAAATGAGTGTAGAAGCGCATATTTTAGATTTTGATGAGATGATTTATGATGAAATTATTCAATTGGAATTTAAATATTTTATTCGTGATGAAATTTCATTTAGTTCTAAAGAAGAATTAATGGATCAAATTACAAATGACATTTCTACTATTCGAAACAAATTAAAGACCAACTAGGTCTTTTTTTGTGTTTAGTACATAAAGTGTAGTAGTGGAGGAATGAATATGAATCGTCAAGCTATTGCCTTTTTAACGATGTTTTCTTTAGTTTTAATGTTAGCAGTTTATTATATTACTATGCCTATTCAACAAGGTGATGAAACCCCAGTTGTAAGTACACCAAATACCTTTGAACAAATGAAAATAGAATTAAATAATAAACAACAATCGTTATTAGAAAGTTATACAGCAACTATGGCAAGTAGTACCAGTACTAGTCAAGAAAAAGCCATCGCCATGGAACAAATCTCTAAACTAAATCAAGTCATGAACGATGAAAAAATCTATACAGATATGTTGCATACATTAGGGTATGAACATTGTTACTTAGAAATTGAACAAGATGTGATGAAGATTCATGTACAAAGTGATTCGTTTGACACAAGTGATGCATCTAAAATTATTAAAACGGTTTTATCGCAATCGAATTATCAATATATACCTGAAGTCTCATTTTCAAAGTAATATTTACTTTCCTAATCTTTGAAATTATGGTATAGTACTAACAAGGAGAGTGATCAAAATGGCAATCGAATATATTATCATTCCTGAAAATAAAAAAGACAATGGAATTATTGCCTTATCAAAACATGTATTAGAAGCAATCGCTGGTTATGCAGTAGAGGAAGAAAATGGTTGTTATTTAGCACCAAAAACAACATTCCGTCGTCCTGTATTCTGCAAGGTTGTTGATAATCATTTAACTGTATGTATTGATATGAAATTACAATATGGTTTAAATATTAATTCTACATGTGAGGCTATCCAAAATAAAGTACAACAAGTATTACAACAAATGACGGATATTAAATGTGATAACATTAAAATTAATGTTGTTGGATTTGTATTCTAGTACCGAATTTTCGGTACTTTTCTTTTGGATTATATAAAATAGATATTTCATGATTTATGAATACATGATAAAATATCTAAAGCGGAGGTTAAGTATATGAAACGTCGTAAACAAAGAGAAACTATTATGACTTGTATCTATCAATACTTATTATTAGGTACAGATATTGATACAATTTTTGAAGATAATATAGACTTAAATGATAAAGATTCAATTGCATTTATTGTTTCTGTAACAGTAGATGCTTTAAATAATGTTGAAGAATATAGTGCTAAGATTAATAACCATTTACATGAATGGACTTTTGATCGTTTAGGCTATGTTGAACAAGCAATTTTATTATTAGCTGCTAGCGAACTTGAAACTGGGGATTTGGATCGTGCTATCATCGTGAATGAAGCTATTGAATTAACTAAGAAATTCTGTGATGATGCAGCTTATAAATTAATTAATGGGGTTTTAGACAACTATGAGTAAACCCGTGTGGTCAGTATCTGCATTAAATGCTTACATGAAGCAAAAGATTGATGCAGATGCTTTTTTGCAGGGGATTATCATTCAGGGAGAAATATCTAATTTTAATCGACACAGTAGCGGACATTGGTACTTTACATTGAAGGATGAGCGTTCGCGGATTTCTTGTGTCATGTTTGCGTCTTATGCAAGAAATAATCTTTTAATTCCTACAAATGGAATGAAAGTATTAATTAAAGGTAGTCTTTCTGTATTTGAAACAAGTGGTCAATATCAAATTTATGTAAATAAGATTACTGAAGATGGTATTGGTGATTTATATTATCAATTTGAACAATTAAAGAAGAAATTAGCAAATGAAGGTTTGTTTTTGGAAGAACATAAGAAACCATTACCTACATATCCTATGAAAATAGGTGTTATTACTGGAGCCAATACTGCAGCTTTACAAGATATTAAAACGACTTTAGCAAGAAGATGGCCGATTGCGGAAGTTTTGGTATTTCCTTGTTTAGTACAAGGTGAACAAGCAAAATATGAGATTGTAAAAGCGATTGAAGATGCGGATAGTAGTTTTTGTGATGTATTACTTTTAGCAAGAGGTGGAGGTTCTATTGAAGATTTATGGGCCTTTAATGAAGAGATAGTAGCTAGAAGTGTTTATGATTGTAAAACTCCGATTGTGACTGGAGTTGGTCATGAAATTGATACAACGATTGTTGATTTTGTGGCAGATCGTAGAGCACCGACGCCTACTGGTGCTGCTGAAATGGTGAGTCCAGATTATCAAAAAGTAATTGTTGAGATTGATAACTATAAAAAACGTTTATTACGTTTACAATTGTTACAAGTTCCAACTTTACAACTTGACTTTTATAGTCAAAAATTACAACAATATGCATCTGATATGCAACAATATAATCAAGTAATTCAAAAATATAAACAACAGTTAATTCAACAAATGCAGGTTGTTACATTACAACATAAGCATTTGTTAGATATTCAAAATGATAAATTAGTATCAAATATTAATAAATGTAAAGAAAATTATAGTAAAGAGATACAAAACTATATTCATTTGTTGGATGCATATAGTCCATTACAAGTTTTAAAGCGTGGATATGCGATTGTATTAAAAGAATCAGAAATTACTTCAATTAATGAAGTGAATATTGATGATTGTATTACAACAAGATTGCAAGATGGATATATTCAATCGGTTGTAACAAGGAAGGAGTCACTATGAAAAAGGAACATACTTTTGAAGAAGCTATGAAGCGTTTGGATGTGATTGTTCATCTTTTGGAAAAAGGTGATGCGACACTAGAAGAGTCTATTCAAATTTTTGAAGAAGGTTTGGAATTAGTTGCTCATTGTGATTCACAATTGAAAGCATTTGATCAAAAATTACAAGATGTATTACAAAAACATCAAAAGGGAGAGTAGTTATGCATTTTGAAGAGTATTTACGTTATGTGTATCCTGAAAAATTATCTAGAGTACAAGAAGCAGAGTTATATTCTTTATTAGCTGGTGGTAAACGTGTTCGTCCTAATATTCATTTTGCGGTATTAGAAGGATATGGTATATCTAAGGAAGAAGGATATCCAATTGCGGCTGCAATTGAAATGATTCATACGTATTCATTAATTCATGATGATTTGCCTAGTATGGATAATGATGATTTTAGACGTGGTAAATTAACTTGTCATAAAATGTTTGATGAAGCAACGGCTATTTTAGCTGGTGATGGTTTATTGACTAGAGCATTTGAAACAATTACTAAAGCGAATTGTAAGCATATGGGATTGTTGGTTTCTACTTTAGCAAAAGCTAGTGGAGATGAAGGAATGATTCTAGGGCAAGAATTGGATATTACATTAGAACATGCTAAAGATGTAACGATTGAACAATTAAAACAAATTCATAATAATAAGACAGGACAATTATTAGCAGTTCCTATGACAACTGCTGCTATTTTAGCGAATCGTTTGGAAGATGTTCCTGTATTATTTGAAGTGGGTACATTACTTGGATTAGCTTTTCAAATCCAAGATGATATTTTTGATGTAACAAAATCTAACGAGGAAATGGGGAAATCTTGTAGTGATTTTGAAAATGGAAAGACAACTTATGTTTCTGTTTTAGGGTTAAAGAAAGCACAAGAATTATTGGAAACTACATTTAATATGGTATTAGATAGAGTTCATTCTTTACCTATGAATGTACAACCTTTATTAGAAATGATTGATATAATTATTAAAAGAGAGAAATAAGGTGAATTTATGCTTATTAAGGATATTAAAAATCCTGAATTTTTAAAGAAGTTATCAAATAAAGAATTAATGAATTTATCGAATGATATTCGTGAATTTTTAATTCGTTCTGTATCAAAAACAGGTGGACATTTATCAAGTAATTTAGGTGTAGTTGAATTGACGGTTGCTTTGCATAAAGTCTTTGATTCACCTAAAGATAAATTCATTTTTGATGTAGGACATCAAAGTTATGTTCATAAATTATTAACTGGTAGAGCAAATCAATTTAGTTCATTACGTCAGTTTAATGGTTTATCTGGTTTTCAAAAGTGTCGTGAAAGTGAACATGATCCATGGGAAGCTGGGCATTCATCTACTTCTTTGTCAGCCGCATTAGGGATGGCTACTGCTAGAGATTTAAATAATGATGACTATAGTGTTGTGGCTGTTATTGGTGATGGTTCTTTAACTGGTGGAATGGCTATGGAAGCTTTGAATAACATTGGTGATATGAAACATAAAGTAATTATCATTTTTAATGATAATGATATGTCTATTTCTAAAAATGTAGGTGGTATGACGCATGCTTTTTCTAGACTTCGTTCTAGTGAAAAGTATTTGAACTTAAAAGATGATGTTAAGGATGCTTTAAATAGTAATCCTACGGGGAAATTATTATTAAAAGGTATGATTTCTGTTAGAGATTCTATTAAGAAGGGAATTATTCAAGATACGATTTTCTCTGAATATGGCTTGGATTATATTGGTCCTATTAATGGTCATAGTTATAATGATTTGATTCCTGCCTTACAAATGGCGAAACAACATCATGGTTCTATTGTTGTACATGTGATTACGAAAAAAGGATTGGGCTATGAACCTGCACAAAATGATAAAAAAGGTGTATGGCATGGTGTTGGCAAGTTTGATGTGAAAACTGGTAAATTTATAGCTAAGACTCCGGAAGGTATGAAGAGTTGGTCTGAAATTATGTCAGATGAATTGATTCATTTAGCTAGTGAAAATGATAAGATTTGTGCAATTACGCCTGCAATGTTACAGGGTAGTAAGTTGGAGAAATTTAATAAATTGTATCCAAATCGTACGTTTGATTGTGGTATTGCGGAACAACATGCAATGACTTTTGCGGCTGGTTTGGCTAAGGAAGGCTATCATCCATTTATTTCAGTGTATTCAAGTTTCTTACAACGTTGTTTTGACCAAATTCAACATGATGTTTGTCGTATGAATTTACCGGTTATTATTGGTATTGATCGTGCGGGTATTGTTGGTGAAGATGGCTCTACACATCAAGGTATTTATGATATTTCCTTTTTAGCTGGAATTCCTAATTTGATTATTTCTCAACCAAAGGATGCGAAGGAGGCCAAAGATTTGTTATATACTGCAAGTTGTACGATGCAACCGTTTGCGATTCGTTATCCTAGAGGTATTATTGATGATTGTACTGAAAATGGTGAATTAGTTCCTATTGGTAAATGGGAAGTGTTGGGTAATCATAATAAGTGTGCAATTATTACATATGGTCAAGATGTGGATCGTGTGTATAGTAAGATTAAAGATAATAATTTACCAATTGATGTAGTAAATGCTCGTTTTATTAAGCCTTTAGATAGTGAGTGTTTATTAAAATTGGCTAATGAGTATGATAGATTATATATTTATGAAACGGATGTTAAAATTGGTGGTTTGAGTTCAATGATTTTATCTTTCTATAATGAACATCAAATTTGTAAACCAATTAAAGTATTTGGTATTGGTGATCATTTTGTTGAGCATGGTTCGATTCCTGAATTGCGTAAACAAGAGGGTATTGATATCACTACTGTATTAGAGACGATAGAAAAGGAATTGTAATGAGAT
Organism: Erysipelotrichaceae bacterium; assembly: GCA_017473265.1. Classification (GTDB taxonomy): domain Bacteria; phylum Bacillota_I; class Bacilli_A; order Erysipelotrichales; family Erysipelotrichaceae; genus RGIG4607. The sequence goes on along the minus strand of JAFULQ010000010.1, from coordinate 78,400 downwards.
TAGATCAATATTTAGTAACATTAGAGAAGTTTTCTACGCGTAATCAAGCGCAGGAAGCAATTAAAGATGGTATTGTATATGTTAATCAAAAACAGGTTAAGAAACCTGCTTTTGATGTATCTGAAACAGATACTATTGAAGTATTACAAGTTTCTCGTTATGTTTCTCGTTCTGGCGAAAAATTGGCTGGCGCTTTAAAACAATTTCATGTAGATCCTAAAGATAAGGTTTGTTTAGATATAGGTGCTTCTACTGGTGGATTTACGGATTGTTTATTACAAAATGGTGCTACATTTGTTTATGCATTAGATGTTGGTAAAGATCAATTGGTTGATAAGTTGCGTAATCATCCATGTGTGGATTGTCGTGAAGAAGTGAATTGTCGCTATTTAGAACGTGATGATTTTGATAAAGATATTGATTTAGTAGTAATGGATGTATCGTTTATTTCTTGTACAAAATTAATGGAAAGTATTTCTAAGGTATTAGATGTAAATAAAGAAGCAATTATTTTGATTAAACCGCAATTTGAGGTTGGTAAACAACATTTATCTAAACATGGTATTGTTACCAATAAAAATGAAGTAGTTAAAGCTGTGCAAATGTGTTTAGATACAGCAAAGTTATATCATTTAATGCCTCAACAATTAGTGTTAAGCACTGTTAAAGGTAAAGAGGGTAATCAAGAGTTTTTGGTACATTTAGTAAAAGATGGTAAATCTAAGGATTTTGATATTAAGTCATTAGTGAAGTAGAGGTGAGACTATGATTCAAAGTTTGTATATTAAAAATTTTATCTTAATTGATAGTTTGCATTTGGATTTTGAACGTGGTTTTAGTGCGTTTACAGGGGAAACTGGTGCTGGTAAGTCAATTGCTATGGATGCGATTGGTTTGTTGTGTGGTGACCGTGTAAATAGTAATATGATTCGTACTGGTAGTGATAAAGCAGTTATTGAAGGTGTATTTACTATTACTGATACGATGAGAGTTAAATTAGAAGATGCTGGATTTGAAGATGAGGAATGCATTGTTACTAGAGAATTTGATGTAAATGGCAAATCCATTTGTCGTATCAATCATCGTACAGTAACAGCTAGTATGTTAAAGGATATTATTGGTTCTGTAGTTGATATTCATTCACAACATGATCATCAATATCTATTGAATCAAAAGTTTCATTTATCGTTATTAGATTCTTTCTGTAATGAAATAGAATTGAAAAATGAACTTGCTTCACAATATAAAGAATATGCTAAATTACAAAAAGAATATGATACCTTACAAGAAACAAAGTATTCTGAGCAACATCAAGAATTCTTGCAATTTCAAATTCAAGAAATTGAACAAGCAAATCTGGTTGTTAATGAAGATAAAGAATTAGAAGAAAAGATTAAAATTGCGTCTAATGCAGAGAAAATCTTAAATAAAGTACAAACAGCTATTTCATTATTTGATCATGATCATGGTATTTTAACGCAGTTATATGATGCGACACATCAATTACGTTCTTTGCAAGATATAGAACAAATTAGTAAGATTCATGATGATATGGATTCTTGTTATTACACATTAAGTGACTTGCAAGAACAATTACAAGATTATTTAGATCAATTAAATATTGATGAAAGAGAATTGAATAGATGGAATGAACGTATTTTCCAAATTAATAAATTAAAGAGAAAATATGGACATTCTATTGAAGATATTTTAGAGAATCTTGCGAATATGCAAGAGGAAATGGATCAAATGGTACATCGCGAAGAAGTACTAGAGAAAAAGAAAAAAGAAGTAGATGTAGCATTTACAAAATATCTACAACTTGCCAATAAGATGCATGCGATACGTGTGCAAAAATCAAATGAATTGCAACAACAAATAACAATGCAATTACGTGATTTGATGTTGCCATATGCCAATTTTGCAGTACAAATGAATGAATGTAATCCTAATAAACATGGTATGGATGATGTATGTTTCTTAATCTCTATGAATCCAGGTGAACCTTTACAACCATTACATAAAGTAGCTAGTGGTGGGGAATTATCTCGTTTAATGTTAGGATTAAAGACAATCTTTACATCGTTACAAGGTGTTGAACTTGTTATCTTTGATGAAATTGATTCTGGTGTTAGTGGCGCTGTTGCAACAAGCATTGGTCAAAAAATGTTAGAGATTTCTAAGAATTCTCAAGTGTTTGCGGTTACGCATTTAGCACAAGTTGCAGCATGTGCAAATCAACAATATTCTGTAAGTAAGAAACAAACGGAAGAATCTACAACAAGTTCGATTCGCTTATTGGATGAAGAAAGTCGTATTCAACAATTAGCATTAATAGCTAGTGGTTCATTAACAGATGCTTCTATTCAAGCAGCGAAAGAATTATTACAAAGAAATCAGTGATCGTATGATCACTTTTTTTGTGGCAAAATATGACAATGTATGTGTTAGATAGACATGTTTCATACTAGTTATGGAAGGTGTTACTATGAGAAAAATGAAATGTTTTGTTTATATATGTTTACTATTAAGTTTATGTAGTATACCTATTTATTCTAGTAATCAGTATGTATTTCTTGGTGGGGATAGTGTTGCCATAATATTAAAATATGATGGTGTTTTAGTTACGGGTAGATTTCCTTTTGAATATGAAGGAAAGACTTTACAACCGAATGCTTTTGAAATTAAACAAGATGATATGATTATTGCTGTTAACGATGAGAGAATTCATTCAATTCAAGATTTCTATAAACAGTTAGAATCTTATAAGAATGAACACTCTTTAGTTCCTATTACAATCAGTAGAAAACAAAAAGTTATGGATATTTATTTAGCAGTTAGTTATCAAAATAATAATCAAATGCATAAAACAGGATTGTATTTGAAAGATGAATTAAATGGGGTAGGTACAGTTACGTATTATAATCCGAGTAATCGTACCTTTGCGGCTTTAGGTCATAATATCGTAGATAAAAGTCAATCGGATTATGTACATCAAAATGGTCTAATATTTTATTCTAATATTGTTTCTTTTAGTAAAAGTAGAAGTAATACTATTGGTGAAAAACATGCAAATATTTCTTCTGGTGAAATAGGGAAAATTACAAAAAGTAATAATTATGGTGTATATGGTAATTATTCCATTAATGTGAATGATAAACAATCTATTCAGATTACTAGTAAAAAAGAAGTTTCTATTGGTAATGCATATATCTATACCGTTTTATATGGAACTACAGTAGAAAGGTTTGCTATAAAAATAACAGAAATCTATCCTAACAGTCCTTCTAAAGAAAAAGGTATAACCTTTAGGATAACAGATAAACGTTTGTTAGAGTTAACTGGAGGGATTATACAAGGTATGAGTGGCAGTCCCATCATTCAGGATGGCAAGCTGGTGGGCGCTGTGACCCATGTCCTTGTGAATGATCCAACTAGAGGCTATGGGATTTTTATAGAGAATATGCTAGAAGTGGTAGAATAAACAATTTGTCAGGAGCAACTGCTCCTGTCTTTTTATATTATGGTGTGCTATAATCAACACTACTTGGATTTACATTCAAGACGAGGTATTATGCTATGAACTTTTTAAAGAATAAACGAAATCATAAATTCTATGTTATTGGAGCATCATTCCTACTTGTATTGGCATTAATTATAAGTTTCTGTACGATCTATGTTAGTGATTATTATAGAGCGGATATGGATGCTATTCAGACAGTAGTATCAGCAAATGATGTTTCAATACAACTTTTGGATGATGACACTATGGTATTTAATCCTGTAAATGCAACAACAAAAGGTTTTATTTTCTATCCTGGTGGTAAAGTTGAATATACAGCATATCAACCGTTAATGACTGCCTGTGCTAAGCAAGGTATTTTGTGTATTTTGGTTGAGATGCCATTTAATCTTGCGGTATTGGATGTAAATGCTGCGGATGGATTTCAACAAATGTATCTTGAAATTGATGAGTGGTACATAGGTGGTCACTCTCTTGGTGGTTCTATGGCAGCTTCTTATCTTATAAATCATATTGATGATTTTGAAGGATTAATTTTGCTTGGAGCATATTCTACAGCTGATTTATCAAAAACAGAACTTGATGTTCTTTCGGTATATGGTAGTGAAGATCTTATAATGAATCGTGCTAAATATGCTGAGAATAAATCCAATCTACCTAATGACTTTATTGAAGTTATAATTGATGGTGGTTGTCATGCGTATTTTGGTATGTATGGAGAACAAGAAGGTGATGGTAAACCGTCAATTAGCAATATGGAACAGATATTTTTAACAGCTGAAGAAATTTCGAGAGTAATGAATTAATCAGGTATAGTTACCATGTATTTTTATACATGGTTTTTTCTTTAAAATTAGATAGATGTGTTATATAGATTGTTAAATAATATATTATAAAGATAATAGTTGTGAATTAATTTCTGACTTTTTAAAGATTAATTAGTGATATAATTATACATAATAAATACTATTTAAATTGTTACGGGAGATGATATTTGTATGATTTGGTCATTATTAGGAATTCAACCTACAAAGGATAAAAAAGAAATTACATCTGCTTATCGAGCACAATTATTGCATTCAAATCCGGAGGATGATCCAGAAAAGTTTAAGCAATTACGTTCTGCTTATGAAGAAGCGTTAAAGCTTGCTGATAAAACAGATGAAGTTATCAATCACAGTACAGTAGATATTTGGAAACAACAATTATCTGATTTATATAATAATTTTCCTTGTCGTATTAATGCAGAAAATTGGATTACATTATTGAATGAGGATGTTTGTGTAGCCTTGGATACTCGTCCTTTAATAGAAGAAATTTTGTTACGTTTTTTAATGGAGGATTATTTTATTCCTCAATCTGTATGGCAAACATTAGATCATGTATTTCATTGGTTAGAACGTAAAGAAGAGTTGTATGAAACATATCCAAAGGATTTTATTGATTTTGCGGTTATTAATGGTATTTGTTATGCAGAAAATCTTCCTTCAGAGTTATTTACTCCAGGATTAAATGGCAAAGATTGTGATGCATATCGCAAATTATATTATAAAGCGAATCAAAGTTCTTTAGAGGATATGGGTAGTATTCTTAATCAAATGAATCATTTATCAGAAAGTCATCCATATGGTGAAGTGTTAAATAATTTATTGTTGGTTCAAAATGGTGAGATTGAAAAAGGTATTGAAGGCTATAAAATGTTAGCTAAAAAGTATCCTGAGAATGCTAAAATTCAATTAGAATGGGCACAACAATGTTTTAATATGAATGATTTAATAACATGCGAAGCGTGTTGTCGTCATGTTCTTTTATTGCGTTCTGATTTTGCATATGCTAAAGAATTATTGGCAAATTGTCTTGCTAAACAAGGTAAATATGAAGAAGCTAAAACATTAATTTTTGGATTAATGGATTTAGCTGGTGGTGATCAAAGACGAATTTATCAATTACACCAATTGATTCAAGATTACAATAATAATCTAATTTTAAAATTAGAAAAAGATGTTGAGAACAATCCTTCAAATGATAAATTACGTATCAATTTAGCATGGTGTTATTTACAAAATGAACGTGCAAATGATGCTTTGAATATGGCTATATCTATTCAGGCTACTTATGAAGATGCTTATGAATATCATAATTTGTTAGCTAAAATTTATTATTCATTAGAAGATTATAGTAATGCTTTAAATCATTTACAAGAAACTGTTGATTGGATTCAAAATATGGTCAGTGATGGATCAAAAGAAGTAAATGATCGTATAAATTCATTATCAGATAAATTACAAATGCAGGGTAGTTGTCTAATTAAATTAAACAATAAAGAAGAAGCACTTTTGAAATATGAACAAGCACTAGAAATTTCTCCTGAGAATCCTGAGATTCTTACAAATATGGGACGTATTTTGTGCTTTGTTGGTAATATGTATCGAGCTATTGATGTTTATGAAAAGCTAATACGCATCTTACCAAATTCATATCATGGATTCTATTTGCTTGCGCAAACGTATTTTGATGTTGGTAAAGATCGTGAAGCTTTTGAAGCTGTTAATCGTGCATTAGAATTAGAAGGTGGAGATTTAGGTGTATATATTTTAAAAATGCGTATTTTATTACGTAATAATGCCTATGAAGGTGTTCGTTATATGTTAGATTTCCTTCGTCAAAATGGTGTTGCTGATGAAATCAATGTAGTTTGGTGTGAAGCTGAATTATTGAATTTTGGTGAAAATAAATTAGAAGAAGCATTAGATTTGTATCGTAAAATTGCTCAACGTGTTGAAACGGGTGAAGTGTTTAATGACTGTGCATGTTTGTATTATCGATTATTATGCTTAGAAGCACAACATTTAGATGCGAATAAAGAAGAAGATCGTAAGTTAATGTTAGAATTTGCGAATAAGAGTCTTTCTTATGATGAAAATTATTATGCAAGTCTTGATTATAAAGCTTGGTTGTTAAAACGTGGTGGTAGTAGGAAAGAAGCATTAGATATTTATCATCAATTAGAACAAGTTGAACGTCGTTCTATGAATGTTGAACAAGAATTGGCTGAATTATATTATCAAGATTTAAATCATGATGCTGATAAAGCTTTATATTATTATGAGTTATTAATTAAGCATGAAGCTAAACCGGTTTACTTATTCTATGCTGGAACATGTTGTCGTATTTTAGATTTATTTGAAAAAGGTGAAAACTATTTCTTACAGTTACAAGAAATGGATCCAGAGGATATTGATGGTTATAACGGTATGTCATATTTATATGACAAAATGAAACGATATGAAGAGTCTTTAGAACAGATTAATCAAGTCATTCGTATTGCGAATGAATGGAAGGGTAATCAATCTAAATATTATTATCATAAAGCAATGATTTTACGTCGATTAAATCGTCCATTAGAAGCAATTGCTGTTATTGATGAATTGACTGAAAAATATGGTAATGATGATGTATTTAAAGAGAAATTTGATGTTTATTGTCAGTTTGGTATGTGGGATGAAGCTAATCAAATTTTAGATACGTGGAAAGAAGCAAAACCTAAGGATAAGTGTTTAAAAGCTTCTTACATTGATTATAAGTTGTTTACTGGAAGAATTGATGAAGCGCGTAGTTCTTTATTTGAGTTAAAAAATAAGCTAAATAAATTTGATGCAGAACGTTTATCTTTATTATTAGCTGAATTAGATGGTGATGAAAAAGTACAAATGAGGATTCTTAAGAAAAAATCAAAGAATAGTAATGATATTTCTCATCAATTTATGAATATGGCTCAAGTGCAATGGTGGAATGGAAATTATGATGATGCTCGTAAGTACGCACAAGAAGCACTTATAGAATTAGATGAAATAATTTCTAATTCAACAAGAAATCTTGCTTTATATCGTAGCCGAAGAGCATTGGCGTTGGCTATTTTAGGTCGAATTGATGAAGCAAAAGCAGAACTTGATGTAGTATATAACCTTCCGTTATGTGATGGTTGTAACTATTGTTATTGTAAAGATGCGGATATCTTTAAGGCCAATATAGAAGAAATATGCGGCAATTATGATAAGGCTATGGAACTTTATCAAGATAGTATTAAACGTTGGTCAGATGACTTAGATTTTATTTCTGGCATTCGTCGTTTATTTAGAAGAGGTTATTAATCATGCTTATTGGTATTGATTTAGGAACTACGAATAGTTTAGTTTCATGTTTTCGTAATGGAAAAGCCGAGATTATTCCTAATCGACTTGGAAAAGAATTAACTCCATCTGTTATTAGTGTAGATGCTGATGGAAAAGTATATGTGGGCGAAATTGCAAAAGAGCGTGGTATGCTTTATCCTTTAGAAACTGCTCGTGTATTTAAACGTAGTATGGGCACTAATAAAGAATATGTTTTAGGCAATAGACAATTCAATGCAGTAGAATTATCTAGTTTATTACTTAGAAGTTTAAAGGAAGATGCGGAAGTATATCTTAAAGAAAAAGTAACTGAAGCTATTATTAGTGTTCCTGCTTATTTTAATGATTTGCAAAGAAAAGCTACTAAAAAAGCAGGGGAATTAGCTGGATTAAAAGTACATCGTATTATCAATGAGCCTACAGCAGCTGCGATTGCTTTTGGTATGGATAAAAAGGATGATTCACGTTATTTGGTATTTGATTTAGGTGGTGGAACATTTGATGTTTCTATTTTAGAGTTGTATGGTTCGATTATGGAAGTACATGCAATTGCTGGTGATAATTATGTTGGTGGAGAAGATTTTACTGAAGTTTTATGTAAAATGTTTTTAAATCATAATCATATTTCCAGTGATTTATTGGATATTATTACATTAAATGAAATTTATAAGGTAGCTGAAACATGTAAATGTGCATTTTCAACCATGGATGAAATAACGATGAGTTATACAATTGAAGAGAAAAAATATGAAATGCATATTACATTGGATGATTATGAAAATGCTTGTTCTTCACTTTTGGATAAATTACGTCGTCCAATTGAAAGAAGTTTAAAAGATGCAGGTGTAACACTAAATGATATTGATCAAGTCATTTTAGTTGGAGGCGCAACAAAATTGCCAATTATCCGTCGCTTTGTTTCTCGTTTGTTTGGGAACAAATATAGTTGTGATATTGATCCAGATAAAGCAGTTGCTTTAGGTGTTGCTTTACAATGTGGAATGAAAGCACGAGATAAAGAGATTCAAGAAGTTATATTAACCGATGTTTGTCCATATACATTAGGTACTGAAATTGTTATGCATAATGGTATGTTTGATGAAACCGGTCATTATTTGCCAATTATTGAACGTAATACAGTAATTCCTGTTAGTCGAACTCAAACAGTATATACTGCTCACGATAACCAAACACAAGTTAATATCAAAGTCTTACAGGGTGAAAGTAGAAAGGCTTACTTCAACTTATTGTTGGGTGAAATTTCGGTTCCAGTACCTGCTGGCCCTAAAGGAAAAGAAGCAATAGATATTACATATACATATGATGTCAATGCTTTGTTAGAAGTTGAAGTTTATGTACATTCTACAGGAATTCGTCGTAAGGTTATTATTCAAAATGAAAAAAATCAAATGAGTGATGAAGAAGCAACTATTCAATTAGAAAAACTACAATATTTAAAACAAAATCCTCGTGATGAAGAAGTAAATCAATTACTTTTATTACAAGGGGAACGTCTTTATCAAGAAATGCCTGAATATCGATATGAAATTGATCGTGCATTAACAGAATTTGAACAAGTGTTGGCTCGTCAAAATCGTACGGAAATAGAATTATCTCGAAAGAAAATTGGTCAATTATTTAATGAAATTGATACAAATTTAGCATAAGTATATATTTAAATATATCAACAAATAGAAAGAGGACTTCTTATGGAGGAAAGAGTAAGTAAAATTATTGAAGCTTGTTTGCATGAATCTAGTAGAAATCCTATCGAAATATTCAATCATATTGCTAGAAATGAATATGTTAGAATACATGGTCCTGAACACCATATATTAGATGGTGCAGCCTTATTAACTGCTTATTATAATGCAGGTGAAAATATTGATTTACAAAGTTGTTTACAAGAGATTATGAAACGTGGCTTACAAATGCCAGGTGCTACTTGTGGTATGTGGGGAGTATGTGGTGCAGCAAGTTCTATGGGTGCAGCATTATCTATTATTGATGGCACAGGACCATTAAGTAATGATGCTTCTTGGGGCAAACATATGGAATTTACTTCTAAAGCATTAAATACTCTATCTCAAATTGGTGGCCCAAGATGTTGTAAAAGAGATGCGTTTTTAAGTTTTCAACAAGCTGTTGATTTCATTAATGAAAATTATAATGTAAAATTAGAAATGGATACTATTAAATGTATGTATAGTGATAAAAACACACAATGTATTAAAGATAGATGCCCATTCTATAAAAGAAAGAAAAAAGTAGCATTTATTTGCGTACACAATTCTTGTCGTAGTCAAATTGCGGAAGCATTAGGTAAACATTTAGCTAAAGATGTTTTTGAATCCTATTCAGCTGGTACAGAAACCAAACCGCAAATCAATCAAGATGCAGTACGAATTATCAAAGAAATTTATAATATCGATATGGAAAAGACACAATATTCTAAATTAATTTCAGAAATTCCAGATTGTGATATTGTAATATCCATGGGTTGTAATGTTACATGTCCATATATTGGTAAAGAATTTGATGATAATTGGCAATTAGATGATCCAACAGGGAAGTCTGATGAAGAATTTAAGAAGATAATCTTTGAAATAGAAAAGAATATTTTAAAATTAAAAGAAGATTTACAATAGTATATTTACTTGTTATGAAAGTTTATAATGTTTTATTTAGTAGTTTTTGTTCTATTTTAAATTTAAATAATACGTAATAATTTGGGAGGAATATTTATGGGATTATTTGATTCACTTAAAGCAAAACATGAAGAAAAGAAAGAATTGAAACGCCAAGAAGAAGAAAGAAAAAAGGCTCTAGCTCAACAATTGATTCATGAAGGACTTGAATTCATTTCTCAAGGCTTAAATGATCAGGCAATATCTAAACTAACTGAGGCTAAAAACTATTCACCTGAGGCTGTTTATTATTTAGCGAAGTTATATAAGGATCAAGGGGATTATAAAAAATGTTTTGAACTTTGTAATAGTTCTACTTTTTATGTTTATATTGAAAATGTTAAAGCTGCAGAATTGTTAGCTGAATGTTATCGATATGGAATTGGTACAAATCGTGATCGTATGATGGCATATAAAACAATGAAAAAGTGTGCTAGTGTTCATCATATGCATGAAGGTAATAATCGTGAAGAAGCTATAGCTGAATTATTTTTAGCAGATTGTGCAAATGAAATCTATGAAGAAGGGTATAAAGTATATACTAATGCCCATAAAATTATTAAAACAAATGATTTAACAAATGATCCTAATTATAAGGATTTAGAAACATTTGCTTATGATCAAAATGAAAATAATATTAATAAATGGAAAGAGAAAGTAGATAAACATTTACAAAAGGCAGCGAATTCAGGTGATGTTGAATCAATGATATTGGTTGCAGAGAATAGTAAAAGAATTCCTACAATTGCGCTAGATTACTATGATAAAGCCTTTTATGCTGGTTGCTCGAAAGCGGCGGCACTTAAATTCTGGCGTTTTAATAATAATTGGTTTCAAAATTTACCTCCTGAAGACTATGATGTTTATAAATTAGGAAAACAATTGCATACTGGTTCTAATTTAAATGATCCTGATTGTGTATATGCTGAAGCATTATGTTATGCTAAAGATTTTGTAGGTGATTATTTAGGTTCAAATAAGAGTCAATATTGTAAATGGGTGGTTTCTCCTTATCAACCAAGCAGTACTAAGTTTATCGATGGATTAAAACGTGCGTATGAATTAAAATGTACTCATCCTGGGGTTCAAGTAATGTTAGCTGAATATTATGCTATGGGTAAAATATGGAATGATGAGCGCTTTGATAAAAAACCGATGTATGAAGCAAATGAAAATGTAATTGATCAAGTGCGTGCTTTTGAAATGTTAAGTACTGTTTGGAAAGAATTGCATCAAGAATTTGTTGCTAATTTAACAAATATTCCAAATCGTCATTGGTATTTTAAAGCTACTTATTTATTAGGAATGATGTACTTTGATGGACGTGGTACTCAAAAAGATTTTGAAAAAGCAAAAGAAATTTTAAATGCAAGGGGAAATAATAATTCCATTACAGTAAATACTGAGTTACATGCTATTTTAACGGGTTTACGTAATTCGTTAACTGATGCGAAAATATCTGAAATAGATGATTTTGAAAAATTATTAGCATGGTTGAATAATAATTAAATATTGTTATATTAATTTTATATCTATATCTTAATTATATGACAGTAGTTTTATCTACTGTCTTTTTTATGATTTCATGATATACTTTACATAAGTAAAGAATAATCGAAGGAAGAATATTATGAAAATTAATACAAAGAAAATGTCATATGAAGAGGTTTTAAAACTACCTAAATTACAACATAAAAAACCAATGAAACCGCAACAATGGTTAGCTACAATTGTTCGCATTGGTGTAGCACCTACTTTATGGAAAACGAAATTTAAATATACAACAGAACGTTATGATTTAGTAAAAGATCAACCTTGCTTGATTTTAATGAATCATTGTAGTTTTACAGATATGAAATTAGCATATGGTATTTTCTATCCTAAGAAATTAGGTATTGTATGTTCCGTTGACGCAATGAGTGGTATTTTAGGTAAACTTATGCGCTTATTAGGTTGTACTCCAACACATAAATTTGTTCCTGATATGAATTTAATTAATGATATTAATTACATGTTAAAGGAAAATAAGAGTAGTGTATTGATGTATCCTGAGGCTGGTTATTCATTTGATGGTTGTGCAACAACTATGCCTTCTAGACTTGGATTATTAATGAAACGTCTTGGTGTTCCTGTTGTTACGGTTATTACAAAAGGTGCTTTTCATCGCGATCCTTTATACAATATGTTGCAAATTCGTGATGTTGAAGTTAGTGCACATGTAAAATGTATTGCGACTGCTGAAGAAGTGAAATCAAAATCAGTTGCGGAATTGAATGCTTTATTAGCAGAAGCTTTCTCTTTTGATAACTTTGCATGGCAAAGAGATAATAAAATTTCTATTGATGTTCCTTTTAGAGCCGATGGATTGCATAGAATTCTTTATAAATGTCCTCATTGTGGTACTGAAAACCAAATGGAAGGAAAAGGTATTCATTTGACATGTCATGCATGTAATAAACAATGGACTATGGATGAATATGGCCAATTACAAGCAAATGAAGGTGAAACTTATTATCCTCATATTCCTGATTGGTATAAGTGGGAACGTGAATGTGTTCGTAAAGAACTTGAAGAGGGTACTTATTTATTGGATGCAGATGTAGATATATCTATCCAAGTTAACTTAGATGGTATCTGTGATATTGGTTCTGGTCATTTAAGACATGATCTTAATGGATTCCATTTAGTAAGTGCTGATGGAAAATTAGATTATAAACAAGGTCCATCTTATTCTCATACTTTATATTCTGATTATTATTGGTATGAAATTGGTGATGTTATTGGTATTGGTAACAATGAATATTCTTATTTTTGTTTCCCTAAAGGAAATGAATCTGTTACTAAGGCTCGTTTAGCGACAGAAGAATTATACAAAATGACAAAGAAACGTAAAAATGATTAATACAATGACAGGGTCTTCCTGTCATTTGTTATAGGAGGAAATAATTATGAATACAATTATTCAATCTGCCATTGAATACATCAAAGATATTTTTAGTAATGATTTTGGTGGACATGATGTAGAGCATTCTATGCGTGTTTATTATAATGCATTACAAATTGCGAGTACCGAACCAACATGTAATCTATTTATAGTTTCGCTAGCTGCACTTTTACATGATGTAGATGATTACAAACTATTTAATACTGTAAATAATGAAAATGCACGTTATTTTCTAAATCTGCATAACATGGATAATGAAATGATTGATTCTATTTGTAATGTAATTAACAGTGTTTCTTACAGTAAGAATAAAGGATTGACTCCTACAACTTTGGAAGCAAAAATTGTGCAAGATGCAGATCGTTTGGACGCGATAGGAGCAATTGGTATTGCAAGAACCTTTGCATTTGGTGGCGAACGGAAAAGAAAACTTACAGATACTATCCAGCATTTCTATGATAAATTATTGTTGTTAAAAGATATGATGAATACTGACGAAGGAAAAAGAATAGCTATTGAAAGACATATATTTTTAGAACAATTTTTGGATAAACTATTACAAGAAATGTATTTAAAATAGAGGCAATATGATGAATCCTAATACATTAAGAGAAATTTGGTTAAAAGAAGAAAAAATAGCACATATCCATGGGTGGGACTTTTCGCATATAAATAATCGCTATGAAGAGGGAAATGATTTACCGTGGGACTATAAAACGATTATTCTCAAATACCTTAAGTACGATATGAAAATACTTGACTACGATACTGGTGGAGGAGAATTTTTGTTATCTTTAAATCACTCACATGAACACACAGCTGCTACAGAAGGATTTTCACCAAATGTTGCATTATGCAAAGATATTTTATTACCATTAGGAATTGACTTTAAAGAATGTTCAGATGCTTCGAATATTCCTTTTCCAAATGAATCGTTTGATATAATTTTAAATAGACATGGTGATTTTAATGCGAAAGAAATCTATCGTTTATTGAAAAAAGGTGGACTATTTATTACTCAACAAGTAGGTGAAGATAATGATCGTGAATTAGTTGAAATGGTATTACCAAATATACCAAAACCCTTTCCACATATGAATTTAAATGAACAAGTTGATCTCTTTAGAAAATGTGGCTTTGATATTCTTGAGCAAAACGAAGCATTTAAACCCATTCGTTTTTATGATGTTGGAGCTTTTGTTTGGTTCGCTCGTATTATTGAATGGGAATTTCCTAATTTTTCAGTTAATAATTGTTTCGAACGATTATTAAAGATGCATGAAGAAATTGTAAAACACAATTATATAGAAGGTACAACTCATCGATACATGATTGTAGCTAGAAAACCATAAAGAAGACCTCTTAGATTGAATTCTAAGAGGTTTTTATCTAAAAAATATCATGCTTTCCTTCTAAAGCGAAAATATCTCCAAACGCAATTTTCTTAAACAATCCTATTTTATATGGTAAACCTATGACAACAGAATAATTGTTTTTATATTCTAAACTCACAATAATTTCATTATTTTGTGCCATTTCTTTATAAATATCATAATCGAGTATAATGTTATTGACAATTATATCGTAGTGCGATATAGTATATACAGTTATATCGAAGTGCGATACATCGTACTAATATATAGGAGGTCAATTATGGATGCACATACTAGAAAAGTTTATGTACCAATGACAGAAACGGGATTTTATATCTTATTTTGTCTACAAAAACCGAATCATGGTTATGGTATTGTACAATTGGTTGAAAAACTAACAAATGGAGAGATTCATTTAGCACCTGGTACAATGTATGGAAGTTTATCGAAAATGGAAAAAGATGGACTGATACGATTTGTTAATGAAGTTGAAAAACGTAAAATATATGAAATTACAGCTTTAGGTAATGAGGTATTACAATTAGAATTGAAACGTATTCAAAGGTTATATACAACATCTAGGGAGGTTATCTAATATGAAAAAAGAATTTAAATACTTTAGTATCTTCAATCATGAAAAGGAAGAAGAATACTTACGTAGTCAGCATCAACATGGATGGGAATTTGTTAAAGTAACAGGTATTGGAATGTATCATTTCCAAGAATGTGAACCAGAAGATGTAATTTATCAACTAGACTATAATCAAGACACAAATAATAAAGAAGAATATATTCAAATGTTTGTTGATTGTGGTTGGGAATATATTCAAGAATATGCACAATTCAGTTATTTCAGAAAACCTGTTAGTGATATGGTAGATGATGAAAGAATTTTCTCTGATGAAACATCTAGATTAGAAATGTTAGAAAGAGTATATAAAGGGCGTTTATTACCAGTTTTAGTCATTTTTAGTGCTTGTTTATTACCACAATTTTTTATTAATTTAAGTAATGGTCGATACTTTTTAGGTATGATGTTTGGTGGAGTATTAGCTATTTATATAGTGTTATTTGCATATTGTGCTTATCATTATTATCGTAAGAAGAATCAAAGATAGGGTTTCCTATCTTTTTTTATGCTTCATACGAAAATGATTAATGTATA
Source organism: Erysipelotrichaceae bacterium (assembly GCA_017473265.1). Classification (GTDB taxonomy): domain Bacteria; phylum Bacillota_I; class Bacilli_A; order Erysipelotrichales; family Erysipelotrichaceae; genus RGIG4607. The sequence goes on along the minus strand of JAFULQ010000010.1, from coordinate 62,536 downwards.
AGGAAAATAGACAGTGCTATCTTTTTTTATGGTACAATACCATTGGTTATGCAAAGGAGGAATACATATGGCTTATATTCTTGGAAATCTTTGTAGTCTATTGGCTATGTTATGTGATTCGTATAGTTCTACTAGAGAAAATAAGAAAGATTTATTGTTTACGCAAAGCATTAGTCAGTTTATATATGGTTTAAGTTCTATTTTCCTAAAAGGTTATAGTGCTTCTGTTCAAAATTTTATTAGTATTATTCGTAATTATTTTGCTTTAAAAGAAGATCGTTCAAAAGCAATTGATTGGTTATTAATTATTGCTGGAATTGTATTAGGTGTTGTTTTTAATAATCGTGGACTTATTGGTTGGTTGCCTATTTTAGCAAATTTAGAGTATTCTCTTGCGGTGTTTTATATTAAAGATAATGAACGTTTAATTAAAATTTCGTTCTTAATTACTGTAATTATGTATACTTTGTTTAATATTTTTATTTTAAATATCGTTGGTACGATAACAAATAGTATTGTTATTATTTCATACATAGTTAATTTATTAAAGAATAAATAGGGAGGATGTATGGATTTATTTAAAGAAAAACGTTTTTATAAATTTCTTATTCCTTCAATTATTGGATGCTTATTATTCGTTACACCATTACAATATCAAGGACAGCTTACTATTCCTATTGCAGTACTAGCGAATACGTTACTTGATGTATTGAGTAATAGTATAACTACGATTATTTGGTTTCTTATTACAATAAGTGGCACTGTTACATGTATTCATCGTTTTTATCCTATTACTTGGATTACTATGAATCCTCGTTTACAGACATTATTTGAAATACGTGGTTTTTGGTTTTATGTACGAATCGTTGGTATGATTTTTGTTAATATGTTGTATTTTCATATTGGTCCAGCAATCATTGTATCTGATATTACTGGTTTTGTAGTATTACATGATTTATTACCAATTTTAGTTTGTGTATTTTTATTAGCTGGATTTTTGTTGGCTTTATTATTGGATTTTGGTTTATTAGATTTTTTTGGTGCATTATTAATTAAAGTAATGCGACCAATCTTTAATTTACCAGGAAGAGGGGCATTAGACTGTGTTGCTAGTTGGTTGGGTGATGGCTCTATTGGAGTATTGTTAACCAGTAAGCAATATGAGGAAGGATTCTATTCTAAGCGTGAAGCAACTGTTATTGCAACTACATTCTCTTTTGTAAGCATTACATTTTGTTTGGTGGTATTAACAGAAGTTCATTTAGAGCAGTATTTTTTCCCATTTTATTTAATTGTTTCACTATCTGGTATTGTAGCCGCAATTATTGTTCCTAAACTTCCACCATTATCTAAAGTGCCAGATACATATGCTAAAGACATTCCACATTCTGAAGATATTCCATCAGACATGACTTCTGTAGAATATGGTTTACAAATGGCTCTTGATAAAGCAGACCATAGTCCAAGTGTAATGCAATTTATTAAAGAAGGTATCTATAATGTTTTAGATATGTGGTTAGGTACTTTACCAGTAATTTTAGCAATGGGAACAATTGCTTTAATTATTGCGGAATATACACCGATATTTACAATTTTAGGTCTACCATTTATTCCATTATATGAACTATTGCAAATTCCCGAAGCTGCATTAGCTTCTCAGACAGTAATTGTTGGTTTTGCGGATATGTTTTTACCGAGTGTAATTGCTAGTACAATTGAAAGTGATATTACTCGTTTTGTAATTGCTGCAACTAGTGTTACACAATTAATTTATATGTCTGAAATTGGTAGTATTATTATGGGGAGTAAAATACCTGTTTCTTTAGTGAATTTATTTATTATTTTCCTTGAAAGAACGATTGTTACTTTACCTGTAATTGCTTTATTTGCACATATTATTTTCTAGGAGATAAAATTATGAATCAAATTGAAAGAATTCAATATATGGAAGAAATATTAGACCAAGCAACCAAATTATTACATAATTTTGAAACATTATTGGATGAATATGAACAAATGTTACCTAAATTAATGGAATTAGTCCAATATTATGAAAGTGATGAATGGAAGAAAGATTTTATTGCGGATGAAAATGGTATACTTCCTAATGATCTTAAAAGGGGAGTTTTATCAGAAGATGGAATATACAATCTATTAGATTTACATAATGAATTAGTAGATAAAATGAAAATGATTATTAAAACTAGAGAATCGAATGAGTAAAATACATTTGATTCTTTTTTAATTAATAAATACATTCGACAAAATTCATGATACTTTTTAAATTAGCTTCTTTATACTTACCTATATAAAGGAGATATGATTATGAAGCGAAAATTATGTTGTTTGTGGATGATACTCTTGAATACCATCAACAACTAAAAAAGGGGAATGAGTTACAAAATACATATGATATTTTGTTTGCAGAAGATGGAGATAAAGCGATTGAGAAAATTAAGTATTACAAGATTGACGTTTTAGTGCTTGATTTATTTATTCCGATTAAAGATGGTATAGAAGTATTGAAGTATATTACAAATAACAACATTTCGATTTCGAAAATTATATGTACGACTCCAATTATTCAAGAGAATATGTTTCAACAATTATCTGCTTTTAATATTGATTATATATTGTTAAAGCCGTTTGATGAGTCTATTTTATTAAGTAAAGTGAATACTTTATTTCAAATACCGAATAAAAATAAACTTGATAGTAATGTAACAATTAACTTAACTAATGATGAAAAAGAACGTTTGTATCGTATACAATTAGAAAGAGAAATTACAGCTATCTTACATGAAATTGGTATTCCCGCACATATAAAAGGGTATTTATATTTACGTACAGCAATATTAGAAACGTTTTTAGATGCGGATTATTTAGGACAAATTACGAAAGTGTTATATCCTGAGATTGCGAAACGATATATGACAACAGCGTCTAGAGTGGAAAGGGCAATTCGACATGCGATTGAGGTGGCGTGGAATCGTGGAAATGTGGATGCGATAGATGAAATTTTTAGTTATACAATTAGTGCAACGAAAGCTAAACCTACGAATTCGGAGTTTATTGCAATGATCAGCGATAAATTACGCCTAGAACACAAATTAAAGATGTCTCAGCGCTCAATTAAAAATGGATGAAATCATGCTTAAGAAAGTAAAAATGCATCTTATACACCATAAAAATGCATATATTTTTTTCTCAATATTATTGCTAGGTGGTTTTATCACAGGAATGGTATTAGTTGAACAATTAGAAACCAGTGAAATGAATGAATATATATCCTATTTATTTGAACCAATGAGTGATAAACAAGAATACTTTAAAATACAATTTACAATGAACATGATTACCATAATAGCTATATTTTTAATGGGATTTTCATTACTAGGAATCCCATTTATTTCTTTCTTCATGTTTACCAAAGGAGTCCAAATAGGATTATCCAGTACACTATTAGTCTTAACATACGAATGGAAAGGGATATTAGGTATTATATTAACGATTATTCCTCAAATTCTTTTAGATTTAGTTGCTTATTATGTGATAGCAATCGTTGCGTATGAAGTATCATATACATTAATAAAAGCTGTTATGAAGCCTAATAATACTATTCGATTTAAGAAATTATTTAGTTATTGTATGAATGATCTATTGATTGCCTCTGTATTCATCTATATTTCTTGTTATCTAAAAGTAACCTTAGTTGATTATTTAATTCAAGTATTTACTAAATATGCATAACTATGCATTTCATTCCATTTTATCTATAATTGTACTATAATAAATACAGGTGATTCTCTTGAAATTTTCTGAAGCAATGCATGAATATATCTTATATATAACTTTACAAGATCCTAAATCAAAACAAACGATTCAAAGTTATCAAAATGATTTAGAACAGTATTTTAATTATATGAGTACAGTACAAAATATTAATGAAATCGAACAAATTACAAGTAAAGAAATATATGAATATTTAGATTATTGCTTAGAATCAAAAAAGAAGACAGCTGTAGCTAGATCTTTATCTGCAATTAGAGGAATGCATCGATATCTAATGATACAATATGATTTCGAGAAAGATCCTACTTTAAATGTACATATTAAAGTAAATAAAGATCATTTACCTGTATATTTAAATACTGAAGAAATGAATCAGTTATTAGATTCATTTGATGATACATTAGTAGATATATTTCATCGAAGTCTATTAGAACTTATGTATGCTTGTGGTTTACGAATTCAAGAAGTTATTGATTTAAAATTATATCAAGTGCATACAGATCAGCAAATTGTCCAAGTTATTGGAAAAGGAGATAAAGAAAGGGTAGTTCCTTTTGGAAATATTAGCAAGAAATGGTTAATGGAATATCTTCAAAAAGTACGACCACTTTACATTAAAACACAAACTCCTTATGTATTTATTAAACCAAATGGTCAACGAATTACTCGTCAATATGTTTGGACAATGATACAAAAACAAACCGAAAAAGCAAATATTCGTAAACATGTATCCAATCATACATTACGTCATTCATTTGCGACACAATTATTAGATGGTGGTGCAGATTTGCGTGCTGTACAAGAATTATTAGGTCATAGTGATATATCAACTACACAGATATATACACATATAGAACAAAAAAGATTACATGAGGCTTATGATCAATTTCATCCTCGTGCAAAAAAAGAAAGGAAATAAATTATGGAAAGATTTAAAAGAGTATTTGTAGTTGTAATGGACTCTGTAGGATGCGGGTCTATGATTGATGCGGATCAATATGGAGATGTTAATACTGATACAATTGGACATACAGCTTTAGCAGTTGATGGTTTACATTTACCAAATTTACAAGCTATTGGATATGGTAATTTACATGCAATTAAAGGTGTAGAACCAATTCAAAGTCCAAAAGGGTATTATAGTAAAAGTTTAGAAATTAGTAGTGGTAAAGATACTTTAACAGGACACTGGGAAATGATGGGTCTAAAAGTTTCGACTCCATTTAAAACATTCACAGAAACAGGATTCCCACAAGAATTATTAGATGAATTATCAGCTCGTTGTGGTCGTAAAATTGTAGGTAATAAATCCGCAAGCGGTACTGAAATCATCAAAGAGTGGGGCGAACACGAAATGAAAACAGGGGACATGATTGTTTATACATCAGCTGACTCTGTATTACAAATTTGTGGTCATGAAGAAACGTTTGGTTTAGATGAATTATATCGTTGTTGTGAAATTGCTAGAGAAATTACAATGAAAGAAGAATGGCGTGTTGGACGTATTATTGCTAGACCATATGTAGGAACATGTAAAGAGGATTTCAAACGTACAAGCAATCGTCATGACTATGCATTAAGTCCATATGGTAAAACAGTATTAGATACATTAAAAGAAAATAATTATGATGTAATTTCTGTTGGTAAAATCTATGATATCTTCAATGGACAAGGTATTACAGATGCTCATAAGAGTAAAAGTTCCGTTCATGGCATGGAACAAACTATCGATTTAGCAAAAACAGACTTCCATGGCTTAGTATTTACTAACTTAGTTGATTTTGATGCATTATGGGGTCATAGAAGAGATCCAAAAGGGTATGCTCAAGAATTGGAAAACTTTGATGTGAAATTAGGCGAATTAATGCAAGAAATGAAAGATGATGATTTATTAATCATTACTGCAGACCATGGAAATGATCCAACACATACTGGTACAGACCATACAAGAGAAATGGTTCCAATTTTATATTATAGTAAGAGCTTTGATGGATGTGGATTATTACCATTATCACAAACATTTGCGAATGTAGGGGCTACAATTGCAGATAACTTTAATGTAGATATGCCAGAATATGGTGAATCTATGTTAAATTACATCAAATAGATTTAGATAAATATTACATAATATACATTATGCGAAGTAATTAATTAAAAGTAATATGGATAAGATTTTTTCTTTATTTCTATTTCTAGCTCTCTTTATTGGTGGAATTAGTCCTCTTTGTGGTGATGCTTTTTATAATCATGATATGTATTATAATACTTTTGAAATACTACCTAAAGATGAATTAACATTTAAAGAAGCTATTTTTACTAATTTTATTCACAATCAGGATTTTTCATCTTATAAATACGATCATTCTAGATCCTATTATTCATTATTTATTGATTCACCTATTAGCACTATGCTATATATTGATAGAGATTTTGTGTCTTATTCTCGAAGAGAATTTATTGCATTGTTTGATGATGTAACATCTAATGATGTTATTAAAGCGTATTATCATCCAGATTCTTTATATGTATATGAATTGTATATAAATGACACTAAAATCATCGATTATGATGAATCTATTAAACAATTTACTGAATTATATAATGATCATTCATTATCTTATATTTTATTAGGATTATCGGTATTTCCGCTATTATTCTTTATATTTTCACTTAAAAATAGTGCCGAATCTATCATCTATCCAGAATAGGGGACCCCTCCCCTATTTTTTTATCCTTTTCTAGACATAGACTTAATAAAAGTATAAAATAACTATGTATTATATTATTTTAATGGGGGTTTTTATGTTCGATAACTTATTTGTTATGTTTATATTGGCATTATTACCTATTATTTGGTTAGTAATTGCCCTTTGTTTCTTAAAATGGCAAGCGTATATTGCTAGTTTTGGTGCTTTAGTTATTTGTATGCTTGAAGCTTTATTTATTTGGAAAATGCCAGCTTTTTGGATGATAACTGCAGCTTTTGAAGGCTTTGCGATGGCTATATGGCCTATTGTTATCGTTATTATTGCTGCTGTATTTACCTATAATTTAACGCTTCATACAGGTGCTATGGATATCATTAAACGTATGATTACATCTGTAAGTAATGATAAACGTATCTTAGTATTATTAATTGGATGGTGTTTTAGTGGCTTTTTAGAAGGTATGGCTGGATTTGGTGTTGCGATTGCGATTCCTGCTAGTATGTTATATGCCTTTGGATTTGATCCTATTTTATCAATTTTAGTTTGTTTATTAGCAAATGGATGTCCTACAATGTTTGGTTCTATTGGTATCCCTACAGCTACTTTAGCTGCAGTAACTGGTTTAGAAGCTGGTACATTAGCGTTTGTACAAACTATTCAAACAGCTCCCCTACTATTTATTACTCCATTTTTAATGGTTATGATGATAAGTGGCGGATTTAAAGGTTTAAAAGGTATTCTTCCAATTATCACAGTATCTTCTTTAAGTTTTGTATTACCAGAAATTGTTGCTGCTAAATTTGTTGGTGTTGAATTACCAGTAGTTATCGCGAGTGTTTGTTCATTAATTTGTACATTTGCTTATGCATATTTCTTTAGTAAAAAACATGAAACTCCTAAAGAATATGTTATGGAAATGGCTAGTAGTGATTATAAAATGCGTAAACCAATTACCGTTTCTAGTGCATTAGTTGCTTGGTCACCTTTTATTTTAATCTTTGTATTGTTATTACTTACTAGTAAAATGGTACCATTTATCAATGAACCATTAAGTGCTATTAAAAGTAGTGTAATGATATATCAAGGTGAAGGTGCTTCTCCATATACATTCACATGGATCAATACACCTGGTGTACTAATTTTATTATCAGGATTTATTGGAAGTTTTATCCAAAAATGCCCTTTAAAAGAAACATTAACTGTATTAAAAGATACTGTTTCACAAATGTCTAAGACAATTATGACGATGTTATCTGTATTAGCTTGTGCAAAGATTATGGGTTATGCAGGTATGATTAGTTGTATTTCTGAATTCTGTGTAACGATACTTGGTTCATTGTACCCTCTTTGTGCACCATTAATTGGAGCATTAGGTACATTTGTTACTGGTAGTGGTACAAGTAGTGAAGTATTATTTGGTAATGTACAATTAGAAGCGGCTAGAGCGATTGGCGCAAATGAATATTGGTTAGTTGCGGCCAATTCATTAGGTACTAGTGCTGGTAAAATGTTAGCTCCTCAAAGTATTGCAATTGGATGCGCTGCTTGTGCATTAAGTGGTAAAGATGGAGAAATCTTGGGTAAAATCTTTAAATATGCTTTCGGATATGTCATTGTAATGGCAATTATCATTTACTTTGGTGCTCCACTTGCTGAGTTTTTAATTTAGCGGATATTATCCGCTTTTTTCTTAGATAGGATGTGTATATATGATTCAAACAATTTTAAAAGATATTGATAATTCTAAAGAAGAAGTCATTGCTGGTTTAGAACAATTAATAGCTTTGCCTAGTAGCGATTTACAAGCTACAAATGCTCAAACATTTGTTGAAGATATGTTAAAGTCATTAGATTTTGATGTACATACATTTAAGGGTATTCATGAAAATGTATATTCATTAAGTGATTATTGTCCATTAGAACAACCATTTCATGAAGATGCATACAATGTTGTCGGTACCTATAAATCAAATAGTAACCACCCTTCTTTATTATTGTTTGCTCATATTGATACTGAAGCAGAGGATTATTTTGGTGCTTTTGAAAAACCATATGCAAGTTATCATGAAGATGGAAAAATCTATGGATTAGGCTCTAGTGATGATAAAGGTGGTATTGCGATGATGCTATATGCCCTTCATTTTCTTAAAAAACATATCAAAGAGTTTCCTTATGATCTTACTATCATGTCTATTTTAGGTAAACATGGTGGTGCTGCTGGTACTTTATCAGCATTAATGCATGGTTATAGTGCTGATTATGGTATATATTTGCACCCTGCTGAAACTGGTCATGGTTTTGCTGAAATTAAAAACATTTCTTTAGGTGTATTAGATTTAGATCTAGAAGTTACTGGAAAATGTGGTAAGAAACATGATGATTTAGATACTGGTTGTAACGCAAATGTACTATTGGCACATATTATCACTTGGTTAGAAGAATATAATCAAATGATGAGAAGTAAATATGTATTTGATTTTGGTAGTTTTAAAAAAGAACCATCTTTCATATTAAATATTGGAACTATTGAATCTAATAATGGTTATGGTGGCATTGCTCAAAAAGCTTCTTTAAAGCTTAGAATACGCTTTTATAAGCCATTAACGCTTGAAGATGTATATTGTGATGTATTAAGATTTTTATCGCTTAAAATCAAAGAAACAGGCCTAATGGAACAATCACAACTAGATGTTAAACAAGGAAATTTCAGAGCTAACCCTGCTATTGTTGAAACAGATCATCCTTTTGTACAATTTGTACGCAAAAATATCAAAGAAATTACAGGTATTGAAGAATTCATACATCAATATCATGGAGGTAGTGATATTCGATTACCTATTTTATATGGTAATTGTGCATGTATCGGTATTGGCCCTTCTTGTGATTTGCCAAATAAAAATAGTCAACAACAAGAATGGATTTCTGTTGATGACTATATAACAGGTATTAAAATATTAACTAAAGTATTATATGAATTTAATAAAACCTCTTTCTAATTTGAAAGAGGTTCTTTTCATTATTTTAATTTTTCATCAATTTCAGCAACTTGTTTTTCTAATTCAGCAATAAACTCTTGTTTATCGGCGATTTCTTCATTTGCTTCGTTTAATTGACGTTCACTATACATAAATGGCATATCTTGTTGTAAACGATTGATTTGACGTTTTTGATTAGCAATTAATTCCAATTTGCGATTCTTAGTTTCATGCATTTTTTCACGCCATTTTGCTTGACGTTCTTCTGCAGCTTTCTTTAAACCATCAAAATAACCATCAACAGTTTCGCGTAATTCATTCCATAAACGATTTTCATCTTTACCAGCACTACCAATTTCTTTCCATTTAGCAGTCATAGTTTTCATGATTTGTGTATTGTCTTTACCAAAATCGTTAGATTCTAAGATTTCCTTTGCTTTAGCAATTAATTCTTGTTTCTTTTCAGCTGCACCCTTTTGTTTTTCATGCAATTCATCAAAGAATGCATTACGTTTAGTTAAGAACGCTTGATAATGTTCATTGAATTCATTCCATAAACGATTTTCATTATCTCTACCAGCACTACCAGCTTCTTTCCATTTAGCTAATAACGCTTTAAATTCTTCACCAGTTTCTTTCCAGTTTGTTTTATCAACTAATTCTTTAGCTTCTTTAATAATTTCTTCTTTTACTTCAGCAGCTTTCTTGAATCCAGCTTGTAAAGATTCATAATATTCATTTTTCTTATCAAAGAAAGCTTGACGTGCTTCATTGAATTTAGCCCATAATTCATCATCTTTATCTTTAGAAGCACTACCAGTCTTCTTCCATTCTTGCATTAATTCATTGATTTCACCAGTTGCCTTAGAGAAATTATCTGTATTCAATAAACCTTTAACTTTCGCAATTAAACCTTCTTTAGCTTCTGCATTTTTCTTATAAAGATCATTACGTTTTGCATAAATAGCATCTACATAACTTTCAAATTCTTGTTGTAATTGTTCATCTAATGCAGATTCATAATTAGGAATTCTCTTCCATTGTTTTTGTAAAGTAGCCACTTCTTTAAATACAGCTTGTAAATCTTCATTTTCATTTAAAGATTTTGCTTTTTCAATTAAATCTTTCTTTAATTGAACATCTTCATCTAAATCGCGTTCTTCAACAAATTCTTCTTCATAAATCATAATCAAATACCTCTATCCATTTATTCTCAATAAATGTATTATATATCAATCATAAAAAAAGTTCTAGTAATACTAGAACTTTATCGTAAATATTGAGAGATTTTATATGATGGTTTATATAAGGTTTTGTTAATAACTTTCACCATCGATTGATGCATCCCCATACTCACTACATAAACTAAACATAGAATAATTTTAACTCGTTTCATAATTTCACTCCTTCACTTATTAATACGTCAAAAAATGAAATTATTCCTACCATTTTTATTAAATTTCTACAATTGGCAATTCAAAATAGAAAGTACTACCCTTACCTACTTCACTAATGGCACCATAAACAGCATTATGTTGTTCTAAAATGGCTTTAGAAATAGCTAGACCAAGCCCTGTTCCACTATGAGCTCTTTGATATTTCTTATTCGTTTTGTAATAGCGTTCCCAAATATGTTTTAAATCATGAGGCGCAATACCAGGACCATGGTCAATAACTTCAACACGAATATGATTACCCGTAGTAAATGCATTTACTATCACTTGATGATCATCACCATAATGTTTAATTGCATTACCAATAAAGTTATAAATAACTTCTGTAATTTTCGTACGATCAGCTCTACATACTAATTCAGGTTCTATCTTAGTTATAATCTCAATACCTTCTTCTTTTGTTATCGCTTTAAACTTATAACAAGTATCTCTAATAACTGAACCTAAATCAAAATCTGATATAACTAATTCAGATGCACCAGCTTGTAATTTGCTTACCTCACGCATATCACTAACTAAACGATCTAAATATTCACTTTCCTGAATAATAACTTCCAAATGTTCATTACGTTTCTTTTTATTAGAACCCGAAATATCACGAATCATTTCTGCATACGCTTTAATCATTGTTAAAGGTGTTTTAATATCATGTGATACATTCGCAATCAAATCTTGACGTAATTCATCAATTTGCGATAATTCTTGAGAAGTATAATTTAATGTTTCTGCTAAATCATTTACTTCTTTAAATTCACTTTGAATAAACTCAACATTATAATTACCAGTACTCATTTTTCTAGCTTCACTAGTAATTTGCGTAATTGGACTAGTTAAACGTTTCGAGAAATATAATGAAATTAATAATGATAAAATCAATACCATTCCAGTAATTGTCATAAATTGATTCTGTATAATCTGTATGGTTGATTTTAAAGGACTTAGAGGTGTATTAAATAACACATAATATGGTTTTTCTTCTTCATTAATGAATTTTTTACCATAGATTAACATATCCTGATTTCCTTCAACTGAAACAATATAACGAATATCATTCGTTTCACTATTTTTAAGATCATCTAAATATGTAGAATCAATTTTACCATTATTATAAATCAAACAAGACATACCAATCGCATCAATCCCTTTTCGCGTTTTATCAGCACGTACAATCACTGCACATCCATCATTATTTTTGGTAATATCTTCAATCGCTATATCATCATCAATAGATTGCGATATACTATTTACAATTCGTTCAATATCTTTGGTTTTAAAACTTTCATAATAAGGTTCAAATAATATGATTTGGAAAACAAAAATCAAACCAAGAATGCATAATGAAAACAAAACATAATATAACCATGTTTTAAATGCAATTCCTTGTGTTAATTGTTTCCACTTATTCTGCATGGAACTTATACCCTACCCCTCTAACTGTCTTAATATAGTCACCATATTCTTTAATACTTTGTCTTAACATCTTAATATGTGTATCGATGGTTCTTTCATCACCATAGAAATCATATCCCCAAATATCATCTAATAGACGTTCTCTACTTAACGCAACATTACGATGTTTTAGTAAATAAACTAATAATTCAAATTCTTTATTGGTTAGTTTAACAACTTCATCATTAATTGTTACTTCATGAGCGGTTTCATTAATCTTTAATTCTTTAAATTCTAAAGCATTCACCGTAACATCCTTACGACGTTCTAAAACTACTTTAATTCTAGCCATTAATTCCTTAGGGCTAAATGGTTTGGTTACATAGTCATCAATACCTAAATCAAAACCAAATAATTTATCATATTCTTCTTGTCTAGCAGATAACATAATCACTGGAATATTTGGCTTTTTGGCTTTAATTTGTTTACACGCACTAAAACCATCTAATTCAGGCATCATAATATCTAAAACAATGACATCAAAGTTTTCTTTGTCTACCATATCAACCGCAATTTTGCCATTGCTTGCTTCTTTGACAGTATAACCATAACTCTTTCCATATTCTTTGATGACTTCACGAATCTTTAATTCATCATCTACAATTAAAATTTTAGCCATATTTGACTCCTTCCTAGGATTCTTTGTTATATTTTACCATTTTCTTAACTAAACAAGAATCTCTATCATCTATACTACCTTCAATATACACATAATTACCTTTAACAATGTCTTGTTGATGTTGTGCATATAAATTAGGCATAATTACAAAATCGTATTCCATAGTTTCATCTAATCCACTAATAAAGCACATTAAATCTCCTTTTTTACTACGATGTTGTCTTACTTTACGTATTTGTACAAATACTTGTATATTTCCTTTACGTTTTACTGCTTGTTGTAAAGTTGTAATGGTATAAGGTAAGGTTTCTTTTAAAGCTTGAATTGGATGTTGTTGCAAATAGAAACCTAAAGCTTCTTTTTCTAATTCTGCTTTTTCTAATAAATAATCTTTTGCAGAATATAAAACTGGTTTCGATACCATATCTAAGTCAATTACAATTTGTCCTTGTACATCACATTTTACTAATTCTGCATATTTCAATACAGAAGGTAACGATGTTTTCATTGTTTTTCTAGTTAAATTGAAACCATCTAAAGCACCCGCATCAATTAAACGTTCAAAGACATTACGATTCAATTTACGAGTTGACATACGTACAACAAAATCATAGAAATCTTTAAACTAGCCTTTTTCTTCACGTTCTTTTATAATTTCATCACATGCAACAGAACCAACATTTTTAATAGCTAACAATGGTAAACGCAATTGATTGTTTTCAATAGTAAATACTTTTGTTGAGTAATTTACCGATGGACATAAAACAGAAATTTGTTTTTGTTTACACTCACTAATGTATTCAAACGTTTTTGTCTCAGATCCAATTACACTATTTAATAACGAACGATAGAAATTTAATGGATAATTTGCTTTTAAGTATGCTAATTGATAAGCAATTAAAGCATACGCAACTGAATGTGATTTATTAAAGCCATAAGAGGCAAACTTTAAGATTAAATCATAGGTACCTTCCGCAATATGTCTAGGATATCCTTTAGATAAACATCCTTGAATAAAGTCTTGTTTAAGTTTTACAAGTTCACTTTCTTTCTTTTTACTCATAGCTTTAAGTAAAATATCTGCTTTAGCTAATGAAAAATTAGCCATTACTTGTGATACTTGCATAATCTGTTCTTGGTATACCATGATACCATAGGTTTCTTCTAAAATTGAAACTACATCCTTATGAGGATAGGTAACTAGACTAGGATTTTCTCTTCTACGTAAATATTCGGGAATATTTTCCATAGGTCCTGGTCTAAATAATGCAATTGTTACTGCAATTTCTTCAAATGTTTTTGGTAATAATTTACGAATTAAGGCTTTCATACCTTCTGATTCTAATTGGAAGATACCTGTTGTATCTACATTTTGAATCAATTTGAAAGTCTTTGCATCATTTGTAGGAATTTTTAAAATATCTAATGGTTCTTTTTCATTTACTTCTTGTACAATTTCATCAATAATTGTTAGATTTCGTAATCCTAAAAAATCCATTTTTAATAAACCTAAGTCTTCTAAATATTCCATTGTATATTGTGTAGAAACCACATCTTGTTCAATTTGAATTAAAGGTACTACATCTGTTAATTTCGCATTAGACATAACAATACCAGCCGCATGGGTAGATGTATGTCTTGGTAACCCTTCTAATTGACAAGCTAACGTATATAATTTTTCAAATTGAACTTCAGAATGTACAAACTGTTTAAAACGAGGACTGGTTTCATATGCTTGTTTTAACGTGATTTTAAGCACGTTTGGCACTGTTTTGGTAATCATATCTATCTTCGATGGTAGAATATCTAAAACACGTCCAGCATCACGTAATGCTTGTTTAGCAGCCATGGTACCAAATGTCACAATATGCGCAATATGATCATTGCCATATTTCTCTTTTACATATTGAATCACTTCATCTCTACGATTATCTGGAAAATCGACATCAATATCAGGCATACTCACACGATCTGGATTTAAGAAACGTTCAAATAATAAATGATATTTAATAGGATCTACATGGGTAATTCCTAAACAATACGCTACTAAACTACCAGCAGCACTACCTCTTCCAGGACCTACATAAATCCCCTGTTTTCTAGAGAATAAAATAAAATCCCATACAATTAAGAAATAGTCAGAAAATCCCATATTACGAATGACTTTTAATTCATAACGCAAACGATCTACATATTCCTTAGTAACTTTATTACTTAAGCGCTTTTGCAATCCCTTTTCACATAATAATTGTAAATACGTATTACTAGATACACCTTGAGGACAAGGATATTCTGGAATACTTGCTTTTTGTTGTTTAAATTGTACATTACACTTTTCAGCCAAAATATCTGTATTTACTAAAACATCCTCAGGATATTCTTTTAATTCAAACGGATGATACAATCTTGCATTCTTTTTATATGGTAAAGACGTATCGGATAGTAGTTTACTATGTTTAATCGCCACAACTGCTTGATATGCTTGATACATATCATCACTAGGATATACAGCTAAAGATAAAGCAACCATATTAATGAATAAACGATCACAAATATCACGTAAAAACGCACTCTTTACCTTCCAATACGCAGAAATAGGATTCATATATCCTACATACAAATCACTAAAATCTTCCTTACAACCCTCTAAAACACGTCGAATATCATCACTATCATCATTACTAATATAAGAATCCAAGATACTATTCTCACTAGGAATAACAACTACTACTTCTCTACAAACTTTAACAAAATCATTATAACTAATTGGTCCATGAACATTTACATAACTACTTAACGCAATTAAAGAACCATAACCAATATCATTTTTTGCATACACTAAAAAAGAAGAAATACGATCTTCATATACAACATCAACTTCCAAACCAAAAACAGGATGAATCCCCTCTTTTTCACACAAATTACGGAACAACATATACCCATGCATTACATTATGATCACAAATAGCTATTGACTTATAATCATATTTCTTCGCAAACGCTACTAATTGTTCCACACGAATTGTACTATCCAATAAACTATAACAAGTACGATTATATAGTAATGTAGGCATACCATCATTCCTTTCTTTCAATTATTTTAACATAATTAAAAGGTAATGAGAATTCTCATTACCCTAAAACTCTTTGTTTTAATAATTCAATCACTTCATCACATTGACTACGTGATAATTTAGAAATACCGCTAGCACATAAGTGACCACCACCACCAAATTGATTAGCGATATCACTAATTGTCATACTATGAGAACGTAATGAAGCACTATACACTCCATCTTCTTCCTCAATAAATACTGCCCATGTTTGAATGCCGCGAATTTCTCCAAATACATTCACTTTTGCTTTTGCAGGACCTGCTTCTACATGATATGGTACATAATCTTCTTTATTGATGATTGCATACACAAAACCTTTAGTATCATAATTCGCAATTTCACGTAAGTGATTTGAAAAACGATATAAATTTACACTCATAGAAAATACTTGGTTATTTAGCTTATTAATATCCAATTGACTTTCTAATAAGTAACTAGCCATTTTTAATGTATAAGCAGTTGTTGTATTAATTGAGAAACGAATCGAATCAGAAATAATACCACAATACAATGGTTCAGCAACTTCTAAAGCTACAGGTTCTTTTTCAAAGGTACGAATAAAATCTGTAATAATTTCTGAACAACTAGCTGTATGTTCATCTACATATTCGTATTCAGTTAAAGAATCCCCTTTTACATGATGATCAAAGAACATACGTTCTTTACATGTATCCCAGATATCTTTACCATCAATACGCGAATAATTACTTGTATCAACAGCGATTGCTAGAGCATTTACACAATCCTCTAAAGATATCTCTTCAGGATTTGGCAAAAAACTTGGAGCAATACTTGGCTCATGTCCACTAGCTACAATTCTCTTTTGAGGATAGCGACGTTGTAACCAACGTGCTAATCCATATTGAGCACCTAATGCATCATAATCAGGATGAATGTGACGCAATATAATAATTGTTTGGTATTCTTCAATTTTATTTAATAATGCATCAAATGATTTCATTATTTAATACCTAATAAACGAACTGTATCGCGAGCGATAACTAATTCTTCATTAGTTGGAACAATCCATACTTCGACTTTAGAATTTTCTGTAGAAATCTTAACTTCTTTACCTCTAGTTTTAGCATTTAATTCTTTATCATATTCAATACCCAATGCTTCTTTAACTACATCTAAAGCTTCAGCACGAACGTTCGCATCATTTTCACCTAAACCAGCTGTAAATACGATCGCATCAACATGTCCTAATTCTACATAGTAAGAACCAATTGTTTGCGCTAAACGATGAGCATACATTTTACGAGATAAAATCGCTTTTTCATTACCTTCTTGAACTGCAGCTTCAATATCACGAGCATCACTAGAAATACCAGTAACACCTAAGAAACCTGATTTTTTATTTAATACATTGATTGTTTCTTCAGCAGTCATACCTGTTTTATTCATAATGAAAGAAATACAAGCTGGGTCAATATCACCACTACGAGTACCCATCATGATACCAGCTAATGGAGTGAATCCCATAGATGTGTTATAACATTTACCACCCTTAACAGCAGCTAATGAAGCACCATTTCCTAAGTGACATGTAATTACATTTACTTCTTCAGGTTTTTTACCTAATAATTCAGCCATACGAGCACTTACATATTTATGAGATGTACCGTGGAAACCATATTTTCTTACTTTATAGTTTTCATAGTATTCATATGGTAATGGATATAAGAAAATTTCTGGTTCCATTGTTTGGTGGAATGCTGTGTCATATACTGCAACATGTTCAACACCTGGTAAAGCTTCTTTGAATGCTTTATAACCAGTTAAGTTAGCAGGCATATGTAAAGGACCTAATTCTGTTAAATCAATAATATCTTGTACAACTTTGTCATTGAATACAGCAGAATCACTATAGATTTCACCACCATGTAATACACGGTGACCTACAGCGTTGATTTCTGATAATTCAGCTACTACACCATATTCAACTAAAGCTTTTAATAATAAATCTACAGCTACTGAATGGTTTTCAATTGGTTGTGTGAAAGAATGTTTTTCACCATTTACTTTAATAGTAAAGATTCCTTCAGCTAATCCGATACGTTCAACAACACCACTTGTTAAAACTTCTTCTTCCGGCATTTGGAATAATTGGAATTTCAAAGATGAACTTCCAGCATTTACAGACATGATTTTTGCCATTTTAAATTTACCTCCACAATCTATTCTGTATCAATTTTTTCTAATTCACCAACAAGTTTGTCCACTTCTTGATTATGTAATGCAGACAAGTCTGCATATATTTTACTTCTTTTTTTATAGTTTTCAACTAGATGTAACTTTTTTTCGTATTCATCTAATATATGAGCTGTACGTTTTAATAAATCAAACACCGCAGAACGTGATGTATTTACTTCTTGAGCAATCTCAGCTAACGATAAGTCTTCATAGTAATACAAAGACATACATTGTAATTGTTTTTCTGTTAGAAGGTTTTGATACCAATCCAACAAATCATTCATATATTCCGTTTTATCCAACATCATCTACACCTTGGGCAATAGAATATAAGAAATCATCAATATCAAATGGTTGTAAATCATCCATTGTTTCCCCTAAACCAACAAAACGAACTGGTAAATGTAATTGATCACGAATCGATAATACAATACCACCCTTAGCTGTACCATCTAATTTTGTTAAGACGATACCACTTACTTTTGTTGTTTCAAAGAATACACCCGCTTGATGTAAACCGTTTTGACCTGTTGTTGAATCAATGACTAACCATGTTTCATGTGGTGCACTTGGAATTTCTTTACCAATTACACGATACATTTTTTCTAGTTCTTTCATTAAATTCGCTTTATTTTGTAAACGCCCTGCTGTATCTGCTAATAAAATATCAATATTATTTTCTTTCGCAAAACGACAAGCATCTACCATAACACTTGCAGGATCCGCATTTTCTTTTCCCTTAATACAAGGAATATCTAAACGTCTAGACCACTCTTCTAATTGTATAACAGCACCAGCTCTAAATGTATCACCAGCAGCTGTACATACCTTTTTACCTTGTTTTAAATAATAGTTCGCTAATTTCGCAATAGATGTTGTTTTACCTACACCATTTACTCCAACTACTAAGATTACTGTAGGACCATTCTCGTTATATTTAATTGCTGGAATGCTATTTTTATCATATAGTTTATCCATTTGTTCAACTAAACACTCAATAACATCATCCGCATTACGAATAAAACGATCCTTACCTTCAGTTTGAACCATATCCACAATCTTTTCGCTAGTTTGAACCCCAACATCAGATTCCAATAAAGTTACCATAAGTTCTTCTAAAAACTCATCAGTTAATCCATCAAATGCTCTAAAAATAGAACCTAACTTTTCACCAAATGACTTTCTAGTTTTTTTATAACCATCTAAATAACGGTCAGAATTAGAATCTTTTTTAGCAAACTTATTTTTTAATTGATCTAAGAAACTCATGCTTGTGCCTCACTTTCTTCAGACAAATCAATCGCATCTTTCAATTTCACCTTCAACAATTGAGATACACCTTGTTGAGGCATTGTAACACCATATAATACATCACATTGTTCCATAGTACCTGGTCTATGAGTAACTACAATGAACTGTGTTGTCTCTTCAAATTCACGAATATACTTCGCAAATCGTTCCACATTCCCTTGGTCTAATGCGGCTTCAACTTCATCGAAGATACATAAAGGAACAGGTCTTACTTTTAAAATTGCAAATAATACACAAATGGCAATTAATGCTTTTTCTCCCCCAGAGAACAAACGAATATTTTGTACTTTCTTTCCAGGAGGTTGAACATCAATATCAATACCACTATTTAAAATATCACTTGGATCTTCTAGGAATAGTTTAGCCTTACCTCCACCAAATAATACCGTAAATACACCTTGTAATTCGTTATTAATATTATCAAATGTTTCTTTGAATTGTTTTTCCATAATTTCATCCATTTCTGCAATCGCATCAAGGATTTTTTGTTTAGAACTTACCAATTCATCATATTGAGTTTTTAAATGTTCATAACGATTATTGATTTCTTCATATTGTGCAGGAGCTTCCATATTCACATTACCTAAATCTTGAATTTCTTTACGTAACATCTTCACTTCTTCTTTAGCACTAGCTATATCAATATCATGATCTAAAGACATCGCAAACTCAATTGTCATTTGATATTCACTATTTAAACGATTTACATGGAATTCATATTCCGTTTTAGATTTCACTAAATCCATTTGTAAAGCTCGTTCATCTGCTTGAATTGAACTCATTTCACGACGTAATTGCGTAAATTGATTTTCTTTACGATCCAATTCAGAAGAACACTTCACACGTCGGTCATTTTTCAAACGAATTTTAGTTGTAATTTCATCACGTCTACTATAACAAGCATTCAATGACTCTAATAATTCATCTGTAAATGATACATCTTCATTTGTATCATTTGGTTGTAATACTTCATAATCTGCTTGTAAACGTTCATATTTACTACGTTTCGCTTCCATAACTGGTTCAATTTGAGCAAATTGAATACGTAATTGTACAATATTTTCATTAAGATTTTCATATTCTTTGCGAATAAAACGATAATCTTGATATGCTTTATCTTGTAAAATTCTAGCATTCTCAATTTGTGTATCCATACCTTGGAACTCTTTTTCCAATAACATGATAGATTGAGAACTTGTTTGTTTACCACCAGTCATAGAACCACCACGATGAACTACATCCCCATCCAATGTCACAATCTTATATTGATTATGTAAACGAGCACTTAATTCATTCGCATGTTCTAATGTATCTGTAACCAATACACTTCCTAATAAGTTTAAAGCAATTGGTTCATATACATGTTCATAGGATACAAATTCATTCGCAACACCTAAAAATCCAGGAGTATTATCACAAACAATCTTTGCATCTTGACGTACATAACTTGGTTTCATTACATTAAGTGGTAAGAATGTTGCACGACCAGATTGATTACGCTTTAAGAAATCAATAGCCCCTCTTGCACTTCTTTCATCTTTTGTAATGATGTTATATAAAGCACCACCCAATGCCGTAGAAATCGCAACTTCATATCCATCATTTGGTTTAAATGCTTTCACAACCGTTTCCATAACACCATACAAGCTATCTTTAGCTTTCATTACCGCTTGAAGACCTGCTTGACTTTGATATGGATTTTGTAATTGACCACGAATAACTTCTTTACGATTTTCCAATCGACGAGTATGATTATCCGCATCATTTAATTTATTAGAAGCATTCGACATCTTTTCGGCCAATTCTTCTAATGCACGATTTGACATTTGCAAATCCGCTTGAATACGTTCATAACGATTCTTACGGTCAAAATATTCAAATTTAGCTTCTTCTAATAAACGTTTAACTTCTAAAGCTTTCGCTTCATTTTCACTACGTTCAATTTGATATTTACGACGCTCATCAATTTCTACTTTACGAGCCTCTAATGTTTGAATCTCTTGCATTACACGTAAAGTTTCTTCTTGTAATGATTGAACCTCACGCTCTAATGACTTAGACTCATCTTTTAATTCTTTAATTGCATTTTCCAAAGTTAACATTTGGGCATTATACATAACTGTAGAAACTTCAATTTGACGTAAACTTTCTTCCGTTTCTTGTATTTTATTTTGATAATTTTCAATTTCAGAAACTAAAACACCAATTTCAATCTTCTCTAACTTTTCTTTTTTAGATTTATATAACAATGCTTTAGTAGACTGTCTTTTCAACGGACCTACTTGTTTTTCAATTTCATCAATAATATCGCTCAAACGATCCAAATTATCTTGGGTACGATTCAAACGTAAAGTTGATTCATGCTTTCTCTTCTTATACTTCGCAACTCCAGCCGCTTCTTCAAATAAGCCTCTACGATCAATTGGTTTCGCTTCCGCAAAATTAGAAATATTCCCTTGCGAAATAATACTTAAAGAATCACGACCTAAACCACTATCTAAAATCAAATCAACAATATCTTTTAAACGACAAGGCGTACGATTAATTAAATACTCACTTTCACCACTAATACGATGTAAACGTCTAGTAATTTCAATTTCATCATAATCAGTATGTAAGTAACGATTTGTATTATCAAACACTAAAACAACTTCAGCGAAGTTGACCATTTTTCTATTTGATGTACCTGCAAAAATAACATCTGTCATTGTAGAACCACGCATACTCTTAGCAGATTGTTCCCCTAATACCCAACGTACAGCATCAGAAATATTACTCTTACCGCACCCATTAGGACCAACAATACCCGTAATATCATTCTCAAAAGTAATGACAGAACGATCAGCGAACGATTTAAATCCTTGCATTTCTATTCTTTTTAGAAACATTAAATCTCCTCATTTCTAACCTATATTATTATACATGAAAATACTACAATAAGAAATACCATTTTAAAGTATAATCGTATTTGCTATAATATAAAAAATGAGAGGTTTTACTTATGAAATATTTTGTTATATCAGATATCCATGGTTCTAAATACTATTTAGAAAAAGCTCTAAAAGAGTTTTCCAATCATACATATGATAATTTATTAATTCTAGGTGATATCTTATATCATGGTCCTAGAAATGCTTTACCTAAAGACTATGATACAACGTATGTCATGCAAGAATTAAATAAACGAAAAGATAAAATTATTGCGATTCGAGGTAATTGTGATGCAGAAGTTGATCAAATGGTATTAGAATTTAAAATCACGGATACTTATAGATTATTAAATGATGATAAGATTTTAATGACACATGGTCATGTATATGGTCCTAATGATCACCCTATTGTTAAAAAAGGATCTTGTATCTTATCAGGACATACACATATACCAACATGTGATGAAAAAAATGGTTGTTACTACTTGAATCCTGGTTCTATTTCTATCCCTAAAGGTGGTTATCCAAATTCGTATGGTGTATTAACTGATACAGATTTTACAGTATATAATTTAGAAACAAACGAAGTCATTATGCAAACAAAAATATAGCGCCTATCAATAGATAGACGCTATTTCTTTATCCTAATAATCTAGATACATCATTAACTGTAGTTAATACAAATAAAGCTACAATTAACAACAAACTACCCCACATCAAAGCAACTTCTAAACGTTCAGGGATTTTTCTTTTAATTACCATTTCAACAGCCGTAATTAACATACGACCACCATCAAACATTGGAACTGGTAATAAATTCATGAAACCAACATTTAATGATAATAAACCAACCAATGATAAGAATGACAAGAATCCATAAGAAACTTGTTGTTCTGTCATAGTATAAATACCCACTGGACCACTTAAAGAATCTAATCCAATACCCTTCACTAACATTTGAATACTTTCAATCATTAAATCTACAGAATCCCAGAAATAAGCATTCCCTTCTTTAATCGTTTCAACAAATGTTAATTGACGTACATGAGATTCAGGGGCAACAATACCAATCATATAACGTTGTTCTTCTTCATTAAATTCAGGTGTAACCGTTAAATCTACTTCAGCACCATTACGTAAAACCGTATAAATCGTTTCATCTGTATAGTATTGAGAATACATGGTAATGTCATAGAAATCATCTGGTTCAATTACTGTACCATCAGAAAAAGTCACTTTTACAATCTCATCACCATACGTAAAGCCTGCTTCACTAGCTACAGATCCTTCAACTACACCATTAACAATCGCAAGTGGAGCATCTACAACATAACCAATATGCATATAGATACCAACAAATACGCACCATGCTAGAATAAAGTTCATGACTGGACCAGCTACCATAATGCATAATTTCTTCCAATTGGCTAAAGTAGTTAATAAACGATTCTCTGGAATTTCAATTTCTTCAGATGGTTGATCATCACCTGCCATGGATACATAACCACCTAAAGGTAATAAACGAAGTGAATACTTTGTTTCCTTACCCTTCCATTGAAGTAATTTTGGTCCCATACCTAAAGAAAATTCATAGACATAGACATGAAACAATTTTGCCATGATGAAGTGACCAAATTCATGAATTAAAATAATGCCACTTAACATCAAAATAAAATATAAAAATGTCAAATTTAAGCTCCTTTCACACATTGAATAACATATGCACGAGCCTTCTTATCCGATGCAATAACTTCCTCTAAAGTAGGATGAGCAATAAACTCTAAATCATGCACCGCTTTATGCACATATTCTTCAATCTCTAAAAACGAAATCTTTTCTTCTAAGAACATTGCAACAGCAGCTTCATTTGCGCCATTCATAATTGCTGGTAAATTACCACCTTTTTCCCCTACTTCATATGCTAATTTAAGTAATGGGAATCTTTCAAAAGATAATGGTTCAAAATGTAAAGTAGATAACTTTAATAAATCTAAAGGTTCACTTGCTAAAGGTAAACGAGATGGATATGTTAAAGCATATTGAATTGGTAAACGCATATCTGGTGTACCAAGTTGCGCCATAACTGCTGTGTCTTCATATTCTACCATAGAATGAATCACACTTTCTCTATGCATGATCGTATCAATTTTAGAGAAAGGTAAATCGAATAACCAATGGGCTTCAATTACTTCAAGCCCTTTATTCATCATACTCGCTGAATCAATAGTAATTTTAGCACCCATAGACCAGTTAGGATGACTCAATGCTTGTTTAACACTTACACCTTCTAGTTCAGCTCTAGTCTTATCTCTAAAACTTCCACCACTAGCTGTAATAATTAAACGTTTAATACTCTTATGCGGATTTCCTTGTAAACATTGGAAAATTGCTGAATGCTCAGAATCAATTGGATACAAGTTTACACCATGCTTACTAATTGCTTCTTTAACAAACATACCACCAGCAACTAATGTTTCTTTATTTGCTAAAGCAATATCTTTTTTATGTACAATGGCTGTTAATGTAGGAATTAAACCCGCAAAACCTAACAATGCATTAACAACAATATCCCCTTTATCTAAAGATGCTAAATGAATTAAACCTTCATCACCATACGTAAAATGAACATTAGGATATTCTAAAGATAATGCATCCGCATCTTCCTTATTCATAACACATACTTCTTTAACATCCATTTTTGCTAAAACATCACGAACAATTTGAATACGTTTTCCTACACTAAAAGCCACCAATTCAAACTCATCTGGATGTTGTTCAATCACATCAATTGTTTGTACACCAATTGAACCACTAGCACCTAATAAAATTACTTGTTTCATAGAATCACCGCCAATAAAAATGCATATGCAAATACTACATTAATTAAAATACTATCTGTGCGATCCAACACTCCACCATGTCCTGGGAATAAGTTACCATAGTCTTTAATACCATAGTGACGTTTAATCGCCGAGAAAATTAAATCACCAATTTGTCCAACAATACTCATTAAAAATGACATAATTCCAATATTTACAATATCAAATGCAGGCATACAAATTAATGAAAATATAATACCAGAAATAGTACCAAATACAATACCACCAATAGATCCTTCAATTGTTTTCTTAGGCGAAATGCGTTCATTTAATTTATGTTTACCAAAACAGAAACCAATAAAATACGCTCCAATATCCGTTAAACAAGATACACAAACAATATAAATAATGAAGAAATGACTAATATTATTCTCTAATAATAATTGATAACACAATAATACAAATAATAAAATCAAATGAAAGAATACAGCTACACTAACATCTGTTATTTCAAAACGTTCATCAATTACTACTAATGTAATACACACAAAGAAAAATAATATAAATACTGGTAATAGGAATTTAGGTAAATAAATAGCAGAAACACCCATAGTTAACGATAAAAGTGGAAATAACCATAAAGTATAACTAGGCCATTTATTTTTGAAAATACGTACAATTTCATAACTACCAATAGTAACTAATAAACCAATAATCGCATGTAAAAAGATACCACCCATAAATAATGCAGGTACTAAAACAATCGCTAATAATAATCCTGTAATAATACGAGTCTTCATACTATAAACCTCCAAAACGTCTATGACGATTTGCATAGATATCTAATGCTTTTACTAATTCTTCTTTAGTAAATTCAGGCCAAGATACTTCTGTAAAATAGAATTCGGAATACGCTAATTGCCATAATAAGAAGTTCGATAAACGACATTCACCACTTGTACGAATCATTAAATCAATTGCAGGATAATCAGCAGTCATTAAATGATTTTCAATGACTTGTTCATTGATATCACCAACTTCTAAAGTACCATCTTTAACTTCACTAGCAATTTTTTGTACTGCTAAAGTAATTTCTCTTCTAGAACCATAGTTTAAAGCAAAATTTAAAATTAAACCTGTATTATCTTTTGTCTTTTCAATCGCATTTTCCATTACTTTACGAGTTTCAGCTGGAAATTTATCCATTTCGCCAATAAAAGCAATTCGAATATTATTTTTCATTAATTCTTTTAAATATGCTTCAAAGAATACACTAGGTAATTTCATTAAATAGTTTACTTCATCTTCAGGTCTAGACCAGTTTTCAGTAGAAAACGCATATAAAGTTAAAACTTTAACACCTAAATCATTAGCTGCAATCGCAATATCTCTAACATTTTCAGAACCTTTATAATGTCCTGCAGTTCTAGGTTTACCTTGCTTTTTTGCCCAACGACCATTACCATCCATAATAATCGCTATATGTTGTGGATAATTCATAATACCCTCCCTTACACAAAAAGCCCTATACAGGGCTAAAAATCAAATTAGATTGACATGATTTCTTTAGATTTAGCAGCACAAACTGCATCAATCTTTTTGATATACTCATCAGTTAATTTTTGAACATCTTGTTCATAAGATTTTCTTAAATCTTCTGGAGTTTCTTTATCTTTCTTAATTTTGTCAACTACATCACGACGTACATTACGAACAGCTACTTTAGCTTCTTCAGCATATTTGCTAGCAACTTTAGTATATTCTTTACGTCTTTCTTCTGTTAGTGGTGAAACATTAATACGAATAGCTGTTCCTTCATTTTGAGGAGTTAAACCTAAGTTAGCAGAGAATATAGCTTTTTCAACTGCTTTAGTAATACTTCCATCAAAAGGTTTGATATATAATTGTCTACCTTCTACAACAGAAATTTGAGCTAATTGAGATAATGGAGTTGGGAATCCATAATACTCAACTTCAACATTACTTACCATATTTGGATTTGCTCCACTAGTACGAATGGCCTTATAAGCGTGTTCTAAACTTTCAACACATTTGTTCATTTTTACTTTTGCACCATCAATTAGTTGTTTCATTATTTTGCCTCCTTACTAACAACAGTTCCAATTCTTTCACCTAATACTGCACGTTTAATATTTGACATTTCATTCATATTAAATACTAATAAATCAATGTTATTATCCATACACATTGTTACAGCAGTATGATCCATTACTTTTAATCCTTGTTCAATAATATCCATATAGGTTAATGAGTCATATTTAACTGCAGTTGGATCTAAATCTGGATCTGCAGAATAAACACCATCAACACCATTCTTAGCCATTAAAATGACTTCAGCTTTAATTTCACTAGCTCTTAAAGCAGCAGTTGTATCCGTTGAGAAGAACGGAGAACCAGTTCCAGCTCCGAAAATAACAACTCTACCCTTTTCTAAATGACGAATCGCTCTACGTTGAATATATGGTTCAGCAATTTTATTCATTTCAATTGCAGTTTGCACGCGAGTTGGAACTCCAGCTCTTTCTAAAGCATTTTGTACAGCTAATGCATTAATAACAGTAGCTAACATACCCATATTATCGACTTGTACACGGTCCATATTCATTTCTTCCGCAAATTTACCACGAATGAAATTTCCACCGCCTACAACAATAGCTAATTCAACACCATTTTCATAAATATCTTTTAATTCTTTTGCTAAAGAAGCTAAAACTTCAGGATCAAAGAATTTACCCTTACCACTTAAAGCTTCTCCGCTTAATTTTAATAAGACGCGTTTATACATATTCATATTCCTTTCCTATTAAATTTCTCTTTATATTATATCGAAATTCATAATATAATACAACAATGCATATACAAAAAAAGTGATGAGTTAACCTCACCACTTTCATTAAACGATGTAATTATTTAAAAGCGTTAGCTACTTCTTCAGCGAAGTTTTCTTCACGTTTTTCAATACCTTCACCAATTGCATAGCGAACGAATTGTTTTACTGAAGCACCTTCTTGTTGTAAGAATTTAGCTACTTTTAAGTTAGAATCCAAGAAATATTCTTGATCTAATAAACACATGTCTTGTAATGCTTTGCTTACACGACCAACTAACATTTTTTCTTTGATAGCATCTGGTTTAGCAGCATCAGCTGGATTGTTCTTCATGATTTCTAATTGTACTTTACGTTCATGATCAACGATTTCAGAAGGCATTTTGTCTTGAGAAATGTAAGTTGGATTCATAGAAGCAACTTGCATTGCGATGTTTTTAGCAACACCTTCTTTGTTTGGAGTAACAACTACAGCAGCGATAATCTTACCACCCATATGAGCATAAGAACCGAATGCATCGCCATCTTCTTTAGTTAAGATTTCGAAACGACGTAATGTAATTTTTTCTCCGATTGTAGCAGTAGCATCAACGATTAAATCGTTAATTGTACCACCATTAGCAGTAGTTAATGTTAATGCTTCTTCAACATTAGCTGGTTTAGCAGCTAAAATAGTATGAGCAACTGTGTCTAATACAGCTAAGAATTGTTCATTTTTAGCAACGAAGTCTGTTTCAGAGTTCATTTCTACTAATACAGCGTTGTTACCATCAACAACAACTTTACCTAAACCTTCAGCAGCAATTCTGCTAGCTTTCTTAGCAGCTTTTGCAATACCTTTTTCACGTAACCAGTCAATAGCTTTTGCCATATCTCCGTCACATTCAGTTAAAGCTTTTTTACAATCCATCATCCCTGCGCCTGTTTTTTCGCGTAGGTCTTTTACCATTGAAGCAGTAATAGCCATTTTTAAATCCTCCTACTATTCTTGTACTGGAGCTTGAGCAGCTTCAGCTTTAGGTGCTTCTTTTACTTCAGCCTTTTCAGCATTACGAGGTTTGAAGTTTCTTCTAGCATCTTTTTGGTTTTGACGTTGACGTCTTTCTTCCATACGAGCACGACGTCTTCTTTCGTTTTCTGCGTTTTGTTCTTCAACATTGATGATTACATCTTCCATTGTAACTTCAGCAGCTTCATCTGCTGTATAAGCAACTGATAATAAACCACCTTTAGATTCAACGATAGCATCAGCCATTAAAGAAACGATTAATTTGATTGAACGAGCAGCATCATCGTTACCTGGAATTGGGTAATCAACTAATGCAGGATCACAGTTTGTATCACAGATACCAAATACAGGAATACCTAATTTTTTAGCTTCAGCAACTGCATTGTGTTCTTCTTTTGGTTCAACTACAAATACAGCATCAGGTAATTTCTTCATTTCTTTGATACCACCTAAGAAATTTTCTAAACGAGCAGCTTCTTTACGAATTAAAGCAACTTCTTTCTTAGGATAGTTATTGATAGAACCTGTAGCTTCCATTTCTTCGATTTCAATTAAACGTTTGATACGTTTTTGAATTGTACGGAAGTTTGTTAAGATACCACCCAACCAACGTTGATTTACATAGAAAGAACCAGAACGTAAAGCTTCTTCCATTACAACAGGTTGTGCTTGTCTTTTTGTACCAACAAATAATACTTTACCACCACGTTCAGCGATAGCTTTCATTGCATTATATGCAGTATCTAATTGTTCTTGAGTTTTCTCAAGATTGATAATATATACACCATTTTTAGCAGTGTAGATATTTGGTTTCATCTTTGGATCCCATCTTCTTGTTTGATGACCAAAGTGAACGCCAGCTTCTAATAATTTTCTCATCGTTACAACTGACATTATTAAAGTCCTCCATTTCCGTTGTCTTCCTCCACCATTTCTAACAACAATAACTCAAATGAGCACGGATTATTGAATTCATGGTGTGCGATGTGTATCCTAATACATGGATACCGACGATTATTTTAGCATAAACGTAATGAAATAACAATAGAAAAATGCCGATAATATAAGGTTTTTTGCACTTATTGTAAGAAACGTTTTAGTGGAACACTAAGCTTCTTATACGCTAACATTGTAACAATGGAAATTGTAACTTTAGATACAATATTAAATGGTACAACTGAGAAAATAATGAATGTTGGAATATCATGAATAAATGGATTTGCTTGTCCATACATTCCAATAATTGCGTCCCAATCCAAACCATATAATTGAATATAGAATGGGAAAATCATATATAAATTTGTTAAAATTGAAACCAAAATAGTAACAATTGTTCCAATGATTAAACCAACTAAAGCACCTTGTTTTGTTTTATGCTTACGATAATACAATACTGCAGGTAATACATACGCACAACTTAATAAAAAGTTTTGTAACTCCCCTACAAACATCGTACTTGTACCACTAATCGCAATTTTTAATAATAATTTGATTAAAATAATTTGAATAGCACCAATAGGTCCTAATACAAATCCACCGATAATTTCAGCTAATGCCGCAGCCTCTAAATCCGCAAATACAGATAAAAATGGAATATTAATTTTCACCATCATTAATAAGAAAGCAACCGCTCCTAAAATACCAGCTAACGCTAAAGATTTAACTCTTGAATTTTTCATAATATCTTCCTTCCCTAAAAAAATCCTGAAGCTAATAACGCCTCAGGATGTTGTTTACATAATAGAAAACTATTAATGAAAATAACACATCTTTTCTCATCCGGACTTTAACCGTCGGTTTTGGAATTTCACCAAATCGGCCACCTAAGTGGTTCATGGACTATACCATCGGTAGGGAATTACACCCTGCCCCAAAGACGTATTCAATTGTAACTTCAGTTATAATATAACGATATCAACCTCTAATGTCAACCTTGTTTTGCACGAGGATGCGCATCGTTATAAATTTTCTTTAAACGATCAACAGTCACATGTGTATAAATTTGTGTTGTTGAAAGATTTTGGTGCCCCAATAATTCTTGTACAATACGCAAATCTGCACCATTATCTAATAAATGTGTCGCAAAAGAATGTCGTAACATATGTGGATGCACCTGCATAGTTAAACCAGCATTCATAACTTCTTGATTTAAAATGTATTGCACAGCTCGTGTAGTTAATGGTTGATTACGAGCATTTAAAATAAACGTTTCATGATGAATTTCTTTAGATTGTTGATACTGTAACATCAAATCTCTTAATTCTTCATAAAATGGAACCATACGCATTTTACTACCTTTACCTACAACACGTAAAACCATTTGACCGAAATCGATATCCTCACACTTTAAACCCACTACTTCACTAACACGTAAGCCACAACCATACATAAGTTCTATGATACAACGATTACGTAATCCAACAGTTGTAGATAGATCAATCGATTCTAATAACGAATCAATTTCATCCACAAATAAAAACTCCGGTAATTTTTTAGGTAATTTAGGTGTTTTTACAGTTAGAAATGGATTTACTTGATAATCAAATACATGATTTAAATATTGATAAAAAGATCGTAAACTACTAATATTTCTAGCTAAAGAACGATTTGATAATGGTTTATTCCCCATTTCGCCACTTCTTAACTTCATAATATAGTTTTGAATCACAAAACGATCTACATCTTGAAAGTGATTTATGCCTTCACCTTCTAAAAAATCAATAAAGCGTGAAATATCACGATAGTATGCATCTTCTGTATTTGCAGATCCGGATTGATTTTGTTTAACATATGATAAATATGTTTCCAAAATTTGTCTCATTATAACACCTTTTTATATTCTTCCATTACAGCTAACGCTTGTTTACCATATGCTTCTTTTCTTTCAGATTTACGAACTTCTGTTTCTAATTTCATAATACCAAAATTCGCATTCATTGGTTGGAAATTGGTACTAGAAGTATGCGTAATATATTGTACCATTGCCCCCATCATACAAGTTGCAGGTAATTCAATTGGTTCTTTACCTTCAACTAATCGACTCATATTAATACCAGCCAACAAACCAGAAGCACTTGATTCAATATACCCTTCAACACCAGTAATTTGACCTGCAAAGAATACATCTAAACGGTTTTTACTTTGATATGTAGGTAATAAAGAAATTGGTGAACAAATATATGTATTACGATGCATTACACCATAACGTACAATTTCAGCATTTTCCAAGCCAGGAATCATATGAAT
The DNA here is from genome assembly GCA_017473265.1 of Erysipelotrichaceae bacterium. Lineage (GTDB taxonomy): Bacteria > Bacillota_I > Bacilli_A > Erysipelotrichales > Erysipelotrichaceae > RGIG4607. Next base: position 30,065 of record JAFULQ010000010.1, on the reverse strand, counting down.
AATACGTTTTTGTTCTGGCCAAGTTAAATGTGTTTGGAAACCAACAATGTTATATAGTGTATTTGCGGCATCATCTTGTCGTAATTGCACAACCGCATATGGACGTTTACCATCTTTTTCCAATCCAACAGGCTTCATTGGACCAAATAACAATGTTTTTTCTCCGCGTCTTGCCATTTCTTCAAACGGCATACACCCTTCAAAATAAATCTCTTTTTCAAATTCTTTTAATTTTGTCTTCTCAGCTGTAATTACTGCATGATAGAAATTATAGAACTCTTCCTTATTCATTGGACAATTGATATAGTCCGCATCACCTTTATCATAACGAGATTTGTAATATGCTTTATCAAAATCAATTGACGATTTTACTACAATCGGTGCAGCTGCATCATAGAAATAAAATTGATCTGTTTGTAAAAATTCACGAATTTTCGCACTAAAAGCATCTGATGTTAGTGGACCCGTCGCAATAATTGTATACCCCTCTGGAATTTCTGTAATCTCTTCTTCAATTACCGTAACCAATGGATGATTACGAATAAAATCCGTAATATCTTTAGAGAAACCTTCTCTATCAACTGCTAATGCACTACCAGCAGGTAAACGATTTTTATCTGCAAAACGCATAATTAAGCTATCTAACATGCGCATTTCTTCTTTTAATACACCTACAGCATTCGTTAATGCATCTGAACGTAAGGAATTTGAACAAACAAGTTCTGCAAATCCACTAGTTTTATGTGCAGGTGTCATCTTTTTAGGACGCATTTCATATAAATTTACTTCATGTCCTCTTTTTACTAATTGCCAAGTAGCTTCACAACCAGCTAACCCGGCACCAATTACATTAATTTTCATATTTAAGAACTCTTCTTTCTACGTCTAACAAATTTCTTTGGACTATTTTCATCACTCTTAATAAATTTACACTTAGGGAATGCTGAACATCCATAGAAATAAGTACCATAACGACTCTTACGGTGTAATAAGAACGAACCACATTCAGGACACACTTGATCTGTCAAAACCGGTTGTTCTTCAGGCGCTTTTTCAATTTTCTTAGTAAATTTACATTCAGGATAACCACTACAAGAAATAAATTTACCAAAACGACCTTGGCGATAGACTAAATCACGACCACAATCAGGACAAACTTCACCTGTCTTCTCTAATTCTTTCTTTTCCATATGTTCATACGCATGATTTACAAGTGGAATAAAAGTATCCCAGAAAGAACGCAATAACGAAATATGATTACGATTACCTTCAGCAATTTCATCTAATTCCGTTTCCATATTCGCTGTATACATAACATTAATAATTTGTGCAAAGAACTCATCCAATTTACGACAAGTTAATTCACCTTGTTCAGTTGGTTTAAATACCTTTGTCTTACTACCATCAGATGGTTTTTCTAATGTTACATAACCTCTAGCTTGAATTGTATCAATAATCATGGCATATGTAGAAGGTCTACCAATACCAAATTCTTCTAACGTTTTAATTAAACGAGCTTCACTATAACGAAGTGGTGGTTCAGTAAAGTGTTGTTTTCCTTCTACTAATGTACTATCTAACTGTTGCCCTTCTACTAATTCAGGTAATAATTCATCTTTATTTGATTCATATTTACCATACACTTTCAAATATCCATCAAACGTTAATTCTTTACCCGTACTTACAAAATCATATCCATTGCTAGATAAAGTAACACTAACCGTATTTACTTTGGCATCAGCCATTAAAGCAGCTATAGCACGATAATAGATAAATGCATATAACTTATATTCATCATTCGTTAAAGAATCTTTAATTTCTTCAGGATTATACTCTAAATGCGTTGGACGAATGGCTTCATGCGCATCTTGAGCATTATCACTCTTCTTACTTTGGTAGAATCCCGCATATTCTTTGCCATATGTATCTACAATCAAATCTCTAGCTTGTGCCATAAATTGATTACTTAAACGTGTAGAATCAGTACGCATATAGGTAATTAACCCTGTCAAATCACCTTTAATGCTAATACCTTCATATAACTTTTGTGCAATTTGCATTGTCTTTTTAGCACTAAAGCCTAATTTTGTACTTGCTTCTTGTTGTAAAGAAGAAGTAATAAACGGAGGCCTAGGTCCTTTTTTCTTCACTTGTTTTTTAACACTTGTAACCACAAATGGATTTGTACAACTTGCAATAATTGCATCCGCTTCTTCTTTAGAAGAAACCGCTACTTTCTCATTGTTATATTTTGCTAAATCAGCCACAAACTTTTTGCGCTTATGTTCAAAGTTCGCATGAATACTCCAATATTCTTCACTAACAAACGCTTTAATTTCATCTTCGCGTTCAACAATTAGTTTTAAAGCAACACTTTGTACTCTACCTGCAGATTTACTTTTAATTTTACTATTTAATAATTTAGACAATTTAAAACCAATAATACGGTCTAAGATACGACGTGTTTCTTGAGAACGTACTAAATCCATATCAATTTGTCTTGGTTCTTTAAATGCGTCTAAAACAGCATTCTTCGTAATTTCATTGAATACAACACGATTATGATCATCAACATTGATTCCTAATTCACGAGCTAAGTGCCAAGAAATAGCCTCTCCCTCTCTATCGGGGTCAGTTGCTAAATAGACAGTATCGACACTATTTACCAACTTCTTCAAATCACGCATTGTATCTTTTTTATCTTTATTAATGGTATAAGTAGTTTGGAAATCATTATCTACATCTATACCTAATCCATCTTTTCCTTTAATCGCAAGATCACATATGTGCCCCTTACTAGAAGTCACTATAAAGTCATTTCCTAAATATTTTTCAATAGTCTTTGATTTTGCTGGTGACTCTACAATTACTAAACTCTTCATTATTTCACTCCTGTCATCTTATATTTTAAGGTATTCTCTTTTTTATAGTTTGTCAAAACATTTTTTAGATATCTTCTATGTCTTCTTTAGACAAAATCATATTTGCACCTTGTTCAATTAAATGATTACATCCTTGTGCATACGTAACATGCCAACTATAAGGAACTGTATAAATTTCTTTATTTAAACGTAATCCTTCATTAACAGTTACCATCGTTCCTCCTTTTTCTTGACAACTAGGAACTACAATTTTACTTCCCAAAGCCGCAATTAAACGATTGCGAAATGGAAAATAAAACTTCTGCGGACGAACTCCTTTTGGATATTCGGTAATCAATAATTGATATTGTTTCATATAGGCATATAACTGTTCATTTTCTTTTGGATACACTATATCTAATCCATGACCCAAAACACCTATCGTTCTTTTGGCATTCATATGAGCCAAAGCATCAATACCTTTAGCCATGCCTGAAACGACAGTATATCGTTTACTTAATTCTTTAGTCAATAGAATCGTCATTTCTTTGCCTTCTTTAACGTACAATCTTCCACCAACGATTGCAATTAAAGGCTCTTTCAATAAAGATACATCACCTTCATAAAACAAAATAAATGGTGGGTACTTCAATTGTAAAAAACAAGCAGGATACGCTTCATCATAAATGGTAATGAAATTTTCATCAAAATCCATTTTTTCATACGCCTCATCCTGCTGTAATGCACTTCTAATTTTGTAATAATCTCCATTATATTTTTTGGCGTATGCATAAATACGGTTTCTCATTTTATCCCCCCTACTTATATATACGCCAACTTTTTTAATTTTCCCTACGCTCTAATGCAAACAAATACTAAATATGCAATATTAAATAACACCATAACCAATCCACTAGCAAATCCAAATGATTTTCTAGTCTTCGCAATAAGATATACAAACAATGTACAACCTAACATAATGAAAATATCAATATTCATACTGCTAGCAAATGGAATTGGAATAATAGTTCCAGATAATCCTAAAATAAACAAAATATTAAATAAGTTTGATCCAATAACATTACCTAATGCTAAATCAACTTCACCTTTTCTAGCCGCAACAACACTTGTTACAAATTCAGGTAAAGATGTACCAATAGATACAATAGTTAAGCCAATCATTGTTTCACTAACACCTAATGCTTTCGCAATAGAACTAGCACCATCAACAACAAAATCAGCACCTAATACAATACCTGCCATACCTAAAACACCTAATAGAACAGCCATAATTGTATTATATTTAGCAGGCTCAACTTCTAAATTATCACGATCTTTTAATGCAGTCATTACACAACGAATAACATATGCAATGATACACAATAAGAAAATAAGTGCTTCAATACGTGAAATTGAACTTCCAGTTAAACAGAAAACAACTAATAATAAAGAAGCCACAATTAAAATTGGGAACTCTTCCTTAATAATACTTGTTTGTACATGCATTTTCATAATCATAGCTGCAGCGCCTACAACCATCATTAAGTTAAAAATATTAGAACCAACTACATTACTAATTGCAATTTCATTTGAACCAGCTAATGCAGCAGTAACACTCACAGCTGCTTCTGGAGCACTTGTACCAAATGCAACGATTGTTAAACCAACAATGATTGTTGGAATTTTAATATTTGAAGCAATAGAACTAGCGCCATCTACAAATAAATCAGCACCTTTAACTAAGAAAAAGATACCTATAACTAAAAAGATAATATCCATACTTAATTTCCCCTTTTTATAAACAGTTTATATTTTACATAGTTTTTATAAAAATACAACAAAAAACGCTACATAAGTAGCGCTAATCTAAATCCATACACATTTGTTGTTGTAAACACTTCGCAACAGGTCCATAACTTCTACGATGAATATCCAAAACACCATATGTTTCTAATGCTTCTAAATGTGCTTTAGTAGGATATCCTTTATGTTTTGCCAAACCATATTGCGGATATTTTTTATCTAATTCATACATAATATGATCTCTTGTAACTTTAGCTAAAATACTAGCCGCCGCAATGGAACAACTCAATGTATCTCCTTTAACCAAAGAAGTAACTTCTTTATCCATATCCAAAGGCATCGCATCCGTTAATACATGCTTTACAGGCGCTTTTAACGCAATTTGATGCATCGTTTCTTTCGTTGCTTGATAGATATTCAAACGATCAATATCTTCAATAGAGACAACTTGGATATCGTAATATAAGGCATCTTCTTTAATACGAATAAATAATTCTTCTCTTTTCTTTTCAGATAACTTCTTAGAATCATAGATTTCTTTGGAATCATAGCCTACAGGAAATACAACACCAGCCACAACTAACGGACCAGCAATAGGACCTCTACCTGCTTCATCAATACCTACACAGGTCTCATTCAATGCCCAAATACGCAACTCTTGTTCATTGCTTGTTTGCATAAGGAAGCTCCCAACTAATACGACCCAATTGTTCACCACGAATTTCCTTCATAACAATCTTCATCGTTCTTTCTGTATCAATTTCATTACCACTCATAATAAAACCACGCTTACGAGCAATACGTTCCATACATTCAAAAGGATCTTCACATACCTCAATGTTATAACGATCCACCAAATACTTTGGATAATGCTTAATTAAGATATTCATAGCATACGCAAATACATCTTCCATCGGTAAAATTTCATCACGAATAGCTCCAGTAACTGCCAACACATAACCGTCTTTTTCTTCTTCAAATTTAGGCCATAATACACCTGGTGTATCTAATAATTCCAATTGAGTTGATACTTTTACCCATTGTAATGCACGAGTAACACCTGGTCTGTCACCGGTTTGCGCAACTTTTCGTTTCGCAACACGATTAATTAATGTTGATTTACCAACATTAGGAATACCAACAACCATTGCCTTAATTGCAGTAGGACGAATTCCCTTACGAATTTGACGATCAATCTTTTCCTTCATCATCAATTGACATTCATTCGTCAAAACTTTAGTTAAATCTTCTTTTAATAAATCCAAAGCAATTGCACGTACATTATTTTCACTTAATTTCTCAATCCATTGTTTTGTAACATTCTCCTCAGCTTTATCTTTCTTAGACAAAATAATCAAACGAGGCTTATGACCACAAATTTGTTGAATCAAAGGATTACGAGATGCATTAGGAATACGAGCATCACGAATTTCAATTACCATATCTACTAATTTAATTTTCTCTTCCATTTCCCTTTTAGCTTTGGTCATATGACCAGGGAACCATTGAATACTCATTATTTCACCACCCTCATCTCACTAAATGGATACCATACATACACATGCTTACTAACGATATCCTCTTTTTGAAAAACACCAAACATTCTAGAATCTGAACTATGCAAACGATTATCTCCTAATAAGAAATATTCATCATCACCTAAAACAAATTCACTAAAATCTTTCGTGAATTTTCCATCAAATTGCAATTGTGATTGTTCAAATACATAATTATCATCAAGATAATATTCATCAATTGCTTCTCCATTTACATACACGACTCCATCTACACAACAGATTGTATCATTTGGCATACCAATAACACGCTTAACAATTTGTTCATCTTTCGTTTCTAAATAAGCCACAACAACATCATAACGTTGAATACCAGACAATTTTAAAGAAATGATATTCGTAAAGCCCATTTCTTCATTTTTTAATGTCGGATGCATACTAGGACCCATTACTTGAACTGGACGAATGATGAAATTAGTTAATAGTAAGACAAAAACAAAAGAAAAAAGAATCATTTTCGCAAAATCTAAAATTTCATACAATATTGGATGTTTATCTTTCATAACAATCTCCTTTCGATAGAATAAAAGCCGGAATTATCCGGCTTTTTTCTGTAATTAACGAACTTCTTTAATACGAGAAGCTTTACCAGAACGTCCACGTAAGTAGAACAATCTAGCTCTTCTAACTTTACCACGACGTAATACTTCAATTTTAGCGATAACTGGTGAATGAACTGGGAAAGTTCTTTCAACACCTACACCACTTGAAATCTTACGAACTGTGAAAGTTTCAGCAATTCCTTGACCGCTTCTTTTAATTACTAAACCTTCGAAAATTTGAATACGAGATTTGTCTCCTTCTTTAATGTTTACGTGTACGCGAACTGTGCAACCAGCGCGGAATTCAGGAACGTCACGTAATTGGTTTTTAGTAATTTCGTTAACTAAATTTAAATTCATTTTACTTTACTCCTTCTTTTTCTCACATATAAATCCATGGCTCATGACTCATAATGATCAGCGGAACCACTTAAGCCCACAAAGGCTTATTTATATTACCATAAACGCCTTATATTATCAATACTTTTTTACTCAATAATTCCTTTATTTTTCGCAATTTTTAGCCCTAATTCAAACGCTAAAAATACAATCTTTTCTTTATCATCTAACTTTTCAGTTGCCTCTAAACTACGAGGATCCCAACTAGAATGATCTAGGTTATCACCTGCATAGAAAAATTGGAAAAATTCAGTATTTCTAAAGTCACACATAGCTTGCATTCCCGCACATTCCATTTCTACACAAATAGCACCTTGTTCTTTTCTTCGATTCACTTTATCTCTAGTTTCACGATAAAAAGCATCAGTAGTCCAAGTACCACCTTCTACATAAGGATATCCCGCACTTTCTAACACTTCCTTAAATTCTGGAATATATTTCTTATTTACTTGAATCGTATCATTCGCTTCGACATAATGATAACTTGTTCCTTCATCACGAATCGCAAAAGTAGGAATAATGATGCCACAATCTTGAATTTCTTTATCTAAAACACCACAATTCCCTAATAAAATCAAAGTTTCACTACCCATTGCATGCACTTCTTCATAATTCGCAACACACATTGGAGCACCTACAAAACTATGATAAAAAGCAAAATCACAACCTTTATAATTTACGCGATACACATGATTAATACCATTACAAGAACGAGTTGTCTCAATAATTTCATAATCAAACAAACGCAATACTTGTTCAAATAACACATCTGAAAAGATAGAAATTGTAATCGCAGGAAAGTTGTAATCCTCTTTTTTAAACCTAGGATTAATTACAGCATTTTTATTAGAATCAAATTCATTTAATAACATATACACTACCTCAACTCAAATTTGTTTATATCACAATTTAGTAAATATAACAATCTAAGATTGTTAAAAAGGAAAATCTATGGCAAAATTATCAAGTAAAGGAGATGATTCTATGTTACGTATTAACCAATGTAAATTATCTATTCAAATATCTGAACAAGAAATACGCAACTACATCTGTTCTCGATTGAAAATTAAAGATCAACAATTATTAAATTATTCTATATATCGTAAATCATTAGATGCCAGAAAAAAGGATGACATTCATTATGTCTATGCTTTTGATGTTGCAGTTTCTAATGAAGAACAAATTTTAAAAAGAAATAAAGATAAAAATATTACATCAACTATTCCATATAGTTATCCTGATGTACCTTCTGGATTAGAAACCCTTACACATCGTCCTGTGGTTGTAGGCTTTGGTCCAGCTGGTATGTTTAGTGCCCTATTATTAGCTCAAAGAGGTTATCGCCCAATCGTCATTGAACGAGGACAACCAGTTGAACAACGCATTCAAGATATTGAAGACTATTGGCATCATAACAAATTACATACCAATAGTAATGTACAATTTGGTGAAGGCGGTGCTGGTACTTTTTCTGATGGTAAATTAACCACTCGTGTTAAAGATTTACGTATTCATAAAGTATTGGATGAATTTGTAAAAATGGGGGCTAAAGAAGAAACTAAGTATGTTTCTAACCCTCATATTGGTACCGATTGCCTTAGAACAATTGTTAAAAATATTCGTAATGAAATCATTCGTTTAGGTGGAGAAATTCATTTTGATACACAACTATTAGAAATGGAATATATCAATAATAAAATCACTAAAATTATTACAAACAAAGGATTATTCGATACTAATGATGTCATTTTAGCTATTGGACATAGTGCTAGAGATACTTTTACATATCTATCAAAATTACCATTAGCACTTGAATCTAAACCTTTTGCGGTTGGTGTTCGCATTGAGCATAAACAAGAATATATAAACCAATTACAATATGGAAAAGACGCTTGCTATTTACCAAACGCTGAATACCATATTACACACACTACCTCCAATAACAAAGGCGTATACAGTTTTTGTATGTGTCCTGGAGGAATGGTTGTGGCAGCAAGTAGCGAAGATAAACAAATTGCGACTAATGGTATGAGTTATAGTGATCGTAATCTAGAAAATGCCAATAGTGCTTTATTAATTCAAGTAAATGCTAGTGATTATGGTAATGAGTTATTATCAGGTATGCATTTCCAAGAAGAATTAGAAAAGAAGGCATTTGTTTTAGCAAATGCAAATTATAAAGCACCATGCCAATTAGTTGCCAATTATTTGGATCCTACTATCGAAAATAAACCAAATAATGTTCTACCAAGCTATCCTAATGGTGTCACATGGTGCGATTTACATAAATTATTCCCGGAAGAATTAAATAAATCTCTAACAGAGGCACTATTGCACTACGAAAAAATTATGCCTGGATTTAGTTATGATGGAGCAATTATGACAGCAGTAGAAACAAGAACTAGCTCTCCTATTCGTATTCTTAGAAATAAAGATACATTAGAGGCATCCATTACTGGTTTATATCCATGTGGTGAAGGTGCTGGGTATGCTGGTGGAATTGTATCTAGTGCAATTGATGGTATCAAATGTGCAGAACAAATTATCAAAAAATATAAGAGCGATTTTTAACAATCGCTCTTTATTTCTTCTAACATTTTACTTTCTTCTTTTGTTAATTCTTTAGTTTCCAACAAATCAGGACGTAGTTCTAAAGTCCTTTTCAAAGACTCTTTTAAACGCCATTTACGAATATTTTCATGATGACCACTTAATAATACATCCGGAACCTTATGCCCCTCAAAATCAACAGGACGCGTGTATTGTGGATACTCCAATAATTGATTTTCAAAACTCTCATCTTGATGTGAACTTTCACGAATAACGCCATCCAATAAGCGAATAATCGCATCACTTATAGCCATAACAGCTACTTCACCACCAGTTAAGATGAAATCACCTAAAGATAATTGCATATCACAATACTTTGCAATTCTTGCATCAAAACCTTCATAATGACCACAAACAAAAATTAAATGTTCCTTATAAACCAATTCTCTGGCTATCTCTTGCTTAAACGTTTTCCCTTCAGGCGTAATAAGAATCACCGTACTATTTTCTGTACGATAATGCTTAATGGCATCTACTATTGGTTGACACATCAAAACCATACCTTGACCACCACCATAAGGATATTCATCCACCTTATTATGTTTATCTAAAGTAAAATCTCTAAAATTAACCAATTCAATTTCTACTTGTTGTTTATCTAAAGCACGCTTAATAATAGATGTATGCAAAAAACCATCAAACATTTCAGGAAACAAAGTTAAAACAGTGATTCTCATAGCATACCCTCAATTACATCAATAGTAATTAATTCTTTATCTAAATCCACATCTAAAACAAAAGCTTCAACAAATGGTAATAAAATTTCTTTATCCTTCATTTGGATACGTAACACTTCATTTGCAGGATAATCCATTACTTCAGTAACTTCACCAATAATTTCACCATGTAATTGTACTTTACAACCCACTAAATCACGGAAGTAATATTCCCCTTCATCCAATTCATGCAAATCTTCTTCAGATACATAAATTTCACATCCAATATATTTCTCAACTTTATTAATATCCAATAAATCTTTAAAAGCTACTAGTACATGCCCTTTATGTTCACGATAGGAATGCACACAAACTTCTTGATAAGCATTATGAAACTTAATATATAAAGTTTGATCTTTACCAAAACGCACTTCATTAAAATCTGTATAACTTTTTACTTTTAATTCCCCTTTAATTCCAAAGGTATTAACAATTTCACCAATTAAAATATATTCCATAATAACCTCCAAGTTTCTTACATTTTACTATAATACAACCATTATAGCAAAAGAAAAAGGATGCATAGCATCCTAATATGATTCAAACTTAACAGAAATACGTTTGCCATCCACTCTACTAGCAACACCCATTGTATTACGAATAGCCATTGCCATAGAGCCTTGACGACCAATCAAACGAGCGATATCTTCACTTTTAGCATAAATGTAAAGTAAAACTTCATTCTCATTTAAACTTTCCATTTGTTTTACACTAACACTCTTTGGATCATCCACAATTGGAGCTACCAAATCGTATAAAACTTTTTCGTAATTAATCATAAATTATTTTCCTTCGTGAAACTTTTTCATAATACCTTGTTTTGAGAACAAGTTACGAACTGTATCAGAAGGTTGTGCACCGTTATTCAACCATTTCAATGCTAATTCTTCATTGATATCAACGATTGCAGGATTTGCAGTTGGATTGTATAAACCTACCACTTCAATGAAACGTCCATCTCTTGGAGCTCTTGAATCAGCAGCTACAACTCTATATACTGGAGCTTTTTTAGCACCCATTCTTGTTAAACGTAATTTTACAGCCATGTTAAATTCCTCCTTATTGCCTTGTATATTCTAGCATATATAAATAATCTGTCAAGCATTTTTACTTGACAGATTAATTTTTTTAAAAAAAAGGTACCAAATGGTACCTTAATCATAATTATTCTTTAGCTCTACCAGCGTATTTTCCATCAGCAGTTGTGATAGAAACCATTTCTTCTTCAATGAATAATGGAACACGGATAGCCCAACCTGTTTCTAATACAGCATTCTTTGTAGCAGCAGTAGCTGTATTTCCTTTAACAGCAGGTTCACATTCTGTAATCATTAAGTCTACTTTATCAGGTAAAATAACACCTAATACTTCATTATTGTACATAGAAATGTTAACGTTTGAGTTTGGTTTAATGAAGTTTAATTCCCATTTTAAGTTTTCCATTGGGATTTCGATTTGTTCATAAGTTTCATTATCCATGAAGTAGCACATTGTACCATCATCATATAAGTATTGCATTTCTTTCTTATCGATGTGAGCTTGTTCTACTTTATCTCCACCTGTGAATACTAAATCTTTAATAACACCAGATCTTAAGTTTTTAACTTTTACTTTGATAACCATTTGACGCATCGCAGTTTTATTACGGTCAACATCTAAAGTTGTATAAATTTCGCCTTCACTTTCAAATGTTGTACCTGGTTTTAAATCATTTACAATAATCATTTTAATATCTCCTTATATTTAAAATATCCGCAAATATTCTACCAAAGGAAACATAACTAGTCAACATAATTATACAGGATTCACTTCCAAATAATGGTACTGCAAATCATAAAGATATTCTCTTACAATTTCATGATTCATTTTTTGATAAGTCACTCTAACCTTTTGTTGTTCATAATCCATTTTGATTACATAATCATCATAGACTAATGTACAATCCTCATTTAATTCCATTATAAAAGAATCTTTTATTCGATGCATAACCATTACTTCCAAATAAACAAATTTATCAAATTCATCTAATGATTGATAAAATGACATACGATTTTCCATAATATCCATTTGCACACTACAGATGGTAGAAACAAACATAAAATAACCAATACATAAAACACTAACAAAGCCTTTATTTGTAGCCAATCCAAACATCATAATACTCACCATTTTTTAGATATTGCATACATATAGAATTATCAATCTCATAAAAATTGACCATATCTATATCCGTTATAAATACCAAATTACCAGGATGTAATGTTAAATGATTATTTACAATGGATACATAATACTCTTTATCCGTTTGATATAACAATGAATATTCTGATTCAATTGATACAGAACCTTTAGCTAAATATAAACGTAATTGTTCAATACCTACTATATCTTCCATCTCATTGACATATACACTTTGATCAAATTGGATAACATCTATACATTTTCCAATTATAGGAACAAATATAGATACACACATTAATGCAATTATCATTTCAATCATCGTAAAACCAGAAAGAATCACACCAGATTTCACATACATTCTCCTCTACTTGCCATAAATCCAAACTTCTCGTTTTAACTTTTACTACACTTTGCATACACATAGATACCATTGTCACAATACAAGTAATCACCATAAGCCCTACAATGGCATCTACCATCAAATTACCTTTGACCATACATTTTACCCATACCTAACCAAACTTTCATTACAACTTCTCTATGATCATTATACGCACGTATTGTTAAAGGCTTAGTAATTGTCATGAATGGTGTAATCACAATATCATTCCCATTAAAACTACCATATCGTATATGTTTACCTTGAATAGAACCATCAAAGACTTCTAACGTACTTCTTTTATTTTGTATATAGCTATCTTTCATTAAACAAATAACTTCACTTTTTATCCATGATTCTATTTTAAATAAACTACTATCATATACATTAGGAATACTAATAAGCATACACATACAAAGTATCATCAAAACAATTACACTTTCAATCATGGTATACCCTTTACTGATGTTTGGCTTCATTATCATAGATAACAATTTCTTTTCCATTTGGACACTTTCTTTGAGATTCTTTCAAATACCCTTCACGAATCAAATCATCCATTGAAACATCTGTTTCACCAGTTTCTAATTGATACATTAAAATTTGCGAATTAACAACTTCAACCAAAACATCACAACCCTTATTATTCACAATATCTCTTTTTTGTTGAATATTTGGCAACGTAATCATAAACACAATCATAATTATTGTTAAAACTAAAATCATTTCTAATACTGTAAACCCCTTCATAATTTCCTCCTTTTACATTGTTTCTAATAAAGTCATAGGCATTAACAAGATTTGATACACTACAATCACAATCATTCCAATACAACCATAAGCTACAAACTGTACAATGATAGATAACCTTTTCATAAACGCTTGTAACCACATTTGAACGACTTCTTTATATTCTAGCAAAGCATAAGAAAATGAATTTGTATGATATCCTAAATTACACAACATACAAAATGTAGTATCTAAATACGCATTATGTAAAACATCAATAAAATCTTCACCTCTCATAAATTGTTCATGTAATTTACATGCCACATATTTAATAATTGGCTTATTTTCACAGCTTTGTAAAATCTCCATCGAATGCTTTGTGGAAACACCATGTTCCATTAAGACATATAGATATTGCGAAAATATAAATGATGTATATTTCTTAATAACAAAATCTAAATGTAAAATATGTAAAATGTTATACAATGCATTAACATTCGATTTTTGATACAAACGAATCAAGACAAACACTAAAATGACAAATACAATGTAGAACAAAATAACACAGCGATTCATAACTGTTAATAATAAGACAAAAGCATCATTTTGTAATTCAAGCATCGTTTGTAAAATTGGAAGAATAATATATGTAAACAAAAATAAGACTATGGAACTAAAAACAATTAAAAACATAGGATATAACAAAGTAGACGATAACAATCTATTGATATTCTTTTCAAATTGAATCATATCCAACGCTGTATGTAATGCATCTTGAAATGGAAGAAAAGATATAAAGAATCTCAATTGTTTACAAACTTTATCACGATTCATACCGTTCACAATATTTTCTATAGCTACACCTTGTTCAAGCAAATCAACAATATAAGTTACTACATGTTCATTTTTAGCATTCTTAATCAACAATAAACACTCTTTAAATGAACGATCTTGACAAAGTAAGGTATAAATCGTTTTCCAAGTCAAAATATCAAACGATATTTCTTTTGGCATCTTCAAATGAAATCCAACGTTTTTGATATGCATACGCAATCTCCTTTTGAAAACTAGGATATATACTTTCTTTATGATGCAAACAATCTAAAATATCCTCTCTTTGATATAGTTCATATAAACTGACTCGTTTTTGTTTATTATGTAATTGAAACAATCTTTGATTTGCTAGACCAACTAAAACATCTTCTAAATCATATTTCGAAATACCTAAATCTAATAAGCGATGAATCATATTTCTACAACTGCTTGCATGAATGGTAGAAATCACCAAATGCCCTGTTAATGCACAACGTATGGCCATTTTTGCTGTTACTTCATCTCGTATTTCACCTATAAAAATCACATCTGGATCATGTCGTAATAATTGTTTAATTCCTTCATCATAAGTTAATGAAATTTTCGGATTAATTTGTATTTGTACCATGGAATCAAAATAAATTTCTACAGGATCTTCAAGCGTGTAAATTTTTCGTTTATCCATATGGTTTAGTAAACTATATGCCGTAGTCGTCTTTCCGCTTGAAGTCGGCCCACCGATTAAAATTAACCCATTTTCATATGAACACCATTGCTTAAATATTTTCCGATGTTCTCCCTTTAGTATAAGTTGTTGCAAAGGAATTGCTTGGTGATAATTCAATATACGCAATACTCCAGATTTGTGTTGCGATGTCATTAATATCGCAAAACGAAATGCATATAAATAGTTATTAATTTCTAACTCAAAGGCACCCGATTGCGGTTTTGCAAAACTAGATAAATCCATATTCGATAAATACTGTAAATATGAAAATAATTGTTCATCCTTTTCTTTTGTAGGAATCAACATAAATCGTTTATGAACTCTACATTCAATCAACATACATTCATTCCATGTAAAATGAATATCCGTAGCTTGTAAGTGCATTGCATAAGAAATAATCTCTTTTAATCTTGTTTCCATTTTTACCACTCCTACTTATATATACGTCAACAAAATCAATTATTCCTACCAAAAACACAAAAAAAAGATTATTTACATAATCTTTTAAGAAAAAATAATTATTATCATTGATACCATACAACAGAAAAAAGTAGATGCTTAAGCATCTACTTCTTGAGATTTCATTTCTTCAATTGTATCCTTTGTAACAATCATCTTCTTAGCATCTAAACGAGCATTAATACTTTCACGAATTAAAGTATAGATTACAGCAGTTGTAGGCACAGCAATAAGCATACCCATTAAACCATACATTCCACCAAAAACTAAGATTGATAATAATACCCAAATACCCGGTAATCCAACCGAATTACCTACAACACGAGGATAAATGACATTCCCTTCAAACTGTTGAATTAATTGGAATACTACAAAGAAAATAATAGATTGGATTGGATTGATTGCTAAAATCAAAATAAATCCAAAACACATACCAATCATTGCTCCAAAAATTGGAACAATACTTGTTACTGCAATACAACAACTAATTAATAATGCATAAGGAATACGCAATAGTAACATTGCTACATAGAAAATACCACCCAAAATGCACGCTTCTAATAATTGACCACTAATAAAGTTAGTAAATGTAACATTCACTTTATCCATAATATAGAAAATACGTTCATAAACTCTTTTAGAACATAGCGCTACACATACCTTACGATATTGTGTAACATATTTTTCTTTACTAGCTAACAAATACAAACTTAAGATAAAGGCCATAAATACATTAGCCACACCACTAGCAATACTAATTGTTGCATTAAGTGTATTACCAAAAAACTCTGGAGCTGTTTTACTAAACCATTCCGCAACAGATGAAATCATATCATTTAATGGCATATCAAACAGATTATCTAATTGTACAAAACGATCTAAATGCAAAGATTTCAATAAATCATTGACTAACCCCACCAAGTTATTCAAATAAATACGAATATTACTTGCTAATGTCATAATATTTTCTATAACTTGAGGGAAAATGACACTACTAAGAATAAAGACAATCACAATTGCTAAAACAATAGTTAATAAAATAGCTACTGCACGATGCCATTTCTTCTCACCTTTTGATTGTTCAATCAACCAATGTTCAATAATATTCATTGGTACATTTAAAACAAAGGCAATGACAACACCATAAAACAAAGGCGATAACAATCCTACAAATTTAATAAACGTTTGCCAAATGTCACTAAAATGCATCAAAATTAAAACTAAAATAAATGCATACGTCAACAAATAAAATCCATTTTTAAACTTATCTAAAAAGCCTTTAGTATTCATAATTTTCTCCTATCGTAGATACGGATTTAACAACAACTCTTCATGAATCGTAGTAAACTCCGCATGTCCTGGATACACTTTCATATCTGGATGTAATCCTTTTAATTTTTCCAATGATTGTTTCAATTGACCATCATTACTACTATATAAATCTGTACGACCAACACTATTTTTAAACAATGTATCACCACTAAATAAACAATCATCCCAAACTAAACATACACTGCCAGCTGTATGACCAGGAGTATCAATCACTTCTAAAGAGAATGCACCAATTGTAAATTTACCAATTGGATATTCTTTAATAGGACATGTAATAATCGCCCAACGAGCACCCATAAAGTTTAGTTCTTTAGTACGTGCTAAATATTCATCTTCACCAGATAAATAAACTGGACAATGATACAATTTTACTAATTCATCAACTGCACCAACATGATCAAAATGACCATGTGTTAAACAAATACCATCTAATACACTATCTGGATATTTCTCTAAATACTGTTGAATCCTCTTAATACTTGCGCCTGGATCAATACATAAAATATGATTCCCACTATGCAAAAAATAACAATTCACTTGAAAAAATCCTAAACGAAGACATTCTACTTTTTTCATAATCATCACCTAATAAAAAAAGCCATACACTTGTAGGCTCTTTTTATTTTTTCTCCTTATGAACAGTTTTCTTATTGCAACGTGGACAATATTTATTCACTTGCATACGTTCCGGATGTTTACGTTTGTTACGAGTAGAGATGTAATTTTCTTCCCCACATACACTACACTTAAAAGTAATGTTATCTCTCATTGTAAGCACCTCCTACTTTGTGCTTATAGATTATAACACACCTATTTTCTATTTCCAATAGTTTTTTTAATGATTTAAGTGGTATAATACAAACAAAGGTGGTGAAATTATGTTCACAAGAACACAAACACGTCAAATTAAAGTAAAAAATTTAACCATTGGCGGTCAAAACCAATGTATTATTCAATCAATGACCAATACAAAAACTAGAGATGTAGAAGCTACAGTCGCTCAATGTCAACGCTTAATGAAAGCAGGATGTCAAATCATTCGTGTCGCAATTACTTGTGTAGAAGATGCCCAAGCTATTGCTGAAATCAAAAAACAAATTGATTGCCCTATCGTAGCGGATATCCATTTTGATTACAAATTAGCTTTAGCTTGTATTGAAGCAGGTGTTGATAAAATTCGAATCAATCCAGGTAATATTGGATCTATCGAAAACGTTAAAAAAGTAGTAGAAAAATGTAAAGAAAGAAATATCCCTATTCGTATTGGAATAAACAGTGGATCTATCGAAAAAGAAATTATTGAAAAATATGGTAAAGTTACTGCAGAAGGTATGTTAGAAAGTGCTCAAAAACATATCGATATTTTAGAAAGTTTAGATTTCTATGACACATGTCTGTCATTTAAAGCATCAGATGTAATGCTTACCATTCAAGCTTATCGTTTAGCTGCACAAAGATGGAACTATCCATTACATTTAGGAGTTACAGAAGCTGGTACCCTTTTTGGTTCAACTGTAAAATCTTCTGCAGCCTTAGGAACATTATTAGCTGATGGTATTGGTGATACCATTCGTGTATCTATTAGTGCAGAACCAGAAGATGAAATCAAAGTTTGTAAACGCATCTTAAAATGCTTTGATTTAATTGATAACATGCCAGAATTAGTAAGTTGTCCAACATGTGGTCGTATTCAATATAACTCACTAGCTATCATTCCTGAAATCGAAGATTTCTTAGAAACTATTCATGCTAACATTAAAGTCGCAATCATGGGATGTGCAGTAAATGGACCAGGCGAAGCAAGAGAAGCCGATATTGCCATCGCTGGAGGAAAAGATGAAGGTCTATTAATTAAAAAAGGACAAATTATTCGTAAAGTTCCACAAAGTGAAATGGTACAAGTATTAAAAGAAGAAATTTTAAAAATGACACAAAAGTAGAGCAATCTACTTTTTGTATTAGAAAGTAGGTAACTATGAAAGAAAAAAGAATTAACGAAATTATCCATTCCATATTTAATAAATATCCTACTTCATTATCTTTATATCCAAAAGGATTAACTAATGAAAATTGGATATTCACTTTAGATAATGAAACTTATATTTTCCGTTACCCTACTATTTTAGTAAATAACTATGTACAGGAACAAAAAGTAATTGAATTACTTAAAAATGAAAAATTAGATGTAGAAACAATCTATTTTGACCCTAATACAGGGATTAAAATAACAAAATATGTAGATAACTTACAAGAATTTAGTGAATGCACATTACCTAATAAGATTGAACAAACTGCATTGCTAATGAAACAATTACACGACTTACAAATTCAAACACATTATCATTTTCATCCAATCGATAAATTAGAATTTTATAAATCCAAAGTCAAACATTGTCCATATACATTTGAAGTAAATGCATTATTAATTAAAATCAAAGAATTAGATAGTAATCCTATTCTTTGTCATAACGACTGGGTTAGTGGAAACATTTTATTTGGAGAGAAAAATTATCTTATTGATTATGAATATGCTGCTGATAACGATCCATTATTTGATGTGATGTCTTTTATCACAGAAAATAACATTGATGATCCTAAACAAAGAAACATATTCTATCAAGCCTATTTTGGCAAACAACCAACAGCAGATATGCTGTATAAATTACACCTTTGGGAACAATTCCATAATTGTTTATGGTGCTATTGGGCATTAATGATGTATGAAGAAAAAAGAGAAGATATATATTTAGAAATTGCACAAATGAAATATGAAGCATACAAAAAGGCGGAGAATTAACATTCTTCGCCTTTAAAATCTTTAAATTCTTGATTTCTAAAATTTTCAATTTCATATGCATATGGAGCATTTTCACCCATATACGGAGTTTCTAAAATTTTAATTACCTGTTCTAATCTTGGATTATGAACAATCGCATTCAATTTTTCAAAACCAATATGACCATATCCAATGTTTTCATGACGATCTTTATGTGCACCACATACATTTTTAGAATCATTCACATGAATACATGCAATACGCTCTAAACCAATAATAGCATCAAATTCATCTAAGAATGCATCAAAATCGCCTACATCAAATCCAGCATCATGTAAATGACAGGTATCTAGACAAACTTTTAACCATTGATTATGAGTAACACCATCAATAATTGCACGAATTTCTTCTAACGTACGACCCACTTCTGAGCCTTTACCAGCCATTGTTTCTAAAGCAATATAAACACCTTCATCTTCATGTAAGATTTGATTTAAACCACTAACAATGCGTTCTATACCCTGCTCACTAGTTGCTTGTACACTAGAACCAGGATGTAAAACAATTACTTTAGCACCAATAACTTTTGTACGCTCAATTTCCTTTGTTAGAAAATCAATTCCCAATTGATAAATACTATCACTATGAACATTTCCTAAATTAATGATATATGGGGCATGCACAATTACATCATTCCAACTTAAACCATTTTCAGATAATAATGAAGTAGCTTCCGCAATCATTAATTTATCAATATCCACTCTTTTGGTATTTTGAGGAGCGCCCGTATAAACCATCATAGCATTTGCTTTATAGCTAAGCATTTCCTTTACAGAACCCAACAAATACTCAGGTGCTTTATTACCAACATGACTACCAATCTTCATTTCCATAAGTCAACTCTCTTTGTTTTTGACGATTTCTTTCTTTAGTTTGCACCTTAATACTATCTTTAATCATTTGACGTCTTTGTCTTTGTTTAATCTTTTGAATTTCTGCATTACGTTTTTTCTTATAACCAGGTTTTACCTTTTCATTTTTACGATGTAATGTTTTCGCAATTTCTTTTTCTACTAAATCATTCTTAGGTATACGTTTTTGACCATAAGGTTTTAATTCTACCCAAGCATCACCTTTATAGTCTTTATGCTTAAAGCCAATACCTTTAACCTTCAATTGATTAATACTTGCTTCATCTTTATCGTTGTATAATGCATAACAAATACCATCACGCATAGCACGACCTGTACGACCTGCACGGTGTACATAATACTCTAAAGATGTAGGGAAACCTAAAGAAACTACATGAGAAACCCCATCCAAGTCAATACCACGAGCCGCAATATCAGTAGCCACAATATAACTAGCACTATGACTAGATACCACTTTCATTGCATTTTTTCTTTGACGTGATGATAAATCACCATGAATTTCAGTACAATCATAGCCATTATCACGTAATGTTTCAGCAACTTCAGCAGCCAATTTACGAGTATTAGCAAAAATTAAACATACATATGGAGTAAATCCAGGTAAAATACGTAATAATTTTTCAGTATAACTCAAATGCTTACAAGGAACTAAAATATGTTCAATTTTAGCTGCACTTTGTGTTTTCTCAATTTGAACCATTTGTGGATTTTGTAAATACTTCTTCAAGAATGGTTGTAATGCTTGAGGAATTGTTGCACTAAATACTAACATTTGTAAATCTTTACGCATTCTTCCAGCAATCGCATCAACATCATTTAAGAATCCAAACTCTAATGTCATATCCGCTTCATCCACAACTAAAATATCCGTTTGATCTAAACGCAATACTTCACTTTGAACAAACATATCTTTTAAACGACCAGGAGTACCAATAACAATATGGGGTTGCCCTTTTTCCAATTGTTCAACCATACGTGTTTTTTCAACTTCACCACTAATTAAACGAATACGAATATTAGGATTCACTTCATTCATTTCAATAGCGCGTTCGTAAATTTGACGAGCTAATTCACGAGTTGGAGCAGTAATTACCGCTTGTACTTTTTCCTTAGTTACATCAATTTTATTAAAAATTGGTATCAAAAACGCATGTGTTTTACCAGTACCAGTATCAGAAATACCAATTACATCTCTACCCTTTAAAACACATGGGATTACTTGTTCTTGTATAGGTGTATATTGTTTAAATCCAAGTGTTTCAATAAATTGAAGCACATCTTCTCTTAAATTGAATTTCTCTAAAATATTCATTTTTATCACCTTCCGTGGTTATTATACTAAAAATTTTGAAAATATGATAGGATAATTACAAAGGAGGAAAAATATATGGAAATAATTAAAGTCATTCCTCAAGGATTTTGTAAAGGTGTTATTCGTGCAATTAAAATTGCGAAAGAAACCAAACAACAATATCCAAATGAAAATATCTATATTTTAGGTATGATTGTACATAATCAATATGTAGTTGATGCCCTAACTAAATTAGGTATAAAAACAATAGATGAAAAAGGAAAAACTAGACTTGAACTTTTAGAAAAGATTGACAATGGTGTTGTCATTTTAACAGCACATGGTACTAGTCAAGAAGTAAAAGATACAGCAAAAGCTAAAGGTTTAATTGTAGTAGATGCGACTTGTTTAGATGTAACAAAAACAGAAATTGCTATTAAAGAACATTTACAAAGTGGTTATGAAGTCTTTTATATTGGAAAAGAAAACCATCCAGAAGCCAATGCTATGTTATCCATTTGTCCTAGCAAAATTCATTTAATACCAAATGAAACTACAGCAAACACTATTGAAATACAAGCAAACAAACTATTCTTAACTAATCAAACAACCATGTCAATGATGGAGGTTCAAAAATGGATTGATATCTTACAACAACGATATCCACAATTAGAAATCCAAGAAGAAATTTGTACAGCAACCAAAATGCGCCAACAAGCCATTTATCAATTAGAAAACCAAAACATCGATTGTATGATTATCGTTGGTGATCCTCATAGCAATAACACGAGAAAACTAGAAGATGTTGCGAAAAAGATTGGTATTCCAAACGTATTTAGAATTGAAACCGTTCAAGACATTCAATATGAATCATTTAAAGATTTCAATAAAATTGCCATTACTTCAGGTGCTAGCACCCCAACCTATTTAACAAACCAAGTAATCCAATACTTACAATCACAAGGTACAAGCGATACAACTATCGAAATGGACCATTTATTACCATTCTAGTATGAAACGTAAAGTAAAAAAGAAAAGATTACGCTTTAGATTTTCTTTAGCACAAGTCTTAGAAGTTGCATTAGCCCTTTTTCTTATGGGATATGGTTTATATCATTGGGTAGCTTTACCTATTATCGATAAATATTTTTCAACGGTTATAGCTATAGAACCATCAAACGTTTACGGCGTTGAAGTAATTACTGATTTCATTAAAGAAGGAAGCCATAATCGTCCTGGTATTAAACGAAATATTAAGTATATTGTTATCCATGAAACAGGCAATCCAAAAGCTGGTTCAACCGCTGAAAATCATAGTACCTATTTAAAAAAGAATTCCAAAGTAACCAATTCTTGGCACTATACAGTTGATGATACTGAAATTTACCATCATCTACCAGATGATGAAGTTGGATGGCATGCAAGTGATGGATTAAAGAAAAATGGAGGTAATCTAAACGGAATTGGCATTGAAATTTGTGTAAATAGTGATGGAGACTTTGATACTGCAGTTGAAAACGCTGCTAAACTAACTGCATATTTATTACATGCATATCATCTAGATATGAATGATATAAAACAACATGGCGATTTTACTAGTAAAAATTGTCCACAAACACTTAGAGATACTGGTAAATGGGAAGATTTTATTGAATTAGTCAAAATATATTATTAAAGGATAGCAAAAGCTATCCTTCATTTCTATTCATGATGAATTGGCATCACTAACGCTAAACCACCAAGACTTGTTTCCTTTAATTCTAACGCTAGTTTTTTACCTGTATATTTCATAGTTTGTACAACCATATCAAATGTAATTTTATTTGGTTTTATGCTTCCAATATGTTTTGCATATAACATAGCATCCATTGCACGCAATGCCGCAACACCATTTCGTTCAATACACGGAATCATTACATATCCACCTACTGGATCACAAGTTAATCCTAAATGATGTTCAATTCCAATCTCAGCCGCATATCCAATTTGCTCAAACGATAAATTTTCAATATAACTACAAGCTGCTGCGGCCATAGCACAAGCAGCACCAATCTCCGCTTGACATCCACCCTCTGCTCCAGAAATCGTAGCATTCGTTTTAATCAAATTACCAAAAATACCACCCACAGCTAAAGCTTCTTGTAAACGTTTTTTATCCACTTTACATACATGATAGTAATAACTCATAACTGCAGGAATTACGCCACATGAACCTAATGTAGGCGCCGTTACAACCGTTTTACCATCCGCATTTTCTTCAGCACAAGCATACGCATAAGCAGTCAATAACAATGTTTTCTTTTCAGCAGAATCAAGTGCAACTTCAGCCTTTTTATAAATATCATTAGCCACGCGTTGCATATTCAATAATCCTGGCAACATACCTTCACTATGTAATCCTTGTTCTACTGTCTTTAACATTTGATCCAAAATTTCTGACAAGAAAGAATCAATCTCAGGTTCAAAATACGTAACATACTCATATAAAGATAAATTCTTTTCATTACAAAATTGTACAATATCCGCAAATGAATGATGTGGATACACATACGGATTCACTACTTGTTCAACACCTTCAACACGAATCGCACCACCACCAACTGAATAAATAGTCAATGATGTATCACTATGTACATCTTTAATTACTAATGTATTTGGATGCTTTACATTCCAATCATTTTGGAAACGAACTTCTACTGTTTTATTAGCATTTCTAAATGTTTCTTCAATAATTTTATCTGTACGATGTCCTTTCCCTGTCAAAGATAAAGAACCAAACAAATCTACAACAACTTCATCAATATTCGGATATTGCTTAATAAAATACAAGCAAGCATGTTGAATTGCTAAAGTATGTGAAGAACTAGGACCAGGTCCTACACGATATAACTCTTTTAATGATTCCATACATAATCCCTTCTAGTCACTTTCAACAAAAATAATTCAAATCCATTTTTCGCATCAATGACACCACTTTTTATTTGCATATCTAATTCACCTAATGCATTTAAAATTTCTAATAAATCTTCAATCTTATATTTGTTTAATGTCTCTAACGTTTTACTAACACGATATTCATTCGCATTCAAATATTGTGCAATATCTCTAGCATAATATCTTTGATTGTGTAAATATTTAACTTGATACATAAAACGGAATTGTGAAGCAATCAAACCAATTAAAGAATATGGTTCTTTATTGATGATACATAAATCCTTCCACATCGTAAAACAAGTTTCCATATCTTTTGCTAAAATAGCATTAGTAAATAATAAATGGTCTTTATCATTGGTTCCAAATAATGGTTTTGTAACCAATGCTTTAACCACATTTACAGTGATTTCACCATCATAATCAATTAATTTATCCATTTGATGACGTAAATTTTCAAAATCTAAAGGTAAACGGTTTTGCAATTCACTTAACGCATCATCTTTGATCTGCAATTTATGTTTTTTACATTCTGCAACAATCATACGTTTAAAATCATTTACATTAATTTCTTCTATATTTCTAACATCGCATAATTTCTTAATTTGTTTAACTAACCCTTTACGAGAATCTAACGCTTGATGTAAAACAAATACTATTATCGTTGTTGGATTCGGATTTTCTAAATATTGTAATAAGATATCTTGCAAATCATCATCTAATTTACCATTTGCAGATAAAAATAATGGGTAATTAATAATAATCATTTTATAGTCAGCTAAAAAAGAAGGCATATTTGCATCATCCAATATGATACGTAAATCGGTATTACTCGCATCATATTGCACAATGTCTACACTCTCTTTAGCATATGTCTTTTTGATTTTCTCTACTTCAGCATTGACTAAATAATAGTCAGTACCACTTATTACATAATTCATATAAAAATCACCTTTTCTATTATAACAAATAATCCATATTATCGCATCTTATTATTCAAAATAATCCGTTTATCCATAATCAAAAAATCCATGATTGGAGTAATAACAATTTCAATCATCCCCTCATCTTTTGTCGTAAAAAAAGGAATCTGATATCCATTTAAACGAGCTACAACCTCTTTACTTGGATGGTTATAATAGTTGTCATCACCACAACTAATAAACGCATACAAAGGCTTAATTGACTCTAATAAATGATTGGATGTGCTAGTATTGGAACCATGATGCGCAACTTTTAAATAATCAATATGCAAATCATCATATGCTCTAACAAGAA
The DNA here is from genome assembly GCA_017473265.1 of Erysipelotrichaceae bacterium. Classification (GTDB taxonomy): domain Bacteria; phylum Bacillota_I; class Bacilli_A; order Erysipelotrichales; family Erysipelotrichaceae; genus RGIG4607. The sequence goes on along the minus strand of JAFULQ010000010.1, from coordinate 3,732 downwards.
TTTCTTCTTGTTCTTTGGTAATATCACCTAATACTAAAAACGAAGAACCATATATAGAAAAACAAGCTGTTAAACTATTCTCATTATCCCCTTCAAATAATTGATTTCCTAATCCATCATACATAACAAAATCATTCACAACATATTCATTATTTTTATCAGTAATAACATTTTCAATTTGAATTAAAGTAGATAATGAATCAAAAGCACCAACATGATCATAATCATCATGCGTTAATATAACTAAATCTAATCTATCAATCCCATAACTACACAACACAGGATACACAATATCTTTTGCGACATCATAGGATACAGAGCCACCCGTATCAATCAAAATATTCCCTCTATGAAACGGCAATGAAATCAAGGTACAATCCCCCTGACCTACATCAATATACACAACTCTACTAAATCCATACCAATGATTTTGATAATGATTCATTAAAAACAACAAAACAAGAATCCAAACATATTTCCCATTACTAGTTACAACATATTGAACAATCACAAAAATAAATAAAACACTCATCCAAACAAATGGCTTACCAACAATATGTAATGAAGGCAATTCAATTACGCATAAATAATCAATTAATTTAGATAATAATAACAATGGAAAATGAAACGGTATCCATATATTTATAAAACAAATACAATACATAAATGAAAATAATGGATAAATAATTCTAGCAACAAATATTTGTAAAATTGATACATATCCATTAAATAGCAATTGTAGCCACATAACCAACATTTGAGAAATGCCATATACCCTTTTACAAGCAAAAGAATATACAAAACCAATACATATAGGCAATAAAAAACCAAATTCATATATCATATTAGGAAACAAGATAAGTAAAACAATCACAAGAATACCCCATCGATTCTTTTTACTTAGGTTTGTTAATTGAAGTAAATGACGAAGTAAAAAGCGACAACTAATCAAATCAAAATGATAAAAAATAGCTATAAATACACAAAAAAGCATCGTAATAATAGTAACTTGTTTTTCTAAGAAGAAATAAGAACTAACACTTTCTATTAACCTACGTATAAAAGATAAATGAATGCCCATAGACAATCCAAGATACAACCATCCAATATCATCATAAATATGAAATAAAAACATTTTCATTATTTTAACTACATCTTCATCTTGATTAATAATTTTGCGATAGACACGATTACGCAAAGAATTTCCCTTCTTAATCAATACAACTTCATCTGCGTAACAAACCTTACTAATTCTTCTTGATTTAGTCCAATTCTCAAAAGAATATCCTACTCTATTTTTGGTAGAAGCTATTTTATCTACTTTTCCTTTAACTAAAACAATATCATCAAAATTAACATCAAAATCCCCATAAACCATAATATGATTATGATTCACTTTTACTACAAAATAAGTATCTTTTAAAGACACAACTTTACCTTCAACTCTTTCAATACTAGGACTATACAACAATTGTACATATACAACAGCTAGAACAAATAACACTAGAAATATACTAATATATTCTTTTAATGATATTAACCACAAACACATTACAACCACTAATACAATCTTTATATAAACATTCGATAAAAGAAATGTAGCTAGTAATACGATTGCGGCTAAAAAACAAGTCACATCACTTACTTTTATAGACATATAAAATCCTTCAATTTTTCAAAAGATTTTTCTTTAATGCCATCTATTTTCATAATATCTTCTATTTTTTGAAACAAACCATTTATTTCTCGATAAGATATGATTTTTTCAGCTTTCACTTTTCCAATACCAGGAATATTCATTAATTCATCCACTGTTGCAGTATTAATCGATATTTTCGCAATCGTAGTTTTCTTTGGTATAGATAGAACATCTTGATCTTTTAAACACATCAACAAATTAAACCCACTAAGATCAGCTTCATCAGTTAATTCAATAAAGCTTAAAGCATCTTCAATAGTACTATATTTATCTAATATTAATTTCTTTTCTTCCACTACTTCACCTTGTACATATACAGTAATCGAATCATTTTGAAAATCATCTAATGAAAAAGTAGACATAGGCCAAGCATACAATAAACCAAAAACTAAAGAACTAATAACCATAAATTTCATAACACCACCCCTACTTATAAATACGTCAAATTTTTTAATTATTCCTACTACTAAATAAAAAAATATTTGCATACACTACATTAGGTGATCGATATGTGGACTCTATTATTAGAACTTTTAAAACAAAATTTACCCTTTTTATTTGGCATGATGAAAGGATCTTATCCCCATCCATTAAGCAGTGAAGAAGAAAAAGAATGTATAGAAGGATTAATGAAGAAAGATATTAATGCTAGAAATAAGCTTATTGAACACAATCTACGATTAGTAGCACATATTGTTAAAAAATATGATATTCAAAAAGAATCTACAGATGATTTAATCAGTGTTGGAACCATTGGATTAATTAAAGGTATTGATAGCTTTGATCCAAATAAAGGTAGAAAACTAACAACCTATATTTCCAAATGTATTGAAAATGAAATCTTCATGTATCTTAGAAGTGTAAAAAGAAAATATCAAACCATTTCCTTAGATGAACCAATCGGTGCAGATAAAGATGATTCAGAAATATCACTTTTAGACCTTATGAAAGATGAAACAAATAAAGACCCTATTGAAGTACTAACATTAGAAGATAATATCCATAAATTAAAAAAATACTTTTTATTGTTAGATGAAGAAGAAAAAGAAATACTTGATTATCGATATGGACTTAATAGCAAACCAGAATTAACACAAAGAGAAATTGCAAAAAGGAAACATGTATCACGTTCGTTAATATCTAGAATTGAAAAAAGAGCCTTTTTAAAGTTATTACGAGCATTTATTAAAGATGAGAAGTAGTAATTTATTGTAATTTATGTTTAAATTATGTAGGAAGTGAGGATTTCTTACATGATTAAAGCTGTAATTTTTTATTTAGATGGATTAATGGTAGACACAGAACAAATGTGTTTTCAATTATTTAAAAAAGTTGGTAAAGAACATAATATTGATGTTACTTTAGAATTTTATCGTTTATTAATTGGTGGAAATTCAACGATTTTAGATGAAGTATCTAAAACTTACCCCTTCACTCATGAAATTTGTAAATTAGTTGAACCTGTTAGAGAAGATTGGTTCTACGAATATTTTAAAAACCCTGGAGACTGCAATAAACCAGGTCTACAAGAGCTTTATAACTATCTTAAAGCAAATGGATATAAAATTGCGATTGCTTCTAGTAGTCGCCATAAATACATCCATAAAGTATTAAACTACTTGGGATTTGAATTTGTACCAGATGCTATTGTTGGTGGTGATGAAGTCAAAATTGCAAAGCCAAATCCTGCAGTATTCTTAAAAGCAGCAGAAATGTTAAATACACCTGTTGAAGAATGCTTAGTCTTAGAAGATTCTAGAAATGGTATTATTGCTGCACATCGTGCAAATATTAAGTCAATCTTTATTGAAGATATGGTATTACCAGATGATTTAATGAAGAGCTATTTCGATATCCAATTAGATTCATTACATGATGTCATCAATTATCTAGAATAAATATCCACTAGCATAGCTAGTGGTTTTTCATATGCGGGCATAGCCCTATCCTACCAGCAGCGCCTTACAGCGCAAATGTGGTCTGCGGCGTGCATTATTTCTTAGTTCCCTTAAAAGGATCTTCTAACTCCATCT
>JAFULQ010000009.1 GCA_017473265.1 Erysipelotrichaceae bacterium | reverse complement strand
TGATAAAAATCCTCCTCGTTATTTTATTTCGTAGTTTCGCAGACCACGATTTCATTATAACTCAGAGGATTTTTTATTTTCATTATCACTCCAGTAAACTTTGTAGGGACCCCCAGACTATCTGGGGGTTTTGTTTACAAAGAAAACCCAGTGTTGCCGCACTGGGTTTTTTTAGGAAGGAATTCCTACAGATTATTGTTTTATAATGAAAACTCCATATTGTTTTACCAATATGGAGTCTTTTTTAAAAGTCATCGTCATCATCCACTAATGAACAATCAAAGAAACCAATTTCTGATTGACCAGTTTCTACGATTGTTGAGCATACTTCTTCAAATGTTTTACCTAGATTGCGATTCACAAAAATTTCTAGTAGCATTCCAATATTTACACCATACAAGACTTTGATTCGATTATCCTTCATTGCCTCCATAATAGATACATTGAATGGAGAACCACTTAGCAAATCACAACATATTAATATATGTTCTTCATTTTCAAATTGCTTAATTGCATTGTGAATATTGTTTTCTAATTCTGTTTTTGTGTCTGTTTGAGGAAAATCTACTATAGCAACATCTTTTTGTTCACCAAGTATTAATTCCATGGATGAATATACTCCACTAGCATAGTGTCCATGTCCACTTATTATGATTCCAAACATGTTTATCTCCTAGTCTAAGTGGGCTAAGTTTTCTTTAAAAGGATTAATTCCAGTATCAATTCCAATATCTTTTGCCCCTTTTGCGGCTACAAATTGGAATGGAACTGTGTATAGTAATGGTGCCAAGAATTTATTTGTTTTTACACTAAATACTAAATCTCTTTCATCGGCTTCAATATCGCTGCAAGTCACGATATGAATACGGTCTGAATATTTTTTAAAAACTTTTGAGAAGTAGAACATACGATCAAATTCTTTTTCTTGTGAACCAATCATAAATACTGTTTGATCTTTGCATAAAGCCATTGTTGGTCCATGTGAGTATTCTTCTATTTCGAATCCAATTGTTGGTAAACGTAGCATTTCACCAATCTTAAGTTGAGCTTCTAATGCTGTTGCGTAATCAATTCCATAACCTAAAGCATAAATACGATCACTATTTACTATAGTTGTTTTGTTTCGTTCATACCATGCTTCACTTTCATCAACAACTGTTTGGAAGTTATCCACTACATGTTTTACTTCAAGTAATGCTTGTTCATATTCTTCTTTTGAAATACGATTTAATTCTTTAGCACATTCTAATGCCCATAAATATACACTTAATACAGATACTGTATATCCTTTTGTTTCTGGAGGTGTTAATTCATCTCCAACTAACAAATGTGTTTTAGTTTCCACGTGTTTTGTAATTTCACTTTCAAGATTTCCGGTAATAACTAATGTATGATACCCTTTTTCTTTAGCGTGTTTCATGATTTCAATAGTTGAGCGAGAAGTTCCAGATTGTGAAATACCAACAAATAATATTTCTTCTTCTTTTAATGTATTTGTCCAATCTGCTTTTTCATAATTTACAAATACTGTTGGGTATTGTGCTTCTGCAGCAACATTTACTAAATGTTTAAAATAGTAAGTTGCTAAATGTGAAACATTATATGAAGTACCTGAACCAAAGAAAATTACTTTTTTGATATTATGTTTTTTGAACATTTCTACAAACGGTTTTACAAAAACATCTCGATTATCAAATACATATGCTAAACGTTCTGGTTGTTCACGCATGTAGCCTAATACTGTTGGTTTGCTCATAGACTATTTATACCTTTCTAATATCGTTAATTATATTTTCTCTAGGTTCACTTGGTACCATTTGAGAAACAATATTTACACCATGTTCAGCTAATTTAATAAATGCTTCTTTTTCTTCCGGAGAAATAAAGATAGTTTTGCGAACTTGTTTAGCATTTGGTTTTGTTGACATATTGCCAACAGTAATTTCTTTGATTTGATATCCTTTTTCCACCATTTTTAATAGTGGAATTGGGCTTGATACAAGAATCATGACACGAATTCCAGCATCAATATTACGATTAAATTTATCTACTGCACTGTCTACATTGAAAATAGACAATTTACATTTTTCTGGGCAGCCAAATTTTAAAGCTGTTTTTCTTGCTTGGTCGTTTACAATTTCATCATCCACAATTGCAATGCGTTCTAGATTATATTGTGGAATCCAAAAACCACACACTTGACCATGAATAAGTCTATCGTCTATTCTTACATCACAAATCATATGGAAACCTCACTAAGCAATAATTCCGAATACACCAAGTACGAATGCAACTACGATAACAGTAATCATAATCTTTGTTGTATTCACACCTTTTCTTAACATTGATAAAACACCTAATGTCGCAGCTAAGCTTAATAATTGTGGACATAATTGATCTAAGTATTCTTGAATAACAATTGTATTTCCAGAAATTTCAAATGCTAATGGAGATGAAATACCAATCCACGCTGCTGTTAAGCATCCAATAGCTGCCATACCTACAATACCAGCGCAGAATGTGAACAATTGCATTTTTCCACTCTTTTGAAGTGATTCTAATACACCTGCACCTTGTCCATAACCTAATTTTAATCCATAGTATCTTGTTAACACGTTTGGAATATTGAAAACTAATAATAAGATAATTGGTCCTAATACATTTCCTTGTAATGCAAAGCTAGCCCCTAAAGAACAAGCCAAAATACGGAAAATACCCCAGAAGAATGTGTCACCAATACCACTTAATGGACCCATTAATGATACTTTAACAGCATTGATTAAGCTCTTATCAAAGTTTTTGTCTTCTTTTGCATTTTCTTCCATAGCAACCGCTAATCCCATGACAAATGGAGATGGAGCAACTGTCATATTGAATGCTTCCATATGGCGGTGCATAGCTTCTTTTAATCCTTCAGGATCATCCTTATAAATACGTTTTAAACTTGGTAAAACAGCATATAAGAAACCCAATCCTTCCATTCTTTCATAGTTAAATGAACCTAATAATGTAAATGATCTCCAGAAAATTGAATTAAATTCTTTCTTAGGTAATTGTTTTTCAGCCATAATTAGTCCTCCCATTCATCATCTGCAGCTGCAGGTGCTAATTCTTGAGCTACACCATCTTTTTTCAACATATACATAATTGCGGCGATAGCTACTGATAAAGCACAAACACCTACCATATCCATTCCTAAGTAAGCAGCAGCGATAAAGCCGATTGCAAAGAATGGAACAAGTTTGATTTCCCATAATAAATTTAATAATAATGCGAATCCCATTGCTGGTAACACAACTGCAACAGCACTTAAACCACTGTTAACCCATGCTGGAATACCATTAACGATAGCATTGATTACACCTTCACCGAAGTATAGTACAACAAATGTGAAGCCCCAATAAATTAAGAAAGTGAAAACACCACATAAGAAGTGGATTCCAATAACACTACTTTCTTTACCTTCATCAATAAATGCATCCGCTTTATGCATTAAACCAGAGAATGCAGTCATTTTTAAAATATTCATCATTTGTACAACAACAGCCACTGGAATAGCGAAAGCAACCGCAACTTCTAAATCACTACCTGTCATTAAAGCAACAGCAGCACCAATTGTTCCACCAGAACCGATATCTAAACCAGCTGTAGGACCAATATTTGTAGCACCCATCCACATAAGTTGTAGAGCACCACCGATCATAAGACCCTTAGTTACATCTCCCATGATTAATCCAACTAAGAACCCAGTGATTACTGGTTCACGGAATTTACATTCACCTAACCAGTCTCCTTCTAATTGTGTTAATGCTGCAACACAACCAACTAAAATTGCTTGAATCAAACTCATATTATTCTTCCTCCTTTAGATTCTAGCATCTCGATTGGTATATAGTATATACCACTTAGTTATTATATACCACATTTGTGTCACAATTACCAATAAATAACACTAATTCATACTTCAATATATACCAGTTTTTAATTAAAAGTAGAAAATATTAGTACATATATATACCAATTGATTATTAAATTATACAAATTGGTATATATAAAAACCAATATAAAAGAGAGATATCACTATCTCTCTAATTTGCAACACTTGTTGTATATTCAAAAACTGTATACTCTGAATGATGATACGAAATTGTATATTCAACCAATTGATTATTTTCATCAAAACCAAAATAATCAAACAAAAACATATACTTATTTTCATCTACATTCATAATTTCTAAATACTCTTTCGGAAGATGTTCAATACGTAATTGAGATTCTACCTGATTAGGTCTATGCCCTTGATCATCCATGTATTCATATAAAGAAAAATTACTAAAATCAAATCTTTCCGCTTCTTTAAATATGCTACATGGCAAATATGCCTTTTGCAAAGCATATGGATGATCATTAATCATTGATAAACGAATAATTTCATACACAAACGTTTCATTAGCAAATACCATTTGTAATTCATTATCTACCACTTTCTTTTTAAAAGATAGAACTCTTCTACTAGACTTCATACCATTCTGACGAATTTGCGCACTTAAAGACATTGATGCAGCATTTCCTAATGAAATTTTTCCCTCAATCTCAGGCATTTTCATTACATAAGTCCCCTTGCCCCTATACGACTGCAAAATACCTTCTTTTTCAAGTTTTTTCAAAGCATTTCTTACCGTTAAACGATTAATCCCATATTGTTCAGCCATCGTCCTTTCACTAGGAATACGATCACCTATCTTTAAATCACCATTCACTATTTTATATTTAATATTTTCCATTAATTGCACATACAAAGGATCTGTAATATTCATTATTTACCCACACTCCTAAATCTATAGAACGATGGTATATTTGCCAACTCAAAATATTCCAAAGTTTTACCATCTTCTGTATATGTTGTTCCTCGAATCAAAACAATCTCTTCTTTATCAGGTAATTGTAGCCATTTTCTCTCTTCTTCATTCGCTTCTACTATAGAAATAGATTCTGAACTCTTTACAGCTTTACGATTCGTACATTTCTCAATCATTTCGCGGAATGATTTATTTTCAAAATTAATATTTTCCAACTCTTTCGCATTATCCATACAAATATAGTTATTTTCGAGAGACTTAGGCTTTCCTTCCACAATGCGTAATCTTTTTAAATGGAAAACTGGAGTAGCCAATGGAATACCCAATTGTCGGCTAATAAAATAATTAGCTTCAATAACTCTTTGTTCAATAATTCGATTTTCAAAATGAATTCCTTTTTGTTTCAACAATTCTGTCATAGATGCAAATTTATGTAATTCTCTCATCAAATATACTTCAGGCTTTTCCATTTTCTACCACCACCGTTGTCATTATAACATAAAATTGGTACATACATAATCCAATTAACACTATTTAAGAAACTTCCAACTTATTCACACCAAAAAGTAATTATTCTATAATCTAAGTAATTGAAAGAAGGTATACATATGAATATTTGTAAAGACAGAGCGTTTGAATTATTACAAAGAATTAGTTTCGAACGCATTGCTGGTACTGATAAAGAATTAGAATGTGCCAACATATTGAAAGAAGAATGTGAAAAAGTTGGAGTTGAGGCTGTTATTGAAGAATTTGAAATTGATATGCCAGAGATTTTAGAAGTATCATTAGAAGTTACAGCTCCTACACCTATGACTATCCCATGTATTGGAATTGGTAAAAGTGGTCAAACTGTTGATGAAGGTATTACTGCACCGTTTGTTTATGCGGAAGATGGTTTAGCAACGAATTTAATGGATTGTAAGGGTAAAATTGTGTTGCTTACTGGTACACTTAAACCTGAAGTAAAAGAAGCGTTAAAGAAGGCGGAAGTGGCTGGTGTGATCCAAGCGATTGGTTCTTTATATGATCCACAAGAACTTATTGATGAATTACGTCCTCGTAATATGATGAAAAAACCTGGTGAAGAATTTGATATTCCATGTGTGGCAATTCATATTACAGAAGCACAAAAAATGGTACTAGCAAACACGCAAGAAGTAAAAATGGTATTAAAACAAGATGCGGATAAAAAAGGCACAAGTCATAATGTTGTGGCTACAATCAAAGGAACAGAAAAACCAGAAGAAATCATTACTTTCTCTGCACACTTTGATTCAGTTATGTATTCACCAGGAGCTTGGGATAATGGTACAGGCTCAGTAACAATCATGGAAATTATGCACCATTTCTTAAAGAATCCCGCTAAGAGAACTTTACAATTTGTATGGTGTGGTTCTGAGGAAATTGGCTTATGTGGTTCTAGAGCATTTACTGAACAACATAAAGAAGAATTATCTAAACACTTATTCAATATCAATGTAGATATGACAGGTGTATTATTAGGATATGATACAGCAGTATGTTCTTGTGAGCATAATGTCGCAAATTATATTGATTTTATTAGTAAATTAGAAGGTTATCCTATTTCTACTAAAGTGGAAATGTATCCATCTGATTCTAGTTCATTTGTACAAGCAGGTGTACCAGCAGTTACATTTGCTAGACTTGCACCAAAAGGTGGTATGGAAATTCATTGTAGAAGAGATACAATGGAATTCTTAGATCCTACAGCATTCATTAAAACTGTAGAATTTATGATTACGTTTGCTGAACCAGTAGTTAATGCGAAAGTATTCCCTATATCTAAAACATTCCCTAAAGAAATTACAGAGGCTTTAGAGAAGTTTAAGAAGATGTTTGGTATGGATAATAAACCAAAAGAGGAAAAGAAAGATTAAGAACCGCAAGGTTCTTTTCTTATGTCATCATTAAGCATATAATAAATACATTGAAAAGTAGGTATTCATATGAAAAAGAACATTATTCTTTTTTATGTTCTCGCATTTTTGCAAGGACTAGTTTTTTATAGTTCAATCGCAACCCTATATAGAACCTCCAATGGTTTAACACTATACCAAATGGGAATTATAGAGGGATGCTTTTCATTATGCATTATTCTCTTTGAAATACCATGGGGAATGATATGTGACAAAATTGGATATAAGAAAACCATGATTATAGCCAATATATTCTACTTATTATCTAAAATTGTATTTTATAAAGCCAATGGATTTGTACTTTTTCTTTTAGAACGTATCTTTTTAGCACTTGCGGTATCAGGCTTATCTGGATGTGATTCTTCTCTTTTATATTTATCATGTAATAAAGAAGATTCTACAGCTGTATTTGGTAAAAGTTCAATGTTTGGTGTCATTGGTATGGTTGTTGCATCTTTCACGTTTACTTTTATTTTTAAATCGAATATGCAACTAGCTGCTTTTGCGACCATATTCCCATTTGCTATACAATTAGTCTTAACATTCTTTATTACAGACTATCCAACCCAAAATGAAGAAATAGTAACTCTTAAACAAATTACCAGAAATATCTTCAATTATAAAACAATCATACTTGTATTATTAGCATCTGTATTATTAACAGAAACTACACATATCCTAACGATTTTCTATAATCAGTTACAATATGAAAGAGTTGGTATTCCTTTACCATACTATGGAATGATTTTTATGGTACTACAATTACTAGGAACAACTAGTGGATTATTAGGAAAATTAACAACGTATTTTACTAAAGAAACAATTGCGAAAACTTTATTTTTGTTAGCCGCAATCGCATCATTGGGTCTATATTTCTCAATAGATCCAATATCAACAGTGATATTATTTATGATACTAACAAGCATAGAAGCTCTATATTTCCCTATCCTACAAACTATTCAAAATGATAGTGTAACTACCTCACGAGCTACTACTTTATCTTGTTATTCATTAATCATGAATATTGCGTCTATGTTTATCAATTATACCTTTGGTTATGTATCAAATACTTCATTAACCAATGCATATTTACTTTCATTTACTTTTTGTATCATAGGATATATCTTATTTACATTGTGGAATAGTAAACAAGTAAATAATTAGATATAAACAACTGAATCATCAAAAAAGGGAATCGTGTTTTTTTGATAAAATCCCATTAAAGTAGACAACTGAAATAATCAAATTTCAGAAGTTCTACGGAGGTGGGATTTTATCATTTTTTACAATTCCCTATATTTTAAAATCAACTTGAACTAATTTAAATTACCAATAAAAGAGGAATTGCTCTAGCAACTCCCCTTATATAGATCAACTATTTTGATAATTTTCTTTTCTTACCAACAGCCACGATCAATGCGATCACACTTACAAACATACTTGCTAACCAACCATTAGCAGTTGTAGTATCCGCTGTATTTACGAAATATGTATTTTCAAATACAACTTCTTCAGCATTTTCACCTTCTTTAGTGATGCTTACTACTTCAGCATGTAATTGACCAAGTTTGTCATCAGTTACTTGAACTTCAACCATGTATCTAGCTGTATCATAGATAATGTTTTCTTCATTACCAATTTCTTCAGTAATTACATAGTAGTAACTTCCAACTTTGTCGTAGTTCATTTCGGCAAATGTAACATTTCCTAATGCGTCATTTACAGCAGTTTGTAATGCAACAGCATCTACATTAAATGACTTATCTGTTTCGAATAAGTTGAATGTAAATTGACCTTCAACTAATTCTCTACCATTGAAGACTTTCTTAGCAGTTAATACAATACCATCTACCGTTTTAGCAGGAGCATATGTATTATTGAACATTACATCTTCAACAGCTTCTTTAGACTTGTTAGTTGTAATACTTGCGATTTCAGCAACCAAGTTACCAGCTAAATCATCAGTAACAGAAATTGTTACAAAGTACTTAGTATCATCATAAGTAACACCACCAGCATTGCCGGCTTTTTCAGCAATTACGTAGTAGTATGTACCAACTTCTTCGAATGCTAATTCATCAAATACTACCTTACCATCAATAGCATTTTCTTTAGATTGAATAGCAGCACCATTGATTACAAATTCAGCACTTGCTTCAAATAAGTCAAATACGAATTCTTTTTCAACTAAGTCTCTACCTTCAATTTCTTTTTGAGCAAATAATGTTAATCCAGTACCCTTAGCACTATATGGGTTAACAAACTCAATCATATCAGCAACTTCATCATCAACAACAACTTCTTGTTTCAATGTGAATGTTCCATCTAACATGTCAGTAACTGTAACTTTTACATTGTATAGTCTTACATCATATGTAACACCACCAATAGTACCAGCTACTTCTTTAACTACATAATAGTATTCACCTTGTTTATCATATGTAATTTCATCAAATGTGAATTCTTGATGTTCCTTAGTAGCAATAGCTGTATCAATAGCTTCACCACTAATTTCGAAATCACTTTCAGTTTCATATAATTCAAATGTGAATTCATCAGTTTCTAACCAATCACGACCAGTTAGTACTTTAATACCATTGATTACATTCTTAATTGGTTCTGCTTTATATGTATTTTCGAAAATCATTGCATCAACTTTAGATCCAGATGCTTTAATTTCAGATACCTTAGCAACCAATTCACCATTCAAGTCATCTTCTACTTCAATAGTTACTTTGAATACTGTTGGGTCATATGTAATACCACCAATTCCGTTATTTCTTTCCTTGATTGTATAAACATATGTTCCAGTTTCTTCAAATGTTAATGGTGTAAATTCAAATCTACCATCTTTATTAACTGTTGTTTGAAGTAATAATTCACCATCTTTATCGAATAATTCAAATACGAATTCACCATTTACTAATTGACGTCCTGTTAATAACTTAATGCCACCAAGAACGATTCCATCAGTATCTTTAGGTTCATATTTATTATTGAATACAACGTTTTCTACTTTTTCTGCACCATCAGCAGTTACTTTTACATAACTTGTATTCGTAACAACTGTTCCACCAAGTTCATTATCCGCAACAGTTACTGTTACTTGATACTTAGCAGCATCGTATGTTACACCACCCTTAGAACCAGCTTTTTCACTGATTACATAGTAATATGTACCAGGTTGTTTAGCCAATCCTTCAAATGTAGCATTACCTTCAGCATCATTTGTAGTAGACATTACAAATGTTGTATTAGCAAATGTAGCATCACTTTCATATAATTCGAAAGTAAATTCTCCATCGTTCATATCTCTACCAGTTAATACTTTATTAACATCTAGAGAGAACTCAGTAGGAGTAATTGTATACTTGTTATCTACAACTAAAGTATTATCTTCTTTACCAACAACTGTAACTTTAGATACTAAGTATCCTTTACCACCATCAGTAACATCAACTTGAACTTTATGTTCTCTTTCATCATAAGTTACACCATTTAGTGTTTCACCAGCATTCATTTCTTTAACTACATAATAATAAGTACCAATCTTATCATATTTAATAGTTTCAAATGTGAATGTTACACCATCATTTACAGTTTGAATTGGAGTAGATCCTTCAATAATAGCGAAATCACTACCTGTTTGATATAAATCAAATGTAAACTCAGCATCCTTAATTGGACGAGTTGTCAATGTCTTAATACCAGAAATTGTAGCTTGAGCATACGCACCTTCATACACTTCATATGTATTTACAAACTCAATATCTTCAACAACTGTATTATTCTTAGTCACTGTTTGAGCAACACTTAATGTACCATCATGATTATCAGTAACTACAACTTTTACGTTATATACACTAGTATCATATGTAATACCAACAGTTGTATCACCAACAACTTCTTTAACTACATAATAATGAGTATCTTCTGCATCATATGTAATTTCATCAAATGCAAATGTTACATTATCTTTAGTAGCTTTTTGTGTATCTAATGGTTTAGCACCTTCAGCAACTTCATAATCAGCATTAGCTTCATATAATTCAAATGTAAATACATCATCTTCAGTCCATTCACGACCAGTGAATGTCTTATATCCTTCAATAATTGTTGAATTAGGTTTAGTAATTTCATACGTATTATTGAATTCAATTGCTGTATCAGCAGATCCATTAATAGAAACGATTGTTGCATCTAATTCACCATTTAAATCATCAGTAACTTTAATTACAACTTCAATTTCCTTAGAATCATAACTCATACCACCAGCACCTAAATCTTTTTCCTTAACTACATAAGTATATGTACCTACTTCATCAAAGAACAATTCTTTAAATGCGAACTTACCGTCTTTATTAACAACTGTTTGTTTTAAGTTGCCATCAGCATCATATAATTCAAATGTAAATTCACCATTGATCATATGACGACCAGTAAGATTCTTAGCACCTTCAATTACGATACCATCACTATCTGTTGGTGTGTACGTATTAGCAAACAATACTTTATCAGCAGGTTCACCAACCGCACCATCTTCAGTAATAGAAACTTTTGTAATTGTTGTATTTTCAATCTTCGTTGTACCATTACCTTCATCTACAATCACAATCTTCACTTGATAGTATGATGAATCATAAGATACACCACCCTTAGAACCAGCTACTTCTTTAATTACATAGTAGTAAGTTCCAGGATATTTAGACAATCCAGCAAATTCAACTTTACCATCTTTGTCATTCTTAATTGTTTGAATTAATTTAGCATCTTTATAAGAACTATTTGTTTCATATAATTCGAAACTAAATTCACCTTCAGTCATTTCACGACCAGTTAATGTCTTAACTGCTTCAAATGAGAATGTATCCGGATAAATAGTATATGTATTATTGAATGCAACTACAGTTGCTTCACTATTGATAATATCTACTGAAGAATATAATTTTCCATCATAACCATCAGTGATTGTTACTTCAATTACATATACAGTTTCATCATATGTAACTCCGCCTAATTCACCAGCTTTTTCTTTTACTACATAATAATGAGTTCCAACTTCACTATATTCCATAGCAGAGAATGTAAATGCTGTAGCAGTATTCTTAACTGTTTCAAGCAACTCTGTAGAAACATATTCTTCAGTTTCCTCATCATAAATAGCTCCATATAATTCAAATTCAAATTCACCGTTAGCTAATACACGACCAGTTAAAGACTTAGTACCTCTAATTGTCGCATAAGCCTTAGAAGAATCTAACACTTCATATGTATTAACAAACTCAATATTGTTAACTTTTGAGTTACCAACATAGTATGTCTTTTCAACAGATAATGTACCATCATGATTATCTGTAACCACAACTTTTACATTAAATACTGTTGTATCATATGTAACGCCACCTAAAGTACCAACTACTTCTTTAACTACATAGTAATGAGTTTCTTCTGCATCATATGTGAATTCATCAAATACAAATGCTGTATTACCCTTAGTAGCTGTTTGTGTATCTAATGGTGTAGCACCTTCACTAACTTCATAATTAGAATTTGCTTCATATAACTCGAATGTAAATTCATCAGAATCTAACCATTCACGACCAGTTAATACTTTATTACCATTAACAATAACAGTAATTGGTTTTTCAATTTCATAAGAGTTATTAAATGTTACTTTTTCAACAGCTTTACCATCAGCATCTGTCATAGATACAACTTCAGCAACTAATTCACCATTCAAGTCATCAGTAACTTCAACAGTAATTCTATAAGTTGCTGTATCGTATGTCATACCACCAGCATTCTTATCTAACTCTTTAATTACATAATAATGAGTACCAGTTGTAGGATATGTTAATGGCTTAAATTCAAACTTATCATCTTCATTTACTGTTTGAATTGGAGCAACACCTTCAACAAGTTCAAAATCAGCACCAGTCTTATACAATTCAAATGTAAATTCACCATCAATTGTATGGCGTCCAGCTAATGCCTTATTACCACCCAATACTAATCCAGTAGAATCAGTAGGTACATAAGTATTATTAAAGACTACGCTATTTACTTCTTGTGTAGATGTCTTACCATCTTCTTCAACCACTTTTGTATAAGTAGTAGAAGAAACTTCAGTAGTACCGTTACCATTATCAACGATTGTTACTACAACATGGTAGTGAGATGCATCATATGTTACCCCACCCTTAGAACCTTGTTGTTCTTCAATTACATAATAGTAAGTACCAGGTTGTTCAGATAATCCTACAAATTCAAATTCACCTGCAGCATTATTCTTAACAGATTGAACTAGTGTACGATTTGCAAATGTAGCATCAGTCGCTTGATATAAATCAAACACGAACTCATTAGCTTCCATATCACGACCAGTCAATGTCTTTGTACCAGATAACTTAAATTCATCTGGAGTAACTGTATATGTATTGTTAATTGTGATAGATCCAACTTCACCATTAACTGTCTTATTAACAGCTAAACGTCCATTTCCATCATCATAAACAACTACAGTTACAGGATATTCATTAGAATCATAAGTAATACCAATTGTAGAATCACCAGCTTGTTCTTTAACAATATAGTGATGTGTACCTTCTTCAGTATACTTAATTCTTGTGAACTTCACTTCAGTATTTGCATTCTTCACTGTTTCAACTAATGTACCCTTAGTATATTTACCAGTAGTTTCATCATATACAGCTTCATATAATTCGAATGTAAATTCTGCATTCTTCAACGGACGACCAGTTAAAGCCTTCGTTGCTACAATATCAACATAAGCTGCAGAGTTATCAAATACTTCATATGTATTCACAAACTTAATATTCGTTACTTCAGTACCAGCAACAACCGTTTTATGGTTCATTGTTAATGTACCATCATGATTATCTGTAACAACAACTTTAATTTGATATTGTTTTGTATCATAAGTAATACCATTATCAGTAGCACCAGCAACTTCTCTTACTACATAGTAATGAGTTTCTTCACTCTTATAAACTAACTTACTAAAGCTGAAGTTTACATTACCCTTAGTAGCAGTCTTAGTTTCTAATAATGTAGCACCACTTACTTCATATTCATCATTTGTTTCATACAATTCAAATGTAAATACATCTTCATCTGTCCATTCACGACCTGTAAATTCCTTAACACCAGAAATCACAAGTTCTTCTTTATCTTCAATTGTGTATGTATTGTTAAATGTAATCGTACCATTTTCATTACCATTAATTGATACGATAGCCGCATGTAATTCACCTTTACCATCATCAGTCACTGCAACATGTACATTGAATGATGCTGTATCATAAGCCATACCACCAGCATTCTTATCTAATTCTTTAACTACAAAGTAGTAATTACCAACTTTGTTAAAATATACTTCTTCAAATGCAAATGTATTAGCTTCATTGACTGTACGAATTGGTGTAGCACCTTCTGCAATTGTATAGTTTTCATCTGCTTCATATAATTCGAAAGTAAATTCACCATCAATTGTATGACGTCCTGTCAATGTCTTATTACCGCCAATAACAATACCATCGTTATCAACTGGAACATATTTATTTACAAATGAAATCACATTAGAACCAGCAATAACTGTACCTTCTTCATTTTTAGTAACCTTTAGAATTTCTTTAACATTTGCTGTTGTACCACCAACACCATTATCTACAACTTCAACAGTTACATGATAATGTGTTGCATCATAAGTAACACCACCAACTGTTCCAGCAGCTTCTTCTACTACATAATAGTAAGTTCCAACCGCTTTTTCTAAACCTGTAAACATGAATGAACCATCTTCTGTATTATTAACAGAAGTAACAAAATTACGGTTTGTGAAAGTTACATCACTTTCATATAAGTTAAATGTAAATTCTTCAGCTGCAAGTTTACGACCTCTTAATGTTTTATAACCACCAAATTCAAATGGAGTTGGGTCAATAGAATACTTATTCACAAATGCAATCTTGTTTTCAGCACTACCATTTACCAATAGTTCTTTCACATATAATTTACCATTTGTATCATCAGCAACTTTAATTGTTACAATGAACTTAGTCGTATCCATTGTTACACCAGCAATTTCAGTTTGTTCTTCAACCACTGCGTAATAATATGTACCAACTTTATCGAATGTCATTGACTTAAATGTAAATGCATCCGCAACACCATTTGCACTTGCTTCATTTTTCACTGTGTCATAAGCAACAGCATTAGAAGGAATAGCAAATGTTTCATCAGTTTCGTATAGATTGAATGTAAATTCATTAGCACTCATATCTCTACCAACTAAAGTCTTAGTACCCTTAATTCTTTCTGTAGTTACAGAATCAGTTGTATATGTATTAACAAACACTTCTTGAGAAACTACTTCATCATTACTGTTTTTAATTACTGTAGCAGCACTTAATGTACCATTATAGTTATCAGTAACAGTAACTTCAATCTTATAAACTTCAGTAGAGTAAGAAATACCATTAATTCTTTGTCCACCGTATGTTTCTTTCATTACATAATAATATGTACCAACAGTATCATATGTAATTTCTTCAAATGCCTTAACTGTTTCATCAGTAACAGTTAAAGTTTTAAACGCCTCAGCATTTTCTACTACGTTATAATTTTCATCTGCTGTATATAATTCAAATGTAAATTGATCAGAATCCTTCCAATCACGACCTTGTAAATCCTTTTGAGCATCTAATACAACACTTGCATTAACATTAGCTTTATATGTATTTACAAACGCTACTTTACCAGCTTCTTTTCCATTAACACTAACAACACTAGCCGTTAATGTACCATTTAAATTATCCTTAACAACAACTTTAATATCATACTTTGTTTGATCATATGTGATACCACCCAAAGTACCTTTTTCTTCAGTTACTACATAATAGTATTCACCAACTTCTTTAAATGGAACACTAGCAAATGCAAATGTAGTTTCTTCACCATTCGCCCCAGCAACATTTGTTACAGTTTGAATAGGTTTTAATCCATCAATACCATAAGATTCATTAGTTGTATAAAGATTGAATGTAAATTCATTTGCATTCATATCTCTACCATTTAATCTCTTAGTACCCTTAATCACTAGTTCGGTATCACTAGTTTTATATGTATTTAAGAAAGCAACACTATTCTTTGTTACTTTTTGTGCATCAGTAATCGATGTAACTTCTGCAACTAATGATCCTTTATTGTTATCTGTAACAGTAACTGTTACAAGATATGTAGTTTCATCATAAGTAACGCCACCAGCTGTTCCCTTTGTTTCTGTAATTGCATAAACGTAAGTACCAGCTTGTGTATATGTTTGTTCTTCAAACTTGAAGCTTGTTTCTACACCATTTAATGCCGCAACATTCGTTACTGTATCCAATGGAGTAGTAGCCACATTACCTTCTGCATCAACTGCGAATAAATTGAATGTAAATTCACCAGCAGTCATATCTCTGCCATCCATTGTCTTAGTACCACCTAATTCAATAGATGTTTCTGATGCTTTATATGTATTTGTAAACTCTACCGCACCATCTACATAATTCACTGTAGCTGTCATTGTTCCATCTAAGTTATCAACTACAACTACATTTACTCTATATGTACGAGCATCGTATGTTACTCCACCAGCTGTTCCCTTTGTTTCAGTTACTACATAATAATATGTTCCAGCTTCATCATACTTAACTGTATCAAATGCGAAGTTAGTTTCTTCTCCATTTTGACCAGCTACATTTTGTTTTGTTTGTACTGGAGTTAATCCTTCAATACTATAATTTGATCCTGTTTGGTATAAATTGAATGTGAATTCACCAGCACTCATATTTCTACCAGACATTGTCTTTGTTCCTACGATAGCTTCAGCTGTTGTATCTGCCGCTTCATATGTATTTGTGAACTCTACCTCACCATCAACAAATGTTACTGTCTTAACTAATTGATTATTATCATCTCTAGTTAATGTAACTGTTGCACGATATTCTTGTGTATCATAAGTAATACCACCAATTGTACCAGCAACTTCTTTAATTACATAATAATGTGTTCCCACATTCTTGTATGTAATTTCATCAAATGTAAATGCTTTACTAGCATCCGCAAAAGTAACTACTTCTGTACCTAATTTTGAAGCGCCAACCGCTGTTTCATCAAAATCAGAAGCAGTTTCATATAATTCAAAGCTAAATGTATCGCCATCTTTCCAATCACGACCACTTAATACTTTATTACCTGTAAATACTTGTGTTTCTTCATCATAAACATTATTGAATGAAACATTAGCTTCATTTCCATTTGTTGTTACCCCGTCAACTGATAATATAGCGCCAATTGTACCATCTAACTTATCTACAACATTAACATTAATGTCATAAACAGTAGAGTCATATACCATACCATCTACAGTAGTAGTTGGCACAATTTCACTTAATTTGTATTGGTGACTACCTAACATACTAATATCTAATTCTAAAACGATTTTAGCAGTTCCTTCATTTGTTGTTACTGTTGATTCTGCAACAACATTACCCAACAAATCTTTTAATACAAACTGATATCCTTCTAAAGAAAGGTCTGTATCTGCATAGTTTGTAATCTCTTTTTGAATTTCAATAGTTGCTGTTGCACTACCTGAAGCAGCATATGTATTAGCAAAACTCATACTCACAGCAAACGTGTTTTCATTAGTTGTTACAGTCGTTGTTTCACTAGTTACTGACGAAACTTCTAATTGACCATCTAAGTCATTATCTGTAACCTTAATTGTAAATGTATGAACAGTTGAATCATAAGTAATACCTTGAATCAATGAACCACCATTTACCTCGATTACTCTATAACGATATTCTCCAACTTGCGTATATTCAACATTTCTAATTGTATTTGTAAATGTGACTGTCTTATCAGCTAAAGTAGCTACATCTTTATCCGCATCTACAGTTGCCATCGTTTCCCAATTATTTCCATTCAAATATTGCAAAATAAATGTAAATGAATCTGTATCTAACCATTCACGTCCAGTTAATCCTTTTGTACCATCAATTGTAACATTTGTAGGTTTTACACTTGTAGGTGCATATGTATTAACAACCTTCGCAATATTATCATTTGTAATAATTGTACCTTGTAAATTAACACTCTTATCAGCATTCATCGTATATCCTGCTGGTAAATTTGTTTCTGTAATTGTATAAGTATCATTTTTAGCAACATTTAACATTACAGATTCGCCATCTTTTAATGTTAATGTAACTACACCGTTTGCATTAGCAGTATAAGTTTCATCAGAACCCCATACAGTTACTTCTTTATTACTATAATTCGCACCTAAATCTACTAAAACAGTAAATTCATGGTTATCCACTTGACTATTTACAAGTTCAAATGGATATTCAACTTCTTTTGATACTAATAATGTAGGAACTTTAACTGCGTTTGTAAACACTACATTATCAATCTTCTTATTCTTAATTGTGCCTTGAGCAATATTACCAGTTACAACATCATTCACTGATACTGTTTTTAGCATATAATCAGGATGATTGGCTTCTGTAATAGAATATGTTGCATCAGTTGGTAAATCAACAATATAAACACCATTACCATTTTTTAATGATAATTCTAATTTTCCATTTGTTATATTTACTTCCTGAACATCCCCTTTATTAGTATCCTTCAATCTTAATGTACCACTAAATGGTGTCTTATCTGCTTTTTGAATTTCAATAGTAAATTGGAATGTTTCACTACCAGCAGTTAATCCTTCAATCTCTTTATATAATAGTAAACCTTGTTGTGGAGTTACTACAATTTTACCGTTGTTACCCAAATAATTCACTGCTTGTTGTTCATTGTTAATAATTGTCATTACAGGGCGATTAAAATAATCTAATGTTCCTGTATTATTTGATGATTTTTCAGTTTCATTGTCTGTAATGTTACTGAACGCTGTTCCCTTAGGAACATATGCATAGCCATCATCGTTGAATTTTACTTTTGGTAATACTTCTTTAGATAATGGCGAATAGTAGTTAACCATTTGGACAGTACCATCATTTGCATTTTTATTAAACGCTACCACTTTGCGATAATATGTTCCGCTACTAGAGAAATCATCTTTAGAAACCATTTCGTGATTATCATCTAATACTAATGTATCAGCAATATAGTAATAACGAGCATTTTCTTCTGATGGTTTGAAGTCTACGGTCGTTGTATTATGAGTGTTTGGATTACTAGAACTATCCGCATTACGATTAAACATATTTGTATAGAATGAGTATGTACCATCTTCATTTAAGAAAGCATCATCCACTAAAGCAGATATGTTATATTCATTAATATCTGAGCGCAAACCAACTTCATATGTAAAACAAATTGGCAATTTATGATTAATCTCCATAGTTGGATTTTGAGCTTCATCATATGACATACCTTCGAAAGCAACAGAATACGTTATAACAGGTACTAATGAAGCAGGAACAGCCCAATTTACTGTTTGCTGCTTAGTTTCAATATTAGTAGCTACTCTAGCAACAATATAACTCATATTAGATAAGTCAAATGTCTCAGCACTACCAACATCGCCAAAGAAACCATAATCTTTAACATAAGACACAGCTTTTTCTGGACGTGTTGCATTTTCATTGCCATCCCATACACCAATAAAATCTCCATCAGCATCAGCATACCAACCAATATAATTGCTATATTCTGTAGCGCTCGTATAACTAATTTGACCAGTTGTAATTGCATTAGATAATGCAACCTTTGCATGCTCTTCATTTACACCCAAACGCTTCATAATAACTTTAATCATTAATTGACCGTCTTCATTTAAATTATTTAAATTACCAGAAGAAATATCACCAAAAATATCATCTGCAATGAAAGCCTGCGCAAATTCATCACCTGTATACAATTTGCGAGCATCTCCTTCTCCACTAGCGATACCTTTAATTGATTTAACTTCCATATATTCACCAAGTTCATCAACAAAATTCATATATCCACTCATGTTAACTTCTGCTTGTTCTAACTTTGTTGGATAATATTTAGATTGTAAAATAATTTGATTTACAATACTTGCGAACGCACTGATTAAACCTGTTGCATTTTTTGCAGGGTAATATTGATTAACAAAGTCTTGTGAAGTAATAGTCGCGTCTTTTATAACTGTAACGCTATTATTTTGGCCTTCTCGAATAATTACATTATCGCCGTCTTTTGCTTTCAAGAATGTTTCCCAATAACCATCAATCGTATCATTTGAAGCTGAAGGATTTAATACACTGGTCGCGACATCATTATCAGCAACATCAAGTCCCAATGTATAGAATAATCCATCTCGACCATAATGATTGGCCATATTTTTCTTAATCCACGCCCCAGTTAACTGAGTAAGGAATCCATTGCGATTATTAACGTTTGATCCATTACCAGAATTATATGTGCTAGTAACTGCATTATAATAAGTAGTGTTGTATGTAGGAGCACCATCACTCATCAATACCATAACAGGCATACGAACAGTTCCAGCTAAAATTCCATCCGTAATTGTTGTATCCGTTACAGCTTTAAATTCATTCCAAGCATTCCACATACCATATTGCATGTAAGTTCCGCCACCAACTTCAACACTAGAAATTACATACTCATCTTTACTATTCTTTACCACACTATATGTATCTACTGTAAAAGAACTATAATTTGTCTCAATGTACGTTTTCCATTTCTCCGCAGTCATATTATTAATATTGTATTCTGGTTTGTTATTATATACATCTGACCAGTCAATGCTTACAGCACTAGGAATATATGGACTCAATCTTTCTTCAAGTCTATCATCCCGATTATAACTGTTAGCATTCCTTATTGCATCATTTAATTCATTCCAATCAACACCTGAATAATCAACAGTAACAGTAACTTGATGTGACGAATTTCCATGGGCTACTCGAAGATCTCCTGTATTTTTAGTTCCATCTTTTTCAAAATCATCAAGCTCTAAATATACAAGATAATCATCACTTGTATCACCAGGAGTACCATTATTATTCACTTTTGTTGTTGTATATGAATCAAGCGGTAATAAAACACTTGCATCCGTATCATATACAGCAACTCCTACACGATTGTATTTATTTAATGTAAGTAATGAATCAATCGCCTTATTAACAGCTTCTACCATTGCATACATCGCATCTTCGGTCATACTATTAGATAAGTCTAAAACAATCATAGTATCAGTAGGAATTGTAGAATAACCCACAACTTCACTATTTGCTGATAAAGCAGATAAAGATACTAAAAAGTTTTCTTCATCCCAAGTAAGCTTATTTAAAACAGAGTCAGAAGAAGTTAAATCATCTTTTGAAGATAATACTGTCTTATCACTCCAAATATATCCAGCTTGCCCAGTTGATGTAACAAGTTGATTATTTACGTTAACAACACTTTCAAAGTATTGTTTCCATGTATCCATAGTATTTGGATCCGATACCTTTGTATAGTGTTCTTTTTCTAAAGCACTTACTCTTGTAAAAGCACTAGTCTCTACAACGCTAAAAGCCAGCAAAAATGCTAACGTTGCTTTTAATAACTTCTTCATCAAACCCTTTTTCATAATATATCCTCCTCACATATTATTCCAATACATGTAAATCTCTTACATCGCCAAAAAACCACTTTTCAATTTACCGTTTTTTTTAATGAAAAGTGTTGATTTTTTTTATATTTTTTACCTTTTTTTGTGGCAGAAAATATAAAAACCGGCCACAACAAAAAGAATGTTGCAGCCGGTCAATCATACAAAATTGCTTAGACACCTAGCTTTGCGTCCTTACCTTTCGGTAAGTTTGCCCACTTTATTTATAACACTTGTATCCTTATTTTTCAACAATATTAATTAAAAAAATTAGTAAAATTATCCATTTTTATCGAACTTTTTTTATAGTTAAAATATTCACAATTTTTTAGCATAAAAAAACAAAAAAGTCATAGTTTTTAACTATGACTTTTGCTGTAATTTCCATTCTTTTTTATTCTCTAACATGCGTTCATCAGCAATTTTAAACAACTCACTTAATGTGATTTTTTTAAATTCTGATGTTATTGCAGAACCTGTCGCAAACGATATGCTTTGCGGTTTCTTTAACCGATTATACGTATCAACACCCGCTTGAATATTGTGCACATATTTATCAATCGTTTCTTGTGTACAATCTTCCATCATGATTACAAATTCATCTCCACCCCATCGACAAACATGACAGTGAAGTGGAAGAATACTCTTCATAATATGAGCAAGACGATAAATAATAACATCACCAGCTTCATGTCCAAAAGTATCATTGATATATTTCAAGTTATTAATATCAATAACTACAATACCAATTGGTTTATCACTCTTCGTACTCTTTAACAAGGATTCCCATCTACGTTTATTCATCAATCCTGTTAATGGATCCACATTCGCTTTATAATTCATTTCACGAATATTGTTATAGAATTGATACAACGCATGTAACAAGAATGCTGATAAAGTAAACACCATACCAACTGTATCATTTGTTGTATAGAACAATAATAAATCAAGTAATGTTCCTGCTGTTAAAGAAATCACCATAATCAATGTTGGATGAATAAAATCTTTACGAATAAAATAATCTTTATATTGAATGATATTTAAAACAATCGCAACAATCGTTAAAATCATAACAATATGTGTCAAATACAAATTTGCACGCAAATCAGCGATACCCAATACTTGACAACCAAATGCATATACTGCAACTGAGATAGAAACAAATAAAACAAAATCTAAAACTTTTGTTTCCTTTTCCTTTAAATCCGTTTTAAAGTGAAAAATAATTGGTGGGCAGATTAAGAACAGTAATCCATTCGCTACATACCCCATAGCCAAGAAATTATCAAACAACATACTAGTAAAACGTAAATCCATAAGTCTCCAAACACCAAGAATCATAGACACAATACCCAAATATAGAGCATTAATATTTTTGAAATTCTTAGAGAAATATGCATACACATGATAACCCAAAATAATAACACCAACAATAATCGCCAACACAGCCAACGACATATCAATCAATTCAGCCTTCAACTCTTGTAACAACATTTCATACAATGTACCATATACAAATTCCACTGAATTATTAATTACCGAATCATACACCGGAGTTAAAATCACTCGAATTTCTTTACCCTCATCCTTTGGATAAAGATGCACATTCGTCCAAACACTACTAATTGAATCACCAAACATATTATCTTCATCTGTATGAATACTATAAACCAATTCACCATCAATAAAGACATCTACATAATGATGAGATGTATAGAAACGAAGACACTTTTCTGTCATTTCAGATGTTTCAATCGTCCAACTATATACTTTGCGAATATTTGCCGGAGCCGTATCATCATGAATATAATCTACATTATAGTTTTCAATAGTAGTGACTCCTTCAATATTTCTAGGATTATAAACATTAACATCTTCATTAACACCCATATAAATAAAAAGGGAAACAAAACAAAAATTGATTATAAAATAACACCATAACAAGATTTTCTTAATATTCAGTTTTGCCATACCATCACCCTTTCTATACAAAAACCGACCCAAGGGTCGGCTTAAAGTTAATCATCCAAACAATCTATAATTTCCAAGATACGATTCAAATCATTCACATCAACATACTTAATGCGAATCTCAGAATCCGTAACCTTAACCGTAGTTTGTAAACGATCTTGCATAATACGTTGTACATTCAATAATCCTGTATCAACCAACACCTCAGACTTCGCTTTTTTAAACTCAGGCTTCTTCATTTGTTTTACAAGCTTTTCCACTTGTCTTACAGATAATCCCTCTTTTTGAATCTTATACGCCAACTCTAACATTTCTTGTTCAGAATCCAATGTAATCAACGGTCTAACTTGCCCCATAGATAACACCTTATCTGAAACCATCAATTGAATTTCCTTAGGCAACTTTAACAAACGCAATAAGTTCGCAACATGTTCACGAGACTTACCAACACGTTTTGCTAATTGTTCTTGTGTATAACCTAATTTTTTAATCAACTGTTCATAAGATGAAGCCTCTTCAATAGCTGTTAAATCTTCACGTTGAATATTCTCAAGCAAAGAAATCTCCATCATTTGTTCATCAGTAAACTCTTTAATAATCGCAGGAATTCTTTCTAAATTTGCCATCTTAGCAGCACGCAAACGACGTTCCCCAGCAATCAATACATAATTAGAATCCATCTCTTTAACTAAGATAGGAGTAAACACACCATGTTCACGAATAGACTCCGCCAACTCCTCCAAAGCTTTTGGATCAAATTCTTTTCTAGGCTGATATGGATTTACTACAATCTTATCTACTAAAATATCCGTAGCACCACCATGATTTTGCGCATCATTTTGAATAGACTCAATCGCAAACGATAAATCATCACCAAAAATCGCACCTAAACCAGTACCCAATCTTTTATCATTCTTCATCTACATACCTCCTAAGAATTTTTAGCAATGACTTCTTTTGCTAATAAGGCATAAGCCTTAGCACCCTCTGAATACACATCATGCTCAAAAATAGACTTTCCAACAGAAGGAGATTCAGACAACTTAACATTTCTAGGAATATATACTTTATAGACACTATCTTTAAAATACTTACGAACTTCAGATTGCACCTCAAAACTCAACTTTGTACGCGCATCAAACATCGTTAACAATACACCTTCAATAAATAAATCATTATTAAATAACTTCTTAACTAAACGAATTGTAGCCAACAATTGAGTTAACCCTTCCAATGCATAATATTCACATTGCACCGGAATAATAACAGAATCCGCAGCCGTTAAAGCATTTGTATTCAACAACCCC
Source organism: Erysipelotrichaceae bacterium (assembly GCA_017473265.1). Taxonomy (GTDB): domain Bacteria; phylum Bacillota_I; class Bacilli_A; order Erysipelotrichales; family Erysipelotrichaceae; genus RGIG4607. Next base: position 20,764 of record JAFULQ010000009.1, on the reverse strand, counting down.
AAAGAAGGAGGACAATCAAGAATGATAAAATCATAATCATTTTTAACCTTATCCAATTTAGATTTCAACAAACGTTCTCTTCCAACTTTATACTCTACCATTTCTAAATCTGCACCAGATAAATCAATCGTAGAAGGAATCAAATCCAACGGTGGACGAGTTAACTTCTTAACGCAATCCCCAACCTCTTTATCACGCAATATTAAATCATATGAACTATATCTAATATTTTTTCTTTCACCTAATCCTTGTGTAGCATTCGCTTGCGGATCAAAATCAACAAGCAACACTTTTTTATGGCAATATGCTAATCCAGCAGCTAAATTAACACTCGTAGTCGTTTTTCCAACGCCACCCTTTTGGTTGGCAACCGCTATGATTTTACCCATTCTATTCACTTCCTTTGCAATTAATTTTAACACACTTCCTATTATTTTTTGATACGAATTGTGATCACATATTCATTTTCTTTATCATCTTCTTTATAAGATACTTCCATATTCGTTTTTTCAATTAAACCAATCGCCTGTAAAATCGTATTTCTAGCAATTTGCACATTTCTAGAAAAACCTTTTCCTTTAACTTTAATCTTACGCTTCTTCTCTGGTTTAAATGTTTCTTGCACAAATAATTCAGTTTGTTGCACAGTATAATTATTCTTCGTAATTTCTTGTAAAGCTTTTCTTTGTTGATCACTTGTTAGTGAAAGCAACGCTCTAGCATGTCTTTCACTAATATTTTTAGAAATTACTTCATTTTGCACTTCTTCTGTTAAATTTATCAAACGAATTTTATTGGCAATTGTTGATTGTTTCTTACCCACTTTTTTCGCCAATTCTTCTTGTGTTAAATTATTTAAACGCATCATTTGAATATAGGCTTTCGCCTCTTCAATCGCATTCAAATCTTCACGCTGAATATTTTCAACCAATGCCATTGTTGCTGTTTGCATTTCATTCGCTTCCATAATACGACAAGGAACAGTTTCTAATCCTGCCATACGACACGCTCTAAAGCGTCTTTCCCCAGCAATAATTTCATAACCATTATATACTTCACGAACCACAATCGGTTGTAACAAGCCATTCTCCTGAATCGATAATGACAACTCTTCTAACGCCGCTAATTCAAACTCCAATCTTGGCTGATATGGATTTGGATGAATTAACGAAATATCTAAATCAACTGTATTCATACTTCCTCCTATAAAGGGTTCTTCTTTATTTTCGCATACATTCTAGGATAACCCTTAGGTGTTTCTTTCACTTTCTTATATAAGATATTCACACGATTTGCCCCATCAGACAAACACACAATATCCTCTTTCTCAAACTTCGCTCCTAAAATATTCATAGCCTTTGTAGCATCTTGTTTTTCTTCTAAACCATTAGCACCCTTCATCGTCGCAAAATATCCATTCACTTTGACTAATGGCACACACAATTCAGATAACACACGCAAATTCGCTACCGCTCTAGCAGTTACGATATCATAACGTTGCATACTATTTTTCGCAACATCTTCCGCTCTTTCATTTAAAATCGTTACATTTTCTAATTGTAATTCTTTACACAACTCACGTAAGAACACACAACGTTTTCCTAATGGTTCAATAATCGTAACTTGCAATTGTGGGAATGCAATCTTACAAGGAATACTAGGGAAACCAGCCCCAGCACCAACATCACACAAACTACCTTCAAGTTTTACAAGACGGTGAAGCAACAAGCAATCATAAAAATGCTTTTCATAAATTTCTTCCAATGCAGTAATTGCCGTTAAATTCATTTTTTCATTCCATTCAACTAACAATCTCGCATAATCCGCAAATTGTTGAATTTGACGCTCACTTAGCACAATACCCTCTTGAGCTAATTTTTCTATAAATTGTTTTTCAGTCATAACTTCACCTCTGCCCTTTAATTATAGTCGAATATATACTTTAAATAAATACTTGACTTCATTATTTAGTGTTATAATAAAAAAAGAAAGACGAGGATTTACCCTATGGAAAAATTAAACGTTACAATGAAAGACTATATTCTTGAAACACCAAAAACCGTTTTAGAAAACATCAACCGTTCTAAAGCCCTAACACAATCATTAGTTTCAGCATTTCTAGAAAAAGACTACAAACGCATCATTGTTGTAGCTTCTGGTTCAAGTTGTAATGCTACACATTTAGCACGTCTATTTATGATGAAATACTTAAATTTAGAAGTTAAAGTAGTTACTCCATTTACATTCACAAACTATGAACACAATGTAACAGGTGAAGACTTCGTATTCTGTATTTCACAAAGCGGATGCAGTACAAACACAATTAAAGCCTTAAGAAAATGTAGAGAACTTGGCATTCTAGCAATTGGATTAACTGGTAATGTAAATAGCGATTTCAAAACAGAAGCCGACTTAGTTGTTGACTATGGTGTAGGCATTGAATTAGTTGGTTATGTAACGAAAGGTGTTGTTACTTTAGCTTTATATTTAATGTTATTTGCTCTTGAAGTAGCTTTAGCTAAAAACACAATTACTGAGGGAGGCTATGCTTTAGTAAAAGCAGAAATGACAAAAGCTATGGATGCACATAAAGAAATGGTAGATTCATTCGATGTGCTTTATAATAAACATCGCAAAGCATTTACTAGTATGACAAATTTATACACAGTAGGTTGTGGATCAAATATCGGTACAGTTATGGAAGGTGCTTTAAAAGTTGGAGAAACTGTTCACATTCCATCATGTTGCTATGAAGTAGATGAATATATTCATGGACCAAACTTACAATTAACACCTAACTACACAGTTATTCTAGTAGATGGCGGTGATGAAGCTGGTAAACGTGCTGTACAAGCATATCATGCTACACGTACTGTAACCGATCGTTGTTTCATTATTACTAATGATCCAAGAGTTGATGAAGATCATGCAATCCGCATTCCATCATGTGTAAGTGAACTATTAACACCATTACACCACGTAGTATTCTTCCAATTACTAGCGCATACCGTTTCTACAGAATTACGTACAATGCCTAGACACCCATTATTTGCTGAATACTTCCATACAAAGATTGATAATAAATCTGAAAATTATGTAGATCATCATAAGGAATTGTTTGAACATTAATTTTTAAAGGGATAGAAACTTACGTTTCCATCCCTTTTTTAGTAAATAGTGTAAAAATAGTGTAAAAATAGTGAAATTTTCATAGAATTTATCTATTTTATGCAATATACTATGTATACCAAATACGGAGGTATACATATGATAAAAGTTAAATTGACAAATGAAATTGTAAATCGTATTTTAACTATTGAGAAAGTTCGTTTTTCAGTAAACACTATCGAATTGCCTCTACTAGAAACAAACCGTTTGCGCAAAAATTCTAAGAAAAAAAGTGCATTTGCCTCAAACAAAATTGAAGGAAACCCTCTTACAGAAGCTCAATCTGACGAAGCTATTGAAAAGGATAATCATCGACACCTTTTAAAACCAGAACAAGAAATTCGCAACTATTTTCTTGCCCTTAGCCTATTAGAAGATAAACTCATACAAAAAGAACCCTTTTCTAAAGAAATGATTTTAGAAGTACAATCATTAGTAGAAAAAGGAGCATCTAAAGAAAAAATAGGTCTTCGTGGGCCAATGCCTCCTGGAGTATTATTTGCAGTTTATGACTCAGTTACCGGAAGACCTGATTATATACCTCCAGAGTATTCAGAAATCCCTCAACTACTAGATGAACTTGTAGATTACGTAAATACAACCACTGATCATCCACTGATAATTGCAGCAATTGTGCATTATCAATTAGTTACCATACATCCATTTGAAGATGGAAATGGAAGAACTGCAAGACTTATGTCTGGATATATCTTAGATTATTATGGCTTTGGATTTAATGGAATCGGCTCTTTAGAAGAATATTTCTCATATGACATTGATGAGTACTATCAATCACTGCAAATGGGATTGCCTGCTCTTTATTATCTTGGAAGAGAAAATCCACCACATCCAGAAATATGGATTTGCTACTTTTTAAGAATGGTTGAATTATATGCAAAAAAAATATACGAAATTTCAAAAGGAATTCAAGAATCCGATGTAATTGGAAGTCTATCATATTTGAACACTAAAGAAAAACAACTACTTGTTTTTCTTCTACAAAATAATCTTTATGAATTTACACCAATTTCTCTAAGCAAGCGTTTAAATGTTACTAATAAAACAATCACAAACCGTTGTGTCAAATTATCTAGCAATGGATTCACAATTCCAAATATTGTAAACCAAAGAATTCGTACATACTCATTAAGTGAATTCACAATCCTAAATAGAAAGACTATTCTAGAATCACTAGAATAGTCTTTGGTTTTTATTTCCCGTATTTTTCTAACACTTTCATTAATTCCTGTTTAGCTTCTACTGTAACTGTATCCGTAAACTTTTCATACGTAATAAAGTTATCATTGATACCTGTAATATATGGAGAATATCCATTAGAATAAGCCACCAAAGCACTACGCTTTGTATCTACACAATCAATATAACTAGAGAAAGCTTCATTTGGCATAAACACCATTGTCTTATTTCCTAAATCCAATTTAGAAACTTTAATTTGTTTATCCAACGTTTCCAAACGTTTTGATAAACGCTCACGCATAATCACACCTTCATTAATTGTGAACAACTCACGTTCCGTAAGATTATCTGGAATATTTGATAAATCAATTGGATGGAATTCATGAGACATCGCTACATATGCACAATCATATCCAAAATCATCAAATGGTGTATATTCCTTTTCAATTTCCATTAAGCGAGAAACTTCATCCACCATATGATTACCCAATTCCACAACAGATGTATAATCTTGTGACTTACGTGTAAAACGTGTAGACACATCACCTGCAGCACCTTGGAAGAATGAGAAATACGTATTTGGATACTTTTTAGAAAGCTCTTGTAATACATATCCAGGATATTCACTAGTAAAATATGGAGTTTCCCCATGATGAATCGTTGGATGACAATTATGTACAATCAATTGTACCAATGGTTGTTTATTTTGACTAATCGTAAATAGTTGTAACAACACATTCGCTTTATGATTTGAAATACGACTTGTACCTACTTTCTCAAAAGGTACACATTGATAACTAATTTCTAAATCACTATATTCTGTAAATTGTAAATACTCAATAGCATATACAACCTTTTCCACAAACTCACCTTGATAACGATGATCCTTTGTTTCAGCACCAAAATGTGTATGTGTAGCACACAATGTTACATATACTTTCTTATCCGTTTTCTGTTGTAAAATATGTTCTAAACTATTTTGAATCGTTACTGGAAAACCTAAGTTATCACAAGAAATCAGATAGACAATTGTACTATCATTTTCAAAAGCGACTATACGCGCATGCAAATCATCATGGAAACTATAAATAGGTTTTGTTTGATATAAGAACCCTTGTTGTCTAGTTGGTCTATTTGGATTAATACAAATGGTTGAATATGCTAGTTTCATAAACAAATCTCCTTTATTGTTGATTTCATTATAACAAAAAAACCTGAGAAATAATCTCAAGTTTTATTTAGGTTCTACTAATGTTAATTGTACTTTTCCTCTTTCATGATCCACACTCAAAATCCATACTGGAAGAATATCACCAACTTGAACCACTTCACTTGGATGCTTAATACGAGTTGGACTCATTTTAGAGATATGTGCTAATGCATCATTCTTTAATCCAATATCAATGAATGCTCCAAAATCAACCACATTACGAACCACACCTTCTAATTCCATTCCAACAACTAAATCATCAATTGTAAGAATTTCTTTCTTTAGTAAAGGTCCTACACACTCATCACGATAATCACGTAATGGTTGGCGTAATGCATTAACGACATCTTCTAAAGTATACACATCTGTATTGTATTTAGTAGCCATCGCTTCCATATCAAAATTAGAGAATGCTTGTAGACATTTATCACTACCTAATTCAGATACAGCTACTTGTTTATCATTTAAAAGTTGATACGCTAATGGATAACTTTCTGGGTGGATAGAAGTTCTATCTAAAGCATTCTTACCATCTTCAATACGTAAGAAACCAATAGCTTGTTGATAAGATTTCGCACCCAAACGAGGAACAGACTTCAATTGTTCACGTTCAGTAAATAAACCATTTTCATTACGATAATTTACAATCGCTTTAGCACTCGCTTTTGTTAAACCAGAAATATGATACAACAACTGTTCACTAGCTGTATTTACATTCACACCTACACGGTTTACTGCTTTAGATACCACGAAATCCAAACGTTCAGTTAAACGTGCTTGTGGTAAATCATGTTGATATTGTCCTACACCAATGGATTTTGGATCAATTTTAATCAATTCCGCTAATGGGTCTAAAATACGTCTAGCAATGGATACTGCCGAACGTTTTTCAACTGTTAATTCAGGGAACTCTTGTTTCGCAAGTTCACTAGCAGAGTATACAGAAGCTCCTGCTTCAGATACCATTGTATATGCTACATCTAAATTATTTTCACGAATAATATTCGCAATAAAGGTTTCAGATTCTCTAGAGGCTGTACCATTACCAATCGCAATAATATCAATTGGATATTTACGCAAGTATTGTAAAACAATTTCTTTCGCTTCTTTTACTTTCTTCACTGGTTCATGTGGATAAATAACATCAATCGCAATCAATTTACCAGTACCATCAATTAAAGCTAATTTACATCCAGTTCTAAAGGCTGGGTCTAAACCAAGAATCATCTTATTCTTCATTGGTGTTTGTAATAATAGTTTTTCTACATTCAATGCAAAAATATCAATCGATTGTTCATGGGCTTTATCTAACATTTCTTTACGAATTTCATTTTCCACAGATGGGAAAACCAAACGTTTCAATCCATCTTCAATCGCTTCAAAAATATATACATTTGCACAAGATTCTTTCTTACGTGTATAACGACGCTTTGTCCACTCTACTTGATATTGTTTATCAAATTCAATCGATACTTTTAACACTTTTTCATTTTCAGCTCTTTGAATCGCCATAACTCTATGTGGCGCAATATACTTCGCTTTTTCTTGGTAATCATAATACATTTGATATACCTTTTCAGTGTCTTCATGATTCTTTTTCGCTACCGTTTTAATGGTTCCATAATCACCCATTGCACTACGAACTTTCTTACGAACTTCCGCATCATCACTAATAATTTCTGCAATAATATCCTTAGCGCCTTGAATTGCCTCTTCTACTGAAGTTACTTGTTCATTAAGATATTTAGCAGCTTCTTGTTCTACATTTCCTTCTTTAGGCAATGTTAACATCCACTTCGCAAATGGTTCTAAACCCTTCGCAATCGCATCCGTTGCTCTTGTTTTACGTTTTTCTTGATATGGACGATATAAATCATCTACTTCAGATAATTTTGTACAAGCTAAAATTTGACCTTTTAACTCTTCTGTTAATTTTCCTTTTGTTTCAATATTACGAATAACATCTTCTTTTCGTTTTTCTAACTTTAATTCATATTCATACACTTCTTGAATCGTACGAATTTGTTCTTCATCCAATCCCTTTGTCATCTCTTTACGATAACGTGCAATAAAAGGAACTGTATTTCCTTCTTCTAATAATTTCAATGTATTCTCTACTTGAGATACTTGAATATGTAAACGCTCAGCTATATCTTTTGTATGTTCCATAACCTTGCCTCCTTTTCCCGTGAGTTTAATTATATCATTCACAAAAAAATAGACAAGTTATAACCTGTCTATTCACCTAATACTTCTTTTACTTTTGATAGTTCTATTTTCATTTGTTGTTTTACCTCTGTTTTTGGATAAAACATGGAATAATAACGATACAAAGCAATACCACCAAAATGTTCTTTATCTTGTACATACTCGATTTGTCGAGATAAGATGTCCACATTTTCTTGCCATTCATATTTTCCACCTTTGGCATAAGCATCTTCTTCTCCAACTTTATAAGCTGCTAAACCATACACCAATCGTACTTTATTACCAACCAATTCTTCCCATTGATCGACAACTTCTTTAAAAGGCATAGCTCCATTTTCAAAGCCAAAATATACCTGTGGAATCATGACATCACAATAACCATTTTCTTGGGTCCATTTTAATACATCCGCATAATACGAATTATAATTGGTATCAATATTAGCACTTGGACTAATAGAGAATACCATCAAATGATTCACACCCTTAATAGTTTGGTACATCGATGAAACTAATTGATTCGTCATCTCTCTACGATAATCCGCAACACTGATTTCTGGATATTCTTGCGTATAAGCTACATACGTACTTTCATCAAAGGCATCTTTCATACCCGTTGGATAGAAATAATCATCAATATGTACACCTGCTAAGTTATACTTTGTACATAACTCTTTTACATAATTATTAACTAATTCTTTTACATCTTGAGAACCAGGATTTAGATAATAACGATTATCCACCAACATTAAATTTTGTTTACGTAATTCATTATCATCATACCATTGGCGAACTGGATATTTATTGGATACTTGTTCCATTTCTGATTTTGTAAAAGAACGTAATGGATTGATCCAAGCTTCCACTTGAATTTGACGTAAGCTTGCTTCAGAAATAATGATTTCCAAAGGATCATAATCAACCGTTTTTCCAATTTTACCACTCACATAACGACTCATTGGATAATACTCTGATTCATACAAAGAATCAGTAAACATAGATACATGTGTATAAATACGATTCATACCCAATGATTCCAAATTTGCCATCATAGTTTGGACATTTTGTTGAAATTCACTTTCACTTTTTCCTTTCAACATATCCCCATAATCTACATACGATAACCAAACACCATATGTTTTTGGTGTTGATGACATATCTACAAAGATTCTTTCCCAAGAATTACTACAACCACTCAACAAAAGAACCAATAATAGAATCATCAATTTTTTCATGGTTATCACTCCTTACTTTTGACGGCGTTGTTGTAAATATACGGCTAAAACCGCAATATCTGCTGGATTCACTCCAGAAATACGAGAAGCTTGTCCAACATTCAATGGACGAATTTTATTCAATTTTTGTCTAGCTTCTAATGATAGATGAATCACATCATCATAATTAATATCTTTAGGTAATAATAAGCGTTCCATAGCCGCTAAACGATCGGCTTCTTTTCTCGCTTTATCAATATACCCTTCATATTTGACTTCAATTTCAATTTGACGAGCCATTTCCTCATCCATTTGAATATCTGTACCTTCAATTAATCGTAACAGTTCCAATTTAGGACGTTTCAATAATTCATAGATACTCAATCCATCTTTCAATGGTTCATAGCCCACTTCTTGTAAATAGGCATTTACATCATGCTTTGGTGTAAAACGTACTTCTTTTAATTGTTGTTTTAATGACGCAATTAATTCCATCTTATCTTGATATTTTTGATATCTAGCATCAGAAATCAATCCTACATCATAACCATATTGTGTTAAACGTTGGTCTGCATTATCATGACGTAATAATAAACGATATTCTGCTCTTGATGTTAATAAACGATATGGTTCTTGTGTACCTTTTGTTACTAAATCATCAATCATAACACCAATATATGCTTCATCACGTTTTAAAATTAATGGTTCTTTTCCTTCTAACCATAAAGACGCATTAATACCAGCCATCAACCCTTGACCAGCAGCTTCTTCATAACCACTTGTACCATTGATTTGTCCAGCACTAAACAATCCTTCAATACCTTTTACTTGTAAAGATGGTAATAATTGCAATGGATTTAAAGCATCATACTCAATTGCATATGCATATTTCACAATCACTGCATTTTCTAAACCTGGTAAAGAATGTACCATTTCTTCTTGTACTTCATATGGTAATGATGTTGAGAAACCTTGTACATAAGTAGTAGGTAAACTCAATGATTCTGGTTCTAAGAACAATTGATGTCTTTCTTTATCAGAGAAACGCACTAACTTATCTTCAATAGATGGACAATAACGAGGCCCAACACCCTTAACAACACCACTATACATACTTGAACGATGGATATTCGCATGAATTACTTCATGAGTTTTTGGTGCAGTATATGTCAAATAACACATCACTTGTTCATCATATGGTTTAATCGTTTCTGTTTCATAACTAAAACATACTTTTTCAGTTGTGCCCGGTTGTTCAGTTGTCTTACTAAAATCAATACTTGAAGTTAAAATTCTAGGTGGTGTTCCTGTTTTTAAACGGAACGTTTCCAAACCTAATGAACGAATACTTTCACTTAATTTATTTGTAGTTGGTTGTTGATCTGGTCCACTTTCTTTCACATCATCAGACACCATAACTAAACTTGACATATACGTTCCAGTTGTAAGAATTAATACTTTACAAGCAATCTCTCTACCATCACTAAAACGTACACCTTCAATTTTGTTATCATGTGAAATTATTTCTTCCACAATCCCTTCAACAATCTCTAAGTGTTCTTGTTGTTCACAAATTTCTATCATACGCTTACTATATTCAATTCGGTCTGATTGTACACGTAACGATTGTACTCCAGGTCCTTTGGTTGTATTTAACATTTTAAACTGCAAGGCTGTTTCATCCGCAGTTTTTCCCATTTGTCCACCTAAGGCATCAATTTCTCTAACAACAATACCTTTCGCTGGACCACCAATGCTTGGATTACAAGGCATTGATGCAATCATATCTTTATTTATGGCACACAAAATCGTTTCATGACCTTTTCTAGCACAAGCCAACGCTGCTTCAACACCCGCATGGCCTCCACCAACAACAATTACTTCTGCCATAATATTCACCTCTCTTGCTAATACATTTTACCTTATTTTTATTATGAATACTATTCTTTTCTATTCACACAAAAAAATTGCTATCGCTAGCAATTAATATTCAATCATAACTTGATACTCCTTTAACCACATATCCACTTGTAATAAATACGCTAACACTTGAGGTTTACGCATCAATTGACCATACCACATAATCTCTTTATCATCCATTATCATTTCTTCAATAACTTCTTTATTTACCAAATACGTAAACAATCCATCTTCATTCATTACTTCACGAATACGATGCACTAACATTTCATAATATTTAGGACTCCATGTTTTAGGATATGGACTTTTCTTACGATGAACAATTTCATCAGGTAATATATCTTTCATCGCTTCTTTAAGCAAAGCTTTTTCATCCCCATTCAAAAACTTCATTTCCACAGGAATATTATAACAATACTCAACTAATCGTTTATCGCAAAATGGAACACGCACTTCTAGTCCATTTGCCATACTCATACGATCACAACGATCCAATAACGTTTGCATAAACCAATAGATATTTAAATAAAACAATTCACGATGTCTTCTTTGTTCATAACCATCACTTTCTAAATATGATACATTATTTATCGTTTCTTGATACAATTTCTGAACAAACATTTCTTCATCATCTAAAACTGTATCCATTAATAAACGTTTACGAAATTCAATAGAATCCATCCATGGAAATGTATCTTTCCACATATATTCTTCATTATAATACCAAGGATATCCACCAAAGATTTCATCTGCACATTCACCTGATAATACAACTTTTTCTAATACACTAATATTCTTACAAAATAAATAGAATGAACTATCAATATCTGCCATTCCTGGCAAATCTCTTGCTTTCATTGCTTCATATAAACTATCAAACAATTGCTCTTCATTTAGTGTTATTGCATGAAAATCACTTTCCATATCCTCTACCATAACATGAACAAAATCCTCATCTTGATTTGGTTGAAACAAAGTCCGTTTAAAATATTTTTCATTATCTTGATAACGAATATAGTAAGTAGGCAATGTTACACAATGCACACTCGCAACTTTCGATACAATACTTGAATCCAACCCACCACTTAACATGGTTCCATATCCAATATCAGTAGGCAATTGTCTTTCTATACTATCAATCACCAACCTACGAATATGTTCAATCGTTTCTTCTACCGTTTCATTATGCTTTTTCGCTTCTAATTGATAATAGAAATTATGATATATCTTATATGGATTTATCACCATATATTGCCCAGGCAATATTTCTTTCACATCTTTATACACACCTGAACCAGGTATTTTCCCAGGACCCAATAAAAATATCTGCTTCAAACTCTCTTTTGTAACAATTGGTTTCACAATTGTAGACGCAAATAAGGTTTTAATCAAAGAACCAAATACAATACCCTGTTCATATTCATAGTAATACAATGGTTTAACTCCAAAACAATCACGCACTAAGACAAGTTCTTCAGTTTTATCATTATAAATTGCAAAAGCATAGATTCCATTCAACTTCTTAAAACTCGATACACCCCAGGCAATATATGCCAATAATACAACTTCAGTATCTGTCTTACTATTGAATCTATAACCTAATTCCATTAATTCAGCTTTCATTTCATTTGTATTATACAATTCACCATTATATACAATTGTATAATTTCCATAACTAACCGGTTGTTTGCCATTTTCCACATCCACTATTGCCAAACGAGAATGCACTAAACCACAATGTTCTTGCACAAAAATACCACCATCATCAGGACCACGTTTATCTAAAGTTCTCTGCATATTTTTTAAATCATTTATCTTTTGATGCATATCCAATTGATAATCAAGCCATCCACCCATTCCACACATAGCATTTCCTCCCAAAGTAAAAAGATGTCATTAGACATCTTCACACTGTAGTATATGCACTTCTTCTATTCTTGCACAAATTTCACAATATCTGAAATATATGCTGACGCAATACTTCCCTCTTTTAATTGATCACTAGGAAGTGATGTTTTGTTATTAATCGACAACAAATGATCCATATTTTTATAATACTTATACGTAACATTTTGTATATCTGCCAACTCATGTTTCCATACATTATGAGACGAAGAAACTACATGATAATCATTACTTCCATGCGTAACCATAATTGGTCTAGCAAATGTATTTAATTTTTCCGCAACTGTATATATTTGTAATTCAATCCAGAAAGATGATGAATACCCAAAAATATCTTGATAGAAATCCTCTGGGTTTACTAAAGAATCAATTAACAATTTAGAATTTTCAATTTCTTGTTTACGAACATTTTTATTCTGTTCTAACATCGTTTTATCGCAATCAATTTCATAAATCTCTTCTTCATACATAGAATAATGAATCTTTTCATATGGAGCTGAAGAAAGAATCATTCCTTGAATTGGTAAATCATCTACTAAATTAGGTAAAAGATACCCACCAATACCATATCCCAAAACATACACACGATTTGGATCAATACCTTCTAATGATAGACTTGCTTCATAAACAGCCTTTAATTCCGCTTTCATTAAAGCAATCGAATCTTCTATATTTTCATTTTCTAAAATCAAACGATTATAACGAACACTTGCAATACCATTATCCGCTAAAGCATAAGCTAAATCTCTAAATAACTTACGTACACCCACAGTACTATTTTTATCGTACATATCTTTATCATGTACAAAGATAACCAATGGTGATTGTTCTGTTTTATTGGTATTTGTAAATACCGCATGTTCTTCCATATCATCTACTTTATAAACAAATTGTGTTTCATTATAGCCATTCTCATCCAACTTATCACTTACTGTAATCTTAAATCCTGTTACAGAACTTGTAGAATTAATGGTATATGTTAAATCCATCCACCCTGTTGTAAAACGAACAGGCACACTAACAACAGCCGTATTTTCTTGTCTATAAGCTACCACTTCATCTGTATCATATTCCAAAGGTTCACCATAGATTTTAATTAAATCATCAAATTCTAAACTCAATTCTTCCACAGTCATATTATCTTTAGAATAACTATCTAACAATACATAGAAATCATTGTCTTTTCTTTGTTGAAAATAACTTGTAGCATTGATAGCAACTATTTTATCTTTTTCTAAATTGCGATTCTTTGCACATCCTGTAACTAGCAAAAGGATTGCACATATAACGATACTTAATTTCTTCATTTACATCCATCCTTTACTTTTATTTTATTATATGTAGTTATCATAGAAAATGCAAACACACACTACTAGCATTTCAAGTAAAAAAGGAAAGCTATTTAAAATTGTATTTATCTAAAATTGGAGTTCTATTTTCAATTACATCATTAAAATATTCATATAAACTAATTCCCAAATAAGAACCACTAATATTTGTTACATTATGATATCCATTTCCTTGTAATCGACAAATTGCATAATAACTTCTTTGACTTGATCTACAATGCAAATATACAGGAACATCCTTTGGAATCTCATGCATTCTTTCTTCTAATTGACTAAGCGGAATATTATATGCCCCATTCAAATGACCATTCGCAAATTCTTTTTCTTCACGAACATCTACAATATAAGCTTTACTTTCTACTAAACCTCTTACTTCATTTACATGAACCTGTTTCATTCTTCCATATAAAACATTTAAACCAACAAATGCGGCCATATTTACCACATCTTTAGCCGTACCAAAAACAGGAGAATAACACAATTCTAATTCTTTTAAATCTTCTAATGTTCCATGCATCGTAATCATGGTCGCAATCACATCAATACGCTTATCAACATTACCTTTTCCAATTGCTTGTGCCCCTAAAATTCTTCCAGTAGGAACCTCAAAAATTAATTTAAAAGCCATATAATTCGAACCTGGCATAAGACCTACTTTATCCGTAGGGAAAATTAAGACACTATCATAAGAATATCCATTTGCTTTTGCACTTTTCTCACTAAGTCCTGTTGTAGCAGCATTCTGATTAAATAGACGAATACAACTAGAACCAATAAATCCTTTATTATTATGTGGAATACCATACATATGATCTGCAGCCGCATGTGCTTGACGTTGAGCAGGTCCAGCCAAAGCTAAACGACCTACTTTATGGGTTAACGCATTAAAAATTTCAACAGCATCCCCCACTGCATAAATATCTGGGTCACTCGTTTGATAGTGTTGATTGACCTTGATTCCTTTTGTTTCTCCAATTGCAAGATTCGCTTGTTTAGCAAGCGTTGTTTCTGGCATAACCCCAATTGCCATAATGACAACATCTGCCTTAATACTTTTTTCTACTCCATTTTTAACAACAGTAATGCTATCATCTTCAATTGCCTTTAAAGTTGTATTTACTTCCAAAGCAACCCCATTATCCAACATTTCTTTATGTAAAATTTGAACCATGTCATAATCAAAAGGAGCCATTATTTGTTCTGCGCCTTCAATCAAAGATACATGTTTACCCGCTTTCTTTAAATTTTCCGCAACTTCAACACCAATAAAGCCACCACCAATAACAGCAATATTATCAATTCCCTCTTGGTCTACATAATCTTTAATCATTCTAACATCTGTTACATTACGAAGCGTAAAAACATGTTCTTTATCAATTCCTGTAATATTTTTAGGCAAAATTGGATTTGCGCCAGTAGCTAATACCAATTTATCATAACTTTCTTCATAAGTTTCTTGATTTACTAGATCTTTAACAGTAACCGTTTTACGATCACGATTAATTGCGATTACTTCACTATTTGTACGTGCAATAATATTATGAGACTTCTTAAACTTTGTTGGATTCATCAATACTAATGATTCACTATTTTCAACCGTTTCACTTAAATGATAAGGAAGACAACAATTTGAAAAAGACACATGTTCTCCTTTTTCAAACATAACAATCTCAGCTTTAGCATCCAATCTTCTTACACGAGCCGCTGCACTCGCACCACCTGCAACACCACCAACTACAACTAATTTCATAACATATACCTCTTTCTTTATTTATATTCTACCATTTCTTAACTATGTTATGTAAGATGTGAATTTACGTATGAAAGACGAATTATGAATTACATAAAAAAACATACCATTCGGTATGTTTTCTTTGTATAAATCTAATCGTTTTTACTTATTCATTAGTGGATTTCTGTACCATCTGGTAAATCAACTGTTAATAAGCCTAAGTTTTCGCCATCATCACCAGCAAGAATCATACCTTGAGATTCTACACCACGCAATTTAGCAGGTTTTAAGTTCACAACAACAACTACCTTTTTACCAATCATTTCTTCTGGTTTGTAGTGAGAAGCAATACCACTTACAATTTGACGTGTTTCATATCCTAAATCAATTTGAGATACTAATAATTTATCAGCCTTAGGATGTTTTTCACACTTAACAACTGTACCAACACGTAATTCTACTTTTGCAAAATCATCGATTGTAATTTCTGGTTTACCTTCAGGTTTTACAACCTTAGGTTCTTTATCTGCTTCAATTTTTTCTAACATTTCTTTTTCATCAATACGAGCAAATAAGATTTCTGGTTTTGCGATAACATGGGTACCTGTTTCTAAAGAACCAAATGTTAATGCTGAATCCATATCTCTTTGTTGAGTTCCAATTTGATCTAAAATCTTTTCTGCTGTTTCTGGTAAATAAGAACGTAAGATAATAGCCGCAATACGAATACCTTCTAATAAGTTATACAATACTGTAGCCAAACGATCTTTCTTAGCTTCATCTTTAGCTAAAGCCCAAGGCATTGTTTCATCAATGTATTTATTACATCTACGTAATACTGCAATGATTTCATCAATTGCATCTTGTACTTTTAAGTCATTCATGCATTTTTCTACTCTAGCAGGTAATGCTTGAACCATAGAAATTAATTCAGCATCTACTTCTTCAGATACTTGTGGATTTGTAATTACACCACCAAAGTATTTATTTGTCATACTAATTGTACGATTTACTAAGTTACCTAAAATATTAGCTAAATCTGAGTTAATACGTTCAATCATTAATTCATAAGTAACTGTTCCATCTTGAGCAAAAGGCATTTCATGTAACATGATATAACGAACAGCATCTCTACCAAAGTATTTTACTAATTCATCCGCATAAATTACATTACCTTTAGATTTAGACATCTTACCTTCACCAACTAATAACCATGGGTGACCAAATACTTGTTTTGGCAATTCTACACCTAAAGCCATCAACATGATTGGCCAATAAATTGTGTGGAAACGTAAAATATCTTTACCAATTAGATGTACATCAGCTGGCCAATAATGATTGAATAATTCATCATGGTTACCACCTAAATCAAATCCTAAACCAGTAATATAGTTAGTTAAAGCATCAATCCATACATATACAACATGTTTTGGATCAAAGTCTACAGGAATACCCCATTTAAATGATGTACGAGATACACATAAATCTTGTAAACCTGGTTTAATGAAGTTGTTTACCATTTCATTCTTACGAGATTCTGGTTGAATGAAATGTGGATTTTCTTCGATATGTTTCATTAAACGATCAGCATATTTACTCATCTTGAAGAAATATGCTTCTTCTTTTGCTTTTTGAACATCTCTACCACAGTCTGGGCATTTACCATCAACTAATTGAGATTCTGTATAGAAAGATTCACATGGTGTACAATACCAACCTTCATATTCAGATTTGTAAATATCCCCTTGTTCATACAATTTCTTAAACATTTTTTGTACTTGTGCTTCATGATAAGGATCTGTAGTTCTCATGAACTTATCATAAGAAACATTCATTGTATCAAATTGTTCTTTGATAACTGCTGCTACACCATCAACAAATTCTTGTGGAGTTTTACCAGCTGCTTTTGCTTTTTCTTCAATCTTTTGACCATGTTCATCAGTACCTGTTTGGAAACGAACATCGTATCCTGTTTCACGTTTATAACGAGCAATAGCATCAGCTAATACAATTTCATATACATTCCCAATATGTGGTTTTCCTGAAGTATATGCAATCGCTGTCGTAATATAATACTTGCCTTTATTTTCCATTATGATTTCCTCCTTTTAACAAAATAAAAAAGCCTCCCAAAGGACGCTTGCTATTACGTGGTACCACCTTAATTACTTCTCATTTGTGTTAACGCCACCATACGTGTTATCTTACCTATCAGATAACCAGTTCCAAGACCATCTTCATCTAATACTCCATATGGAATTTCCACCAATCATCCACTCTCTACAATCTTGTATTAAACTACTCTTCTTTTCATAACCTTTACTTAACTAGTATAATGGAAATAATCATTTTTGTCCACAATGAGTAATTATTAGTTATAAACTATAAAAGGCCCAAATTCGAGCCTTTTATAAATCTAAACTTTTTTCATCTAATAAAAATTGTTCAATTCCCATATAAACAATCCCATATTCATCTCTTCTAATTGGTCCTGAATTTCTTGTTACAATTATCTTTTTAAATGAATCATTAATATGAACTAGAGATTTTCTTTCTTGATTTTGTTTTTCTAAAGTATCCATCTTATATGCAGATTGAATATAATAACATTTGCTTCCCATCGTTGCCACAAAATCAGTTTCTAAAGTTATTCGAATAGTTTTATCATTCTCATTTTTTGAGTATACTTCCACTACTCCTACTTGAACTGAATATCCTCTTTTAATTAATTCATTATAGATGATATTTTCCATTACATGCCCATCATCTCTATGCAAAAAATCTAAACGAGCATTTCTTAGTCCAGGATCAGCAAAATAGTATTTATATGTTGCGCCAATATGTTTTCTTCCGCGAATATCAATTCTATCTACTTTTTTCAAAATATAGGCATCTTCTAAGTATTTTAAGTATAAATCCACTGTCTCATTCGTGATATTTGACTTTTCTACTGATTTAAATGTTTTTGATATAGTACTTGCATTCGTTAAACTTCCTACATTACTAGCCATTACTTTAGTCAATGTTTCTAATTCTTTAACATTTCTTATTTTATTTCTTTCTTCAACATCTTTGTGATATGTTAATTTAAATAAATTTTTTAAATAATCTTCTTTCTTATCATCAGAATCATACGATAATGTTAAAGGCATTCCTCCATGTAAAATATATTCATTAAATAATTCATTCGTATTCACATTATCATATGCTTTCACAAATTCAGAAAAAGATAATGGTTGAATAAAAATTTCATCTCCTCTATCTCTAAATTCCGTCATAATATCTTTACTAAGAAACTTTGAATTACTTCCTGAAATAT
This sequence comes from Erysipelotrichaceae bacterium, assembly GCA_017473265.1. Classification (GTDB taxonomy): domain Bacteria; phylum Bacillota_I; class Bacilli_A; order Erysipelotrichales; family Erysipelotrichaceae; genus RGIG4607. The sequence continues at coordinate 1,545 of JAFULQ010000009.1, read as the reverse complement.
ATAAATCAACATTTTCAATTTGCATGAGACCTAAAATGACATTCACAAACGAAATTGTCTCTTCGTCATTTTTTTTAGCTTTTTTAATTTTTCCATCTGTAAATAGTGGATTTACAATAGAAAAGACTCTTTGAATTTCATCTATCATAATATAATATATTCCATCATCTTGAATTTGTTGTCTAATAAATGAATCTAAAGCTAAAGGATTTAGTAAATGATTGTTAGTCATATCATCTAATGCTAAATAGATGATATGTTTTTTATCTACGCCACGTTCCATCAAATAATTGGAAAATAATTCTCTAAGCAAAAATGATTTTCCACATCTTCTTATTCCTGTTACTATTTTAACTCTTTGATTATTCATTAAAGAAACAAGCTTTTCTATATATGAATCTCTGCGAATCATCATATTTAACACTCCTTTTTTGTGTGATAACACACTTTTTACGGATTTATTTTATCATTTTTATAATTTTATATCAACATGCCTATTTTATTAAATACTAATATAAAGATATAAAACTACTAATTGAATGATTAGAATCACTGGCATACCTATTACAAATGACAAATGCTTCGTTTTATGTCGAAAAGCATACATTCCCAAAATACTACCAAAACTTCCACCGATTATAGCAATTAAAAATAAAACTCTCTCTGGAACTCTATTTTTATGATGTATCGCCAATTGCTTATCTACACACATCATCACAAATCCCACTAGATTAATTATCATGAAATATAGCATATTTTATCTCCTTATTTTGACTATCTTATCTTTTTATGTGTATAATACCACCATGGAGGTATTTCCTATGAACTTAAAAAAGAAAAGAAAAAAGCATCCAATTCGTAATTTATTCATCGCTTCAGGTTGTAGTGCTATTGTTGCTTACATCGGTACACAATTAAACGAAGCAAGCAAACGTTATGAGCTTAAACAATTATCATATGATTCAGATTTATATCGTTTAGATAAAATTGAACAAGAACAACCACTTGATCAACCAACACAATTGTACCATGAATTTAGAATTACTGAAAAAGCAACAAATGAATTCTTAGGTACATGTAAAGTGTATATGGGTCAAGAACAAACTTCTTATTATGAAGGTCATATTCATGTTTTATTAAATAACCCTGCTAAAGCGAATTGCTTACCTGCTATTTATACATTATTAATTCAAGTAGCAAAAGAACGTTTAATGAACCATGTTTACTTTGTTTGTGATAATAAAGATAATGATTCTATTCGTTTATTCGAAATGTTAGGTGCTAAATTTAATAAATCTATTAACATTCCAGAAGATCATCCATTATATAGCAAACAACGCAAAACTAGAAAACAATATAAATTGGAATTAAACTAAACGAACCTTGTGGTTCGTTTTCTTTATAAATAAATATCCACTAGCATAGCTAGTGGTTTTTCATATGCGGGCATAGCCCTATCCTACCAGCAGCGCCTTACAGCGCAAATGTGGTCTGCGGCGTGCATTATTTCTTAGTTCCCTTAAAAGGATCTTCTAACTCCATCTC
>JAFULQ010000003.1 GCA_017473265.1 Erysipelotrichaceae bacterium | reverse complement strand
TCTTTTTCCATTTTTATAATCTAGTACCGCCTGAACCTTTTCTTCTATTGTATACTTACTCTTTCTTCCCATAAGAAAAGATCCCTCCTTTCATAAACAACTTTATATATTTTAGTTGTCTACTTTAGAGGGATCTTATCAATCGCTATAGCGTTTTTAATAATCGTTTATGCAAAGCATCAATTCCTAATGCTCCAAAAGGCGCCGTAAGCAAGATAGACAATACCGCAACTGTTAATACCAATTCACCACAAGCTAGTCCCATGGATAACGGAATTGCACCAATCGAAGCTTGTACCGTTGCCTTTGGTGTATAAGCAATCATACAGAATAGTCTTTCTTTTGCTGTTAATGGTGATTTCATCAAAGAAACCCAAACACCAACCATTCTAAATACCAAAGACAAGCATACAAGTAAAATGACCAATATACCCGCATGCATTGCATATTGGATATTCACACAAGCACCCACTAATACAAACAAGAAGACTTCACCAACACTCCATAATTGTGAATAGGGTTTTGCTAAAGAAATAGCCATCGCATTATCTTTTTGTTTAATATACATTCCTGTAGCCATAATAGCCAACAACCCAGAAACAGGAACAAGCCCTTTCAATAACGTTTCTACTTCTAACAATAAGAAAGAAATGCTTAACAACACAAAAACTTGTACCACCTTACGCATAGAAACCTTTTGATAGAATTTTATTACTAACATTCCAGTTACAATACCTAAAAGAATACCTAAGATAATCGATACCGGTATTTCTACAAAACGCAACATCGATACTTCATTTGTTAAAGCTAAAGAAGTCGCCACAGTAAATACTACAATCACAAAGATATCATCTACACTAGCAGCAGCTAGAATAAGTTGGGGAATACTATGTTCTTTACCATATCCTTGATCAATTAAAGAAATCATTCGAGGCACAATGACTGCAGGAGAAACCGCCGCAACTACCGTACCAATCACCAGGGCTTCCACAAGCGAAATATTAAATAACAATGGTCCAAGCAAAACAATACCCAACATTTCAAAACAAGCAGGGACAAAACACATCAAAATAGCTGGTCTTCCTACCCTTTTTAAATCCTCCAAATTTAAAGACAACCCAGCACGAGTCAAAATAATAACTAATGCCACTTGGCGAATACTACTAGAGATTTCTAATAAAGAACTATCCAATACATTTAAAGCATAGGGTCCAATACAAATTCCTAGTAAAATCATCCCAATTAAACTTGGTAGGTTCATCTTAGAAAACAACCATCCAGATAAATATCCAAATAATAATATAATTGCAACACTGGTTAACATATTCTACCTCCATTAAAAAAGCTGATAGCCCTGCTAAAAAAAGCAGAAGTCATCAGCACGAACGCGGTTTAGGTTTATCACCAAGGGAGACATCATTCCCTATTTGTATTTTATCACAATAAATAATTATTGAACATCTTATTTTCTATTTTGCATAACTATCATACCCAATCCAAGATACGGAATGATAGCTATTATTGAAAAATAATTTGTAAACATAGTTTGTAAGTAATCTTCATGTTTTAAATAGGCTGGAACAGTTATGAATTTATAGATATAAAGCAATAATAATATACCTATAATAATGCCTGCTCCAACAATTACTTTCTTACTGAATAACTTATTAAAAGGTCTTATCTTATTATCATCAATATATAGGTTTTCATCATTCAGCCATTTTGGTAACAAATACATATTATATACATAATAAAGTAGAATTGCTAAAATACCACACAAGAATAATCCAATTATCGGTTTCGAAACAAGTTACTAAAATAGCCTTGAACACTATATCTAAAGTCAAAATATAATTCAGAATTGTAAGGCAAACTATATGTAAATATGAATAAACATACAAAAGCCACAAGATACTTCATCTTTAAAACTTTCGTGTTATGCTTACGAAGCATTAAATTATGACATTCATCATCATCTAAAATTACATTTGCATATCCAGCAATAATATTTTGAAAAATACATGTTAGCAATAATATAGAATAAACACTGATGAAAATATAAATGAATGGCATAGCCCCTATCGTATTACTCAAAAGATAAACTTTACTAATGCCAATAAAGATTAACAACAAACTAAGTAATGACCATGCACAATAGGTATTCCATTTTTTATGAATTAAATATCGCAATTGTTTTGTATTCTTTGCATTATCCACTTGAACATCATTCGTTCTTTTTTTACCGATAATTAATTCTTCAACCGATACATCAAATAATTCCGCAATCACTGGTAATAAATTAATATCTGGTGTGCTTTCGTCACGTTCCCAACGACTCACCGTTTTATCTGATACAAACAAATAATCAGCCAAATCTTTTTGAGTCATCCCTTTTGCTTTACGCAATATAGCAATAAATTTACCAAATGTGTGTTTTTCCATAAATATACCTCCAATGCAGTTTTATTCTCACATTATGTCAGAAAAAATAGTACCTATTTATTTGAGAATTTATCTCATATTATGAGAATTATGCTATTTGATTGTAAAGATACTTCATCAATTTCTCTTTAAATGCTAAATAATATACAAAATCATCATTTTCTAATGTATGATTCTTCATTAAACTATTAAGGCAATATTGAAGTCTAGTTATACATGATTCATTTGTGATTTCATCATAAATACCATCAACATTATTCTTAAAATACTCTGGTTTTTCTACATATACACGATATTTACCTACTGGTGGTAAATGATGAATGTCATGATACAATTCTTTTTCTTCTTCTGTTAATGTGATTTCTTCAATATGCTTCACTTTTGTACCAAAAGGTAATAGTAATTCTGCTTCCTCTGGTTTGGCATAATATCCTTCAAATATATTCGCAAAATCCAAATACGGTACATCCTTATCACGATGAATTTCTAGCAAGACTACATTCTGTTTGCTATGAGCATATTGAGGTAAAAATCCAATTGTACAACTCGAATGAAAACCTTCCAACACTCCATATTTACGTATACTTTCTAATGAAGACAAACGATCAATACGATAGGTAACCGTTTCTATCGGATGTTCTATTACATAATCTTGCATTGCTTTCACTATATCCACATATTGTTGGATATATTGTTTAAGATGTTGTGCATTATGTAACTCTAAAATTCTTCCTTCTTTTACCTTATCCACTTCATCATGAAGATCATAAGACAATAAAGCATTCATCGTATTATAGGCCTTTAATCCACCTTGCATTTCTTTACAATTCACAATTTCAGGATCACCCATATAAAAACGAATACTATCTAATTGTTGTTTCGATAACATACAACCCATCCTTTCAAAAAATAATATCGTTAAAAAACGATATTATTTAGTTAAAATATTGTATAAAATTTCAAACATCTTTTCTTCAGTTTCTGCTCTAAAGATACAAGTATGATCTCCCATAGCAGCCGCTAAAGCTTTAGGAACATCTAAATCCACTAAAATATGTTGTCCATACATATGACGAATGTCATCTAATGAATAACGATAATGAACACCATTTCTTCTAGAAGCATAACCTACAGAATACTTACGATTAATTGTTCTAGTGGTTGTATCTGTACATAACATTTCAGCCCAAATATCATAAACATCACAATCACATGCCCAATTCAACATATCTGGCATATAAGCACCAGGAGCACGCATATTAACTTCTAAACCTAAGATATCTCCTTTTTTACCCAAGCCATCTTTATCTTCATCTAATCTAAAGAATTCAAAATGGAAATAACGACTACGAGTATCAAATGCTTCTACAGCACGTTTACCAACTTCATATAAATCCATATCATCAATCTTTTGTGAATGGAATGCGGCATCACCAGCTTCATTTACAGTATCCATAATCGAAATCATCATTTTATGACTTGAACAAATTAAGATTTCTTTCTTACTATTGGTAATACCATCAAATGTTTCTACATGACCAGGCACAAATTCTTCCATAATGAATTGTACATTTGGTTTTGTTGCATAGAAATAATTAAATTCATCCAATGATTTTAATTTATAAGTAGCTGAAGCCCCTACACCATTATCTGGTTTCACAACTACAGGATACCCAACTTCATCTAAGAAACGTACACAACCTTCATAATCATGTACTAAATGATAACGACAAGTTTTAATACCTGCTTGTTCATATACCGCTTTCATCTTAGATTTATATTTCATTGGTGCCATAGCATCAATTTTTGTACCTGTATTGACATCAAATGCTTGACGTAGAGTTGCTTCTGTTTCTAACCAATATTCATTTTCAGATTCGATCCAATCAATCTTTCCATATTTATGTGTAAAGAACTCGCAAGCACGATATACTTCATCATAATTTTCTAAACTATTTACACGATAATATTCTGTAAGAGCTTGCTTACAATTATCACTAATTTCATGATATGGAGCATCACCAATACCTAATACATTTACTCCTCTTTTTTTCAAACGATCACAGAAGTTCCAATAATACAAAGGAAAATGTGGGGAAATAAATACGACATTCATTTTCAATACCTCCAATAATCTTTACATTATTGTAGCACTTATAATAAAAAGACTCAATCACGATAGATTGAATCTTCTTCTTTAAAACCTTCAGGATAACGTTTCGCCAACTTTTTAATATTATTGGTTAAAATGGTATCTAAATCCACCTCTAATACCATCGCTAATTCCGCTAAATACCAAGCAACATCACCTAATTCTTCTACTAGTTTGTCTTTATGTAATTCATGTCCTTGTGCTAAATGTTTTTTGACAATATCAATCGCCTCACCAGCTTCCCCACACAAGCCCATAACACCATTAATTAATATATCTTTCTTATCCAATTTTGGATTCAATGTTTTCATTGCCAAACGTTGATACTCATTAATTTCCATTATATAAACCTCTCTACAATAAATACTGTAACAACTGCTATAATCGCTACTTCAACTAAACTACGCTTTTGATAACCAAAGAAAATTGCTACACTAGCTCCTATAACACCACTTAACCAATGACTGGTACAACTAAAGATTGCTGGAAAAGTCATCGTTGCTAGTACTACACAAGGAACATATGCTAAAAATGATTTTACTGTTTGATTTTCAATTTTCTTGGTGAATAATACCAATGGTAACATTCGCACCAAATACGTTACCACGGCCATTACAACAATACTCATAATTGCTTGTGTCATACTTCATCCTCCTGAATTGGAAAATAAATAGCCATAAACAAACTAACCATAATAGTAATACCAATAATTGCCCAACCACTGGAGATTGGTAAATATGTCGCAATACAACTACAAATAACGGCCAAAACAATAGCGATGCGTTTATTTTTTTCTGCCCTAGCTTGTGGCAAGATAATGGCAATAAACATGGCATATAAAGCAATATTCATACAAGAAGCAATCGCATCGGGTAATAAACCACTAAACCAAGCACCTAAAAAAGTACCTGTAGCCCATCCAATATAGGGTAATGTAAATAATCCCATAAAATACGACATCGTAACACTACCATCTCTTTGCATTGCTAAAGCAAAAATTTCATCCGTTACACCATAAGCACAAATCGCACGTTTGATTCGATTCATCTTTTCATCAAACTTTTGAGTTAGTGATAAAGACATTAAAGCATAACGTAAATTGATAATTAAAGTTGTCATTGCAATTTCAATATATGGTGCCATTTGCATCATCAAATTAAAACCCGCAAACTGTCCAGCACTAGTTACATTGGTCATACTAATAAACAAAGCAAGCCATGGAGAATAGCCACCTTGTTGGACCATCATACCAAAAGCAAAAGAAACCGATAGATATCCTATGGCTACTGGTATACCATCATGTAAGCCTTGTAAGTACTCTTTTTTCACACAAATCACCACTTCTAACTTTTGTATTATAACATTGAATAGAAATTTGTACAAAGAGCTATAAGAATGTGCTAAACTAAAAGATATTATTGGAGATGATTTTATGAATCAATTAGAAAAAAGATATGGATTAATAACAGCCATTTGTATGGTTGTTGGTATAGTTATCGGTTCTGGAGTATTCTTTAAAGCAGAAACAGTGTTACTAAGAACTGGTGGAAATATGCCACTAGGCATTTTAGCATGGATACTAGTTGGAGCCATTATGGTCGTGTCTTCTTATGTATTTGCGACAATGGCCAATCGTTATGAAAAAGTAAATGGACTTGTCGACTATGCCGAAGCAACGCTTGGAAAACGCTATGCTTATAACATGGGATGGTTTATGGCAACCATTTATACACCTGCTCTTGTAGCTGTATTAGCATGGGTATGTGCTCGTTATACTTGTTCATTGTTAGGATGGGATGTAACAGGTGGAGCTTGTATGACCATTGCGGCCATGTATATGTGCTTAGACTTTGCGATGAATGCTTTATCACCAAAGCTATCTGGAAAATTCCAAGTGTCTACTACTGTTATTAAAATGATTCCCTTAATTTTAATGGCTATTATTGGAACGATTTTTGGTTTAGCAAATGGAAATTTAGTACAAGAATTTACCCATACTCCTGTTACGAATATTCCATTTATGGAAGGTTTAACAGGTGCAGTTGTTTCCGTTGCCTTTGCTTGTGAAGGTTGGATTTTAGCAACTTCGATTAATGCGGAATTAAAAGACGCAAAAAGAAACTTACCACTTGCTCTTATGATTGGAGCCACAATCGTAGTAAGTACTTATATTCTTTATTATATTGGAATTAGTGGTGCTGCAGGTTCTAGTGTTCTTTTAGGAAGTGGAGAAAATGGTGTACGCATTGCTTTCTCAAATATATTTGGACAAACAGCAGGAACATTAGTCTTTGTATTAATCGTTATTTCTTGTTTAGGAACCTTAAATGGATTAATGCTAGCCAATTGTCGTGCTATGTATGCATTAGCTGCACGTAATGATGGTCCATTACCAGAACTATTTAAACAAGTGGATGGATATACCAAGATGCCTACTAACTCAAGTATCATTGGACTAGCATTAGCTGCATTCTGGTTATTCTATTTCTATGGTGCCAACCTTGGTGGTGGATGGTTTGGAAACTTCTGTTTCGATAGTTCCGAATTACCAATTATTACCGTCTATGGAATGTACATTCCAATGTTTATTCAATTTATGAGAATCTCAAAAGACTTAAAACCATTTACTCGTTATGTAATGCCATGCTTAGCCATTGTGGGATCACTAGTTATGGTATATGCTGCATTTACGGCTTATGGTGTAAATACCGTTATTCACTATTTAATTATTTATGTGGTAGTGATGATTATTGGAAATCTATTTTATCGAAAATAACTTTTGACACATCGTATGATGTGTCTTTTCTTTAAAAAAAAGGAAAACCTTAGTTTTCCTTCACCTCAATTACATAACTATCATATGGATGAACAATCAATTCACCATGACGAGTAACTACCTTATGATTCGCTAACAACACATCATACTCCTTAGGTAATTGTACTCGATGATTCTTAGTAGAAAAACTACTAATCACCCAATAACAATGCTCTTCATCCTTTTTCTCATACATAAACAAATATGGATTCTCTTTATCTAATAGTTCAAAACTACCATGATAAATAGTACTAGAGATTTCTTTACGTAAAGCAATGGCTTTTTGATAATACTTATAAATAGAATCTTCATCCTTTAGATTATCTTCCACATTTATTGTAGGATAATTACCCACCACTTTTACATAAGGCTCTACATTAGAGAAACCTGCATATTCACCATTACTCCAAGCAATTGGCGTTCTTGCATTAATACGACTGGTTCTACGTAAGAAACGTAACATCACTTCTTCAGACACGAAATCCTTATGACTACGAATAAAATTTTGTGCACTTACATCTTTAAAATCATCCAAATCTTCATAATCCACATTAGTCATACCAATTTCTTCACCCTGATAAATAAATGGTAAACCATACATAAATAATAAAGTCGTAATTAACATCTTTGCACTTTGTTTATGATACTTTACATTTCCATATTGACTCATAACACGTGGATGATCATGATTTACCCAATAAATTGGCATATCCGCATTTTCATGACAGGCATCATACCACTTCTTAAATAAAGACTTCATATTTTTAACATTTACTTTGATATCTTTATCTTTCTTATTGTAATCACCATACGCACCATTTTCCCAACAAGTATCAAAGTTGAAAGCCATCGTAATATAACCTTTTTCACGATCTACATAACGCAAAGCCTCTTCACAACTTGCACAACCACCAACTTCACCAATGGTAATACAATCATAATGATCCAACACTTCTTCTTTAAACTCTTTTAAATAGCCATACAACTCTTCACGATTGGAAAACTTCGCTGTATCTAGTACTATACCCTTTTCATTCACTGGAAGCTCACTATCACTGAATGTTACATCCTTCGCTAAATGCGCAATCGCATCCAAACGGAAACCATCTACACCCATATCCAAATAGAAACGAGCTACTTTATAGATTTCTTGACGCAATTTTGGATTATCCCAATTTAAATCCGGCATCTTTTTAGAGAAAATATGGAAATAATACTGATCAATTTCTTCAACATAGGTCCATACACTTTCAGAAAAGAAACCTTCCCAGTTGTTAGGTAAACACTTTTTACCATCTTTCATCACAGGATCTTTAAAAATAAAGAAATCATGATACGGACTATTTTTATCTTTAATGGCTTCTTGAAACCATGGATGCTCATCTGACAAATGATTCAATACAAAATCAATCATAACCTTCATCCCACGACTATGACATTCATGAATAATTTGTTTAAATTCATCCATTGTTCCTAACGTTTCATTAATTTGATAATAATCCGATACATCATATCCATTATCATCCATAGGAGACTTATAAAAAGGGCAAATCCACAATAGATTCACTCCCAAATCATATAAATAATCAATCTTAGATAACAAGCCTTTGAAATCACCATATCCATCATCATTACCATCTTTAAAACTATATGGATAGATTTCATAACCAATATATTTTTCCAATGATTTCATTGTATCACCTCAAACTCTACTTTATCATTTTAACAAATTCATACAATCCTGACCACGTGTAAGTTGCATTTTCCCACTTTTTGTTTTATATTCAAGTTGTAGAAAGAAGGTTTTGCTATGAAAGAAAAAATTTTACGTTTTTTTGCCAACCGATATGGACATGATTATTTCAATTACTTTCTTTTAATCGCTTATTTAATCATCATTATTCTATCAAACATCTTTGATAGTCTTATTCTATCCCTTCTTGCTTTATTCTTAATTTGTTATAGCATCTATCGTTCTATGTCACGTAACTTCTATGCTAGAAGCAAAGAAAATCGTAAGTTCATGGAATTTTGGTACCCGTACCAACAATTATATAAAGCTATAAAAAATAGTTTCCAAGATAAAACACGTAAATACTTTGTTTGTCCTAAATGTCATCAAGTCGTACGTGTGCCAAGAAAAAAAGGCAAGATCGAAATCACTTGCCCTAAATGTCATCATTCATTTACTCGAAGATCTTAACTTCGAGTTTTTTCTTACGTACAAAGATTACTCCATACGCTTCTGGTCCTACATGAGAACCAATTGTTGGACCTACTTGTGCACGTCCCGCTACCGCAATACCTTCTTTTTCTAATTTCTTTTCTAATTTTTCAGTATTGCTTGTTCCTGAAGTATATACTGTATAAAGAGCATGATTTGTATCAATTTCATCTTTCACAACTTTATCTACAATATAACGAATCGCTTTCACAACCCCTAAACACTTTGTAGGAACTTGAATCTTTCCTTCTTCATCCAATGTAATGATTGGTTTAATATTTACCATACTACCAATCAATTCAGCCGCTTTAGATAAACGACCACCACGACTTAAATACTCAAGAGTATCTAAACCAGCATAAATGGTAATACGTCTTTTAATCTTTTCAACTTTTTCAACGATTTCTTCAACTGTCTTACCTTCTTTTTCTAAAGTTAAAACATAATCCACTAAAATCTTAACTCCATAAGTTGTTGATTTAGAATCAATAACAAAAATCTTATCATAATCTACGATTTGTTTAGCCAAAACAGCACTTTGGTAAGTACCACTTAAACCACCAGAAAGCATAATCGCAATACAACTATCTCCCTTAGCTTTAACATCTTCAAAAATATCCACTAACGCTTGTGGAGAAGGTTGTGATGTTTTAGGAAAACTAGCAGTATTTGTTAAAATATCATAAAAAGCATCTCTTGTTAAATCTACTCCATCTAAATAATCTTTATCATCAATTTGCACCTGCATTGGTACAACACTTATATTATCACCAGTAAACATATCACTTGATGAATCTACTACAATACGAATCATTGTATCTCCCCTTGTGCAACTGAAGCAATTAAAGAAAACATTTGAATCACTTCATTCGCTTTTTCATAACCAACTTTACTCAAAATACGATCTACTAGATTCAATACGGCCTGATGTTCCTTTTCATAGATGGCATTTGCCTGTTCATTCCACTTTACAAAAACTTGACGTTTATCTAAAGTTGAACGAATACGAGAAATCCATCCCTTTTCTTCCATACTTGTTAATGTACGGTTCATTAAAGACTTTTGCATTTTCATCTTATTGCACAATTCAGTAGCTGTAAAAACTTGTTCTTTGTTACGATTTAAAATATTACATACAACCGCTTCATTAAAAGTCATACTTGTAACAATACGTTCTGTGTTTATAGCTGTAATTAATTGTAACCAAGCATCTAATGCTTTTTCTTTAACATCTTCCATTTCGCACATTCCTTTCTATTCGTTCACAAAGTGAACAGTTCACATTATATACAAAAAATATTACATGTCAATCAATTCTCCAATGAAAACGCTACCTTTACTAACATTTTCTTTGTTATACTATAGATGCATCATGAAGGAGGAATATCTATGCAAGGAAATTTTAGTTACTATAATCCTACAAAACTATACTTTGGAAAGAATGCTATTGAAAATTTAGAAGCTGAATTACTACAATACGGGAAAAATATTTTACTAGTTTATGGTGGAGGTTCAATTAAAAAGAATGGTATCTATCAAGAAGTATGTGCCATATTAGAAACCTTAGACAAAAACATCTATGAAATTAGTGGTGTTATGCCAAATCCTACTTATGATAAATTACAAGAAGGATGTCAATTAGCGAAAGATAAAAATGTAGATTTTATTTTAGCCGTTGGTGGTGGATCGGTTATTGATTATGCAAAAGGAGTCGCTAACTGTACGTATTGTAATGGGGATGCTTGGACACGATATTATATGAATTGGGAAGATGTTGATAATGATATTCTACCTGTAGGTTGTATTTTAACTATGGTAGGAACCGGCTCGGAAATGAATACTGGTTCAGTTATTACTAACGATACCTATAAAATTGGACGAATCTATGATGATCGTAGTTATCCAAAATTCACGATTTTAGATCCTATTTATACATATACTTTACCAAAATACCAAATGGTAGCTGGTATTTTCGATATTATGTCACACATTTTAGAACAGTATCTTTCTGGTAATAATGATTCTACAAGTGATTATTTAGCAGAAGCCTTAATGAAAAGCTTGATTCATAGTTCTTTGCTTGCTATTGAAGAACCTACAAATTATGAAGCTAGAAGTAATATTATGTGGACAGCTACTTGGGCATTAAACAATTTAATTGGCTCAGGTAAACCACAAGATTGGCAAGCACATGGTATTGGTGAAACCATTGGTGCCTATACTAATGCTACTCATGGTATGACCTTATCCGCAACTGCATTAGCTTATTATCATACACAATTACCTTATGCAATTGACCAATATGCTAGATTTGCTAAAAATGTATGGGATATCGAAAAAGAGACAAAAGAAGAAACAGCTTTAGCTGGATTAGAAGCCATGAAACAATGGATGGAACAATTGGGATTAGTCATGCATATTGAAGAATTAGGTGTAACAAAAGACATGTTAGAAGCCATCGCAAATCAAGTTTCTAGTAATGAAAGTGCCTACTTACCATTAACACCAGAAATCGTTATGAACATATTAAAAGAGAGTTGGTAAAACTCTCTTTTATAATACTTCCTTACAAATTGTTTTTGGAATTGCCATACGTACTGTACGTTCAGGATCTACCACTTGGCAAAATTGCAAATTACCACAAGCACTCAATAACATACCTGCTTCATTTAATGAATAAGATAAATGTTTCATTAATATCGAACACATATCCTTAGTTGCCGTATAAATCGCCTTTTCAATGTCTTCATTTGACGCAATCGTATAAATATGAGTATCATCTTCAAGTCTAGGATTTTCAATCGAAATACCTTTAATGACATCTACTTTTACAGTCACTGTAGCCCCTATTTCAACTCCACTCACCATAATTTCACCATCACCCATACAAGCATGCACATCCCCTAATGCAATAAACGCACCTTCATGAAATACAGGTAAATACAAGGTAGAGCCTTTTGCTATCTTAGTATTATCCATATTCCCACCATGAGAACCAGGTGTACCACATGGTACATTTTCATCCTTTGGTGCTACACCAATTACACCAATCATTGGATTAATAGGTAATTGAAACTCATTAAAATAACAATAGCCATTTTCTACTTTAAGCTTTTTAATTTGACTACTTACTACATCCTTACCTAAAACACCATTTTCAGGTAAACAACACATCGTGCCTTCATTATCTAATTCAATATCTAAAATTGATACCTTTAAAACATCACCAACACTAGCACCTTCCACATACACAGGACCCGTTGCTGGATTGATATGATCCCAATCCAAAGCATCCAATACATAAGCTTCAGAAGAGATTTGATTATTAAAGCAATCACGAGTTTTAAATGTCACAACTTCTCCAGCCTTAACATGAACCGCTTTTTCTTTCCCTTCACCCATAGCAAATACATAACAATCTTGAATCATAAAACTACCTCTCAATAATTTTTACAACTTCTCCAATATACATACGATGTGGTGCTTCTTCTAAATAATACTTTTGCACTGCATCTTCAGGAATTTGTGAAAGCTCCAAATCTTGATAATAAATTTTCTTACAAAGAATTGTACAATTCGCTTCTTCAAAATCAATATTACCATCCATATCTTTCGCATGTAATTTTGTTAAAGACATTTTGTCACAATCACGTTTAGATTTAGAACCTAGAATTGCTAAATCTTTCTTATATTCTTCATTAAAGAAACTTACTGTAAAATATTCATTATCGTTCAAATAATTATAAGTATAACGAATAGGCTTTACAAAAACCGTCACAATAGACTTATTCCACAATGTACCCATAGTACCCCAAGACACAGTCATTGTATTAAAATCTTCTAAGTTCCCTGCACTAACTAATGCCCATTCCTTATGAAACTTTTCAAATGGTTGAATTTTCATATGCCATCCTCTTTTCTTTTTATCATTATAGCACAATCTACACAAATATATGCTGAAGATACTTTACATTCATCTTGTATTTCTTCTATAAATTTCGTTTAAATACTGTTATAATAAACAAGTACATATTCGAGGATGATGTTATGGAAAATATGAAAATGAAAAAGAAATATAGTTTGGAAACCCTAGTCTTCGTCATTATCTTCTTTGGCTTCTTTGGCTATTTAAGTAATGAAATGGGTCTTGCGAACATGATGAATACATTAATGAATACAGCCTACGCGTTATTATTAGATACCGTATTCTACATTATGGCCATTTCGGTAATTGCAGGTGCAATTGGCCGTTTATTTGTAGAATTTGGCGTTATCGCAGTTATTAACTCTTTATTATCTCCACTAATGAAACCATTATTTGGTTTACCTGGAGCTAGTGCAATTGGCGTATTAACCACTTTCTTATCTGATAATCCCGCTATTCTTTCTTTAGCAGATGATATTTCATTTAAAAAGTATTTTAAAAAATACCAACTTCCAGCACTAACAAACTTAGGAACTGGATTTGGTATGGGATTAATTATTATTACCTTCATGATTGGTTTAACTCCACATGATGGTGGATCTTTCTTACCAGCCGCATTAATTGGTTTACTAGGTGCTGCTATTGGTAGTGCAATCAGTGTTAGAATCATGTTGTTTTTTACGAAAAAAGAATTCGGTACCCAACAAGAAGCATATGAAGGAAATGACTCATCCGTTATGGTAACCGATATGCGTGTAGTACATGATGGCTCAGCCACGAATCGTGCCATGAATGCTTTATTAGAGGGTGGTAAACAAGGTGTTCAATTAGGATTAGATATTATTCCAGGAGTCTTAATTATTTGTACATTGGTTATGATGCTAACGAATACTACACCTGCTGGTGTATATACAGGCGCTGCTTATGAAGGTATTGGTTTATTACCAGCCATTGGACAGCAATTAGATTTCATTATCAAACCATTATTTGGTTTCTCAACTGGTGAATGTATTGCCGTTCCAATTACTGCATTAGGTGCAGCTGGAGCCGCGATTGGATTAATTCCTCCAATGGTTACAGCTGGTTTAGTAACAGGTAATGATATTGCCGTATTTACAGCAATGTGCATGTGCTTTAGTGGATATTTATCAACACACGTAGCTATGATGTCTGTATTAAAATTCCCTAAACTTACTGGTAAATCAATTCTATCACATACCATTGGTGGTTTATGTGCTGGAATTAGTGCTCACTTCATTTATCTATTATTTACTTTATTATAAGAAAAACGAGTTCTCATAGAACTCGTTCTTTTTTAATCTAAACTTCTTACATGCTCTAAATACAAGTGAATTCTCTTTTTCCAATCCTCATGACTCGTAAAATTGAATTCTATAAATTTACCATGTGTTTTTTCTAATTCAAACAAAAATTCAAATATAGGTAGACCACGTTGTATCAATTCACGATATAAATATACAGTATCTATATATATACACCAATCATTGATACTTCCATCTTCTTGAATTGAAGAAAGTACTTCTAAAAATGAATAATTTGTATATTCATATAAATACAACAAGAAAGACATTTCATCTACATTCATAAATGCTTTAGAAATATCATTTTTAGACTTAGTAATTAATCTTTTATACTCTTTATCCAAAGATAAAGCCACTTCACTAAATAAACCCTCTAATTGCTTTTTAACCGCAACAGCTAATTCTGATTTTGGCGACATACAATCACTCCTTACGCATTAATCATACTACAAAACCAATAAATTACAAAACTAAATGAAACCTTTTATCCTTTTTCTAGCAAAATCATTTTTTTGTTTTTATTTTGTGAAAGCGGTTATCTAAAAGACAAGTTATTTTTGAAATAAAAACATTTTCTTTTGTTTTTAGTTTTTTTACAAAGTGTATTGCAAATAATATTGGAATTATTATTATTTAATTGTAAAAAACAAAAGGAGACGATTATATGTTAGTGATTAAAAATGTGAACCGATTATTACAACAAGATGATTATTATCAAATCATAAAGGATTTTAAACGCTTATGGTTGATTAGAGAAAAATACAACAATCAAACCATTTCCAATAGAAAAGTCCAAAAAGAATACACCAACATTCTTCAACGCTATGAAGAAATCTTAAATCTATATAAATACCATATGATTCATTTACACTCTGTAGAAGAAAAAGATCCCTATGTTGATCGTGCTATGCGACATTTGTTAATGGGATTAAGTAACATAATTCCAGAAGAATTTTATCAATAGCCCATTAAAAATCCTCCAAAGTTGTAGGTTATCCTACAGCTTCGGAGGATCTTATTATTTACTAGGAACCATACGAATGATACGACCCGCAAAATCACCAAAGTTTTGAGATTGAAGAATTACTTTTCCTGGACCTACCAATCGAGTCAAGAACAATCCTTCTCCACCAACTAAGATATTACCCAAACCTTTTACTGTTTCAACATCATAAGAAACACTAGGTTCAAAAGCAACCACATTACTTGTATCTACTTTTAATACTTCATTTGGTGCTAATTCTTTAATAATTGGATCTCCATCCACTTCTAAGAAAACATATCCATTACCACTCGCTTTTTGTAAAATGAAACCTTCACCACCAAATAAGCCAGCCATCACTTTCTTAGTAAACTGTACTTGTGTATCTACTGTATTTTCCGCACACAAGAAAGACCCTTTTTGAATAATCAATCCTTCAGGAACTTCTCTTAAATCTACTGGAATGATACTACCAGGAATTGTTGTCGCAAACGCAATTATAGCTCCATCTTTTTCTGCTGTATAATTCACCATAAAAATAGACTCACCACTAAATGCACGACCAAAGCTCTTCATCAAGCCACCTCTAGCATTTGTGTTCATGTTAATACCTTCTGTTTGATATGCCATACCACC
>JAFULQ010000008.1 GCA_017473265.1 Erysipelotrichaceae bacterium | reverse complement strand
CAACCGAATTTAAATTACATATTATTCATTATTTTTTCAGGAAATAAAAATACATTCTTAATGATTACAAATATGATGGATGTTATAATATGCATATATTATTTCGATAAATTAGAATTTGAAAGTGAGATGATAATATGGCAATGTGGAATCCTTGGCGAGGTTGTAAAAAGTGTAGTGATGGTTGTTTACATTGTTATATTCACAAAGGAGATTACAAAAGAAATGTTAATACTAACGAAATAGTAAAGACAACAGATTTTGAAAAACCAATAGAAAAATTAAAAAACGGAAACTATAAAATGAAATCTGGTATAGTTTATACTTGTTTTTCAACAGATTTTTTAATTGAGGAAGCAGATGAGTGGAGAAAAGACTGTTGGGAAATGATTAAAGAAAGACAAGATTGCATTTTCTTATTTTTAACAAAAAGAATTGATAGATTTATAAAATGTATACCTGACGATTGGAATGATGGTTATGATAATGTAGTTATTTGTTGTACTATTGAAAATCAAAAAAATGCAGATTACAAATTATCAATATTTCAAGATTTACCAATAAAACATAAATGTATTACAGCACAACCGTTAATAGAAAAAATAGATATTGAGAAATATCTTGATGGTATAGAACTTGTTGTGGTTGGTGGAGAATCTGATTTTAACGCCAGACCATTTAATTATGATTGGGCTTTAAGTATTAGAGAACAATGTATAAGAAGAAACGTAAATTTTGAATTTAGACAATGTGGAACTTATACTATAAAGGATGGGAAACAATATAAAATTCAAACAAAAGATTTGACTAAGCAAGCTAAATTAGCGAATATTGATTATAAGAAACAGTAATATAAATTCCAATTTGACGAGGAGAATGTATATGAAATATAAAGGAACACTTATTGTTGTTAAAGATTGTAATCGTGCGTTAAAGTTCTATAGTGATATGTTTGGATTTCAATTGCTTCAAGACAACGATGGGAATATGGAATTGACGAATAATATATATTTACAGGAATCGGGATACTGGGAACAATTCACAAAAAGAAGTGTAATTCCAAACAGCAATCAATCTGAGTTGTATTTTGAAGAACCCAACATAGAACAATTTGTGGAGCGTCTTGAAACACTTTACCCTGAAATCGAATATGTCAATCACCTGATGACACACAGTTGGGGGCAAAAGGTGGTCAGATTCTACGATTTGGATGGTAACTTAATTGAAGTAGGAACACCGCTGTAATCAACAAATTCCAATTTGTTAAACTCTCAGGTTCTGTCCTGTTAAATTTAAAAAAATAATATAAAATTGTTTTTGAAAAGAGGGATGATTATGGATCAAGAAAAAATAGGAAAATTTATTTCTGAATTAAGAAAAGAAAAAAACTTAACACAAGAACAACTAGCAGAAAAAATGGGAGTTACAGATAAGTCAATTAGTCGTTGGGAAAATGGAAAAACAATGCCAGATTTATCAATGATAACTATTTTAGCAGAAGAACTTAATGTAGAAGTATCAGAATTATTAAATGGTAGAAGAATGACTAAAGAAGAATTAGAAAAGTTAAGAGATACAATAAACAATGTTATTGAATATTCTAACAGAGAAAAGAAAGACAAGACTACAAAATTAAACAATTATTTTAGAGCAGGTTTGCTTTGTATTTTAATTGTGATTTTGGATAATCAATTTAGTTTATTATCATATATTTTTAAAGATAATATACCAGATTTTATAGATGGTGCTTTATGTGGCTTAGGATTATTATTTGAATTTATAGGTTTTTATAATAATAATCATGATATGACTTTTAAACAAAAAAAATTAAGTTTGATTAAAAAGAATAAGTAATACAAATTACAATTTATAAAACAGTATTAAGCTAATCATTATGATTAGCTTTTTCTTTATATAAACAAAAAAGACCATCCAAATATGAATGATCTCTTGTTGTCTCTTTCGTAAAATTGATTAACGTTTAGAGAACTGTGGTCATATCAAAGTATGAAACTCAAGATTTAAAAATCCTTTGTTTAAAGGCTTTTTTACACTTCACTGTTTTAAATTTGATTTAAAATTGTCTATTTGTGCCTTTATTGTGCCTCTATCAGTATTCTTCAACAAAATTAAAATTGCATATTCCCCCTTTATGTATCATGTAAATAAATAGATATTCTTAATGTTTACATAAATAATGGATGTTATAATATGCATATATTATTTTGATAAATTAAAATTTGATATTCAATTTTCACTCTACTAATGGTTGAGTCCTCCCCTTTTCAACCGTTAGTTCGTGTTTCTTTTCCTATATATCGTTTACAATCAAAACGAAAGGAGGTAACTTATGGATCAAATCAAAATTGGAAAGTTTATTACAGAATGCAGAAAAAAGAAAAATCTTACACAAGCACAGTTGGCAGAAAATTTGAATATAACCGACAGAGCTATATCAAAATGGGAAACAGGTAAGTCAATGCCCGATTTCGATATTATGCTTAAACTTTGTGAGATACTAGAAATTAGTGTAAATGAATTATTATGTGGGGAGATGATTAATATGGAACAAAAGGATGAACAATTAAATGAATTGATTTTTCAAATGGCAAAAAATGAGGAAAGATATCATAAACGACTTAGACATTCCGCATATGTTATTATCGCAACCAGTATGGTAGCACTTGTTTGTTTGATAACTTTAATATCACTCCTTATCCCTGAATGTGGATTTCAATATTTTATGATAATAGCAGCTATTATACTATTTATAATTCCTTGTATTATCGCTTTCAAATTTAAGGTAGAAACAGGTTACTATGAATGTAAGAACTGTCAACATATGTTTGTTCCTAATTATAAAGAGATTGCCTTGTTGATGCAAACACCAAGTAGAAGATTGTTAAAATGTCCTGAATGTGGAAAATGGACTTGGTGTATGAAAATATTAAAAAAATAAATTTGAATGTATTTAAAAGTATTAAGCTAATCTTAATTGATTAGCTTTTTCTTTATATAAACAAAAAACTTCCCACAAATGTGAGAAGTTCTTGTAGTCTCTTTCGTAAAATTGATTAACGTTTAGAGAATTGTGGTTGACTACGAATATTTTTATGACCTTTAAAAAACCCTTTATTTATAGGCTTTTTTGAATATAGGCATTTTTAGATTCTCTAAATTTCACTAATTTGTGCCTTTATTGTGCCTTTACGAGACGTAACCATCGTGCTTGAGAATGCATATGTTAGATTTTTTCGAAATTAATTTAATGAATTTGAATAACTAAAGTGCTAAAATATACACAAAGTAGGGATGTATAGTTCCCTATAAATTAGAATTTGAATAGCAGAGAATATGAAAGGCGGTATCATAATGATATATCGTTTTACTTCTATCATACATACCGAAGGAAAACGCACATTTATTGAAATACCCTTTAATGTATGGGAAGAAACAGGCTTAACGGGAAACATTCCGTGCCGTATATCCATCCAGGAATGTTCTTTTGAGTGTAAACTCATTCCGAAAGGGAGCGGTAGATATTTTATTCCTGTATCAAAGGCATGTTTGTCTGTTCTCGCATTGAAGAAAGAATATGAAATCGAAATGGAGCCAATTGCCGCCTTATCAAGAATCAACCATGATAGCCCATATTCCAGAGAGAATCCTGTCCGAAAAATTGATGGCATTATAACAATTCCCAGCCAAGACGGGTTGTGCGGACAGCACTGTGTTTCCATGCTTGCAGCTGTGCCGCTTTCGGATGTAGTTGGATTGATGGGAAAAGGGAAAGCATCTTGGTCAAAGATATTGGAAGCATTGGACTATTATGGAATATCCTACGCATCCAAGGCGGTTTATACCAAAGGCAATGCTTACCTTCTGCCTGTGTGCTGTATCGTGAATAATGATAATAGATTTGTACTTTGGTATAAGGGCTCCTTCTGCGGCGTGCAGGAGGTCGACCCGAAGAATACAAAAAGTTATATTGAGATTTTTACAGAATGACAGTATGACCAATTCCAATTTGTGCATTAATTTTGAGGTGACAATTCATGTTAGATAAAGATGATTATTACGCATACAAAAGTACTACTAACCACTCATCTGGAAGCGGTGGAAATGGCTCTGGAGGAGGAAAATTAATAATAGCAATTGTTGTTATTATGCTGATTTATTTTATTGCTAATGGTGCTAGTTGGGATGCAATAGATACTCTTTTAGGGTTTGGATTAATTGCATACTTTTTAGCAAAATGGCTATTTAGTTAAAAATGGAGGTGAAAACTTATGAAATGTCCTTATTGTAACACTGACATGATTCATGGTTATTTAAATACTGCTATGACTATATGGAGCGAAAGAAAGCATAAAATAAGTTTACTTCCTGATGGTAACGAAATGTATGCTTTACGTTTAAAGCAACCTATGCTTTCCCCTCATCAAGTTGATGATTTTTCGCTTTAAAGATGCTACAATGTGATTATCTTAGGGATAACAAACATCACTACAAATTAGAATTTATCGAGGAGATTTATTATATAAATTATAAGTGCTTTTTATAGTTTAACTAATTGCGAAAATTTATAAAATATTATATTATAGTTTTGAATTTTATAATTTTTAAAAGATGGGAGGTGTTTATATGGATAAAAACGCCTTTATGAAGCTTGTAAATGATAATGATGGCTTTGAATTTGTTATTGGATATAGAGATGATTTAGATTACTATATTGGTGGCGTAGGAAATAAATACTGGTTTCAATGGATAAAAGGAAAAGATTCTGAATATTATATTGGTACATACGAAAATGGTGTATGGACAGATAAACATTATATTGCAAAGAATAAAAAAATAATCGAAAGCAATACAGTTGAACCAGAAACTACTATCAATAAAATTGTTGAAAGAGCTTACTATTATCAAGATAGGATCGGAAATAAAAAACCAACAGAGATTGATAAAGAATATGATACATTTCTTCATTATGTTTTTGGTTTTGGAGAAAAAGCTTGGGAAGTAAGTAAAAAATATGGTGTAACTGTATCATTTTCAAATATTAACAAAGTTGAAGAAGGATATCATTTAAGAGATTATTATATTGGCTCTGAAGTAGATAAGCCAAAAGAAAATTAAAAATTGGAGGTAAATATGAAAAAGAAAGAAATTTTAGTAATTTGTCTAATATTAGTATTAGCAATAGGACTATTTGTTTTAACAGGATGTGGTAATAAAAAAGAAGAAAATGAAGTTACAAATAATAATAGTCAAACTACACAAGAAAATGAGAGTACATCTAATACAGTAGTTAATAATACAAATAACACAACAACATCAAATAATAAAAAATATGAATATACATATAAAGACGGAACTTTAACACAAATTGTAGATGAAGAAGGAAATGCAAAACAAACTGATTTTGTTATCGATGGAGTTATTTTAGTAGGTAATAGACATAGTTATGAAGGTGTTGACCCAGATAGTGAAGGATTAATGAATAAATTAGTTGCTAAAGGATATAAAAAAGAGGGTATTAATTCATCATTCTATTTAAATGAGTATATAGAGTTTTATATTGACACAAAATATACAGGTTCTACTAGCGATGTTAAGATTTTAGTTACTCCACATAAGACAGTAGAGGAACTAGAAAAAATGTCATTATCTAAATTAGAAGAATTAGCAAATGATAATGGTGGATTTGTTTTAGATTATAAAACACCAGAAGCAGACAATTATAAATATGTTGGAAATGGATATGTTAATATGGATTATCCAGAAGGTAAATATGATATCTTATTTACTTATAAAGGTAAGTTAGCATATTTCATAAATATAAATGAAACAAAAGAACCAACAGAATAAAACTGAAAGCTCCAATATGGAGCTTTTATTTTTAGAATTGGAGCAACAAATTCCAATTTATATAACAGTTATAGCTAATCATAACGATTAGCTTTTTCTTTATATAAACAAAAAAACTTCCCACAAATGTGAGAAGTTCTTGTAGTCTCTTTCGTAAAATTGATTAACGTTTAGAGAATTGTGGAGCTCTACGTGCACCTTTAAGACCGTATTTCTTACGTTCTTTAGCACGAGGATCACGTGTTAAGAATCCAGCTGCTTTTAATTTTGGACGGTAGTCATCAGATGCTTGTAATAAAGCACGAGCGATACCATGTCTCATAGCACCAGATTGTCCTGAGTAACCACCACCGTAAACATTGATTTTAACATCAAATTGTCCAACAGTTTCTGTTACTTCAAATGGTGAACGAACAACCATTCTTAATGTTTCTAAAGGCAAGTATTCATTTAATGTTTTACCATTAACTAAGATTTCACCTTTACCAGGAGTTAAATAAACACGAGCCACTGAAGATTTACGTCTACCTGTACCAATGTATCTTACAGTTTTCTTTTTTGCTGCCATTGTCTCTTCCTCCTATCCTTTGATTACTAGCTCAACAGGTTTTTGAGCTGCATGTGGGTGTTCAGCACCTTTGTAAACAAATAAGTGTTTACGTTGTACATTTCCCAATTTTGTATGAGGAAGCATACCTTGAATTGATCTTTCAACCCATTCAATTGTGTAGTTTTCCTTCATAGTACGCATTGAACGAACGCGTAATCCACCTGGGAATTGAGAGTGGTTATAATAATTCTTAGTTTCCAATTTGTTTCCTGTTACTACGATTTTATCAGCATTAATTACGATAACGAAATCTCCACAGTCAACGTTTGGAGTAAATGTAGGTTTGTGTTTACCACGTAACACAGCCGCTACTTCTGTAGATAAACGACCAAGCGTTAATCCAGTTGCATCAACTACATACCATTGACGCACAACCTCTGCAGGTTTTAACATTGTTGTTTGACGCATCTTACGTCCTCCTTCTTTTTACCAAAATTAATCCTTACCGGGGAAAAAGATTGGCATAAAGTGCCGATTACTATTCTATCTTTTTCAACCCATTCTGTCAATCAAAATTTACTATTTTTTTATATTAATTTTTTCTAGTATTTCTACACCCAAAGAACTTAGAAAATTGTAGGCATTTTCGTAAAATGGATCATCCAAAATTCGATATGGATCATGATAATCTCCACCAATAACAACCTTTACTTTTTCTTCTGCAACAATCTTCCAGAACTCATCTCTTGGATAACAATCTGGTGTTTTAAGTTTAAATTTACAACCAGCCAAATTGTATTCCATCGGTATATCTAATTCTCTACATAACTTACACAATTTATGTGCAACATCAATTTCCTCTTTTGTTATTTTCACATTTGCCATATAAATATCAGGATGTGCAAAATAAGTAAACAAACCACTTCTTAAGGCTTGTTCACAGCTATCATAATAATGTTTACATCTATTCTTATGATCATCATAATAAGCAAAATATCTACCTCTTGCTTCGTATTCATGATAATGATGTCCTAAGATGTAATAATCGATAGGATATGTATTTTTTACTTCCCATAGCCAATCGGCTCTTTTAGGAAAATATTCTGCCTCAAATCCAATATATATAGCAATTTGATCTTTATACTTTTCTCTTAAATGAACTAATGTATCCACATAATCTTGAATATCATTAGGACTCATTCTAATTCTTTGTGTTTCACCATCAATAGTTGGCCATGGCATATGATCAGAAAAACCTAATTCCGTCATTCCAGCTTTGATAGCTGCTCGAATCATTTGCTCTTCTGTACCTTCACAATGATTGCATCTAAAAGTATGTGTATGATAATTATTTTTCAATCCCATAATCTTCATACCCCACTTTCACTAAATACAATCCTACTGGACTCGCATTGTATGGTGCTGATTGTTTTTTAGGACAATCTAATGCTTTTTTTACCTGTTCTATTGTAATTCTTTCTTTTCCAACTTCAATCATTGTTTGCGTTAGCATTCTTACCATATAACGCAAAAATCCTTCACCATAATAATGGAAAATAATTACATCATCTTTTTCCTCTATTTGAATATCATAAATTGTACGCACTTGATTAGGTCTTTCTATTAATGAATTACCATTAAACGAAGTAAAATCATGTGTTCCAACAAACATTTTGGCGCACTCTTTCATCAATTCTACATTTAGTTTACGACAATATTGCAAAACATAATCCTTTTGAAAGGGATTATAATCACCAACATTCACATAGTAATCATAGTTTTTCCATTTCGCATCAAAACGCGAATGAAATTCATCATGTACTACTTCAACTTTAATTACACGCATATCATCTGGTAATTTCGCATTCAATGCTTTTGTCCATTGATCCGTGTTCATAGTTAAAGATGTATCAAAATGAAATACTTGACCTTTCGCATGTACACGTGCATCTGTTCTACCACTTGCTTCAACTGTAGTTTCCACTTTTTGTATTTCTGAAATCACTTTTTCTACTACACCTTGAATACTAGTACCATTGGGTTGGATTTGCCATCCACAATATTTTGAGCCATCATAGGCTAATGTTACTTTAATTCTCATAAAATTCCTGTTACTTTAGTCGCAATCAAACCAGCAACTAAACCAAATACACATAGCAACATAATATAGTCACGTAAAACAAATTTAAGTTGTTTATATCTAACACGCTTACCACCTGGATTATATCCTCTAGCTTCCATGGCATTTGCTAAATCATCAGCTCTTTGGAAACTAGACACAAATAATGGGACAATTAACGATAAAATAGCCATTACTTTTTCTTTAAAACTGCCTTCTTGTAAATCAACACCACGTGATTCTTGTGCTTTCATAATTCTTTGACTTTCTTCTAACAAAGTTGGAATAAAGCGAAGTGCAATAGAAATCATCATCGCAATATCATGTGCAGGCACCCCAATTACTTTAAATGGAGATAATAAATCTTCAATTGCTATTGTTAAATCCATAGGCTTTGTTGAAGCTGTTAATAATGTTGTAATAATGATCATCAATACTAAACGAATAACAATGTATAGTGTTTGGAAAATCGCATCACTGTAGATTTTAAAACCAAAAATATCAACTAATACATATCCTGTTTTTAGTACTAAGACATTAATAACTAATAAGAAACAAAGCATGAATAACATTGGTTTCAATGCTTTCCAAACAAAATCTAATTTTAATTTAGCTAAAAAGACTGCACATAGAATGAATGCCGCAATAATCCCATATCCAATATAGCCAGTATCAATAAAGATAGCGACTAATAATGTAATCATTGCAATAATCTTAGCTCTAGGGTCCATTTTATGAATAACAGAATCAAGTGGAATATATCTACCTAAAACGATATTTTTCATTATGCCACCCCTTTCTTAAGAGCTTTAACTAAAGCTTCTAAAGATAAAACAGTATTTGGAATAGCAAACCCTTTTTCTTGTAACATAGTACGCATACGAATAATTGCTGGTGGATTAATATTTGCTTTTACCATTAATGATGCATCTTCAAAAAATTCTTCTTTAGATACATGCATAGCAATTTTTCCACGTTCTACAACTACTACTTCATCACAATAATCTAATACATGTTCCATATCATGTGTAACGACTAAAATAGTCTTGCCATGTTTTTTATTTAACATTTCAAATAACCCCATCATTTGTTTAGCACCTTGAGGGTCTAAACCTGCTGTAGGTTCATCTAAAACCAATACTTGTGGATCCATTGCTAAAATACCAGCAATTGCAACTCTTCTTTTCTGACCACCTGATAAATCTAGTGGTGAACGTTCATAGAACGTTTCATCTAATCCAACCATTTTTAAAGCTTCTTTTGCTTTTTCTTGAGCATCTTCTTCACTTACACCAAAATTCTTTGGACCAAAAGCTACATCTTTTAAGATTGTTTCTTCAAATAATTGGTATTCAGGAAATTGGAATACTAAACCAACTTGTTTTCTCAATGCTTTTAAATTCTTTGGTTTTTCTGTACTTTTAATTGTTTTATCTACTACAACAATTTCACCTTGTGTAGGCAACAACAACGCATTTAAATGCTGTACAATCGTTGTTTTCCCAGAACCAGTTGCTCCTACAATCGCAGTAATTTTCCCTTCAGCAAGCTCTAAATCTATCTCATTAAGCGCTTTATATGCAAACGGCGTATTTGGTGAATACTCATGGCTTACTTGTTTAAATTCAATTGGCATAAAGCGTCCACCATCCCTTCCATTTTAAGATTTGTTTCTACATTTACACCTTGTTTTTTAAGCTCATTTTTAAACTTTAAAGTAAAAGGAATATCTAGTTGCATTTGAATTAGCTCTTTTTCTCTTAATAGAATTTCTTCAGGCTTACCTTCCATAGCAACTTTGCCTTTATCCATTACAATGACATAATCACTCTTAACAGCTTCTTCAATATCATGTGTAATAGAAACAATTGTAATATTCTTCTCTCTATGAATTTCTTCAATTAATTCATTAATTTCTTTTTTACCTTGTGGATCTAACATACTAGTAGCTTCATCAAAAATAATAACATTAAAATACATAGCTAAAACACCAGCAATAGCCACTCTTTGTTTTTGTCCACCTGAAAGTTTTGTAGGTTCACTATCAAGATAATTCAACATACCAACTTTCTCAGCAAATTTCAAAATTAATGGATCCATTTGTTCATGTGGAATGCAATGATTTTCTAAACCAAAAGCAATATCATCCCTAACTGTTGAACCAATAAATTGATTATCCGGATTTTGGAATACAATACCAATTTTCTCACGAATTTTATATAAGTTTTCTAAATTCAATTCCAATCCATCAACAAAGATTTGTCCTTTTTCTTTTTCTAAAAGACCCATAATTAATTTCGCAATAGTACTTTTACCACTACCATTATGGCCAATAATCGTTGTATATGATCCTTTTTCAATAGAAAAAGATACATTCTTTACTACATATTCTTCATCATATTTAAATGAAACATTTTTTAATTCAATAACTTTCATCTAATCACCTCATTAGCGCTACTATTATATACTATTTTATGCATTATAACAAACAAATAAACTCGCATAAAAAAAGGTCATTATTACATGACCTTATTCATCAATTTTAACAGCCCATCCTTTATAAGCACCAGTAAACTCAGCAGCTAATTGCGCTAAAGAAAGAATTTCTTTTTCAAGTCCTTCACGTTCTAATTGACTATTTTTAATTAAATTTACTTCTTGACCATTTTCTTCAACGAAAATATCATAACCAGCATCTTCTACTTCAACTAAAAATGCTTCTGTATCTTCAGGATTTGGGAAAACAATGTAATGTTGTAATCCAACTTCTTCAAACTCTTCCATTGATTCAATCATCACATTAATTTGATTGCAAATCGCATTTTTCTTACGTTCACTTAATAAATGATATGGATCAACTTCTTCAACAGGTTGTTCTTCAATCACTTCTTCAACAGGTTGTTCTTCAATCACTTCTTCAACCCCTGTTTCTTCTTCAACAGGTTGTTCTTCAATTTCTTCTTCAACCACTGTTTCTTCTTCAACAGGTTGTTCTTCAATCACTTCTTCAACTACTGTTTCTTCTTCAACAGGTTGTTCTTCAATCACTTCTTCAACCACTGTTTCTTCTTCAACAGGTTGTTCTTCGATTACTTCTTCAATCGCTGTTTCTTCTTCAACAGGTTGTTCTTCGATTACTTCTTCAACCACTGTTTCTTCTTCAACAGGTTGTTCTTCAATCACTTCTTCAACTACTTCTACTGGTTCTTCAGGAGCAA
This sequence comes from Erysipelotrichaceae bacterium, assembly GCA_017473265.1. GTDB lineage: Bacteria > Bacillota_I > Bacilli_A > Erysipelotrichales > Erysipelotrichaceae > RGIG4607. Next base: position 130,561 of record JAFULQ010000008.1, on the reverse strand, counting down.
TTTCTTCAGCGATTTCTTCTTTAACAAGTTCCTCAAATGAAGATTCTTCATTTAGTTCTTCTTTAGATTCAGACTCCTCTTCTACACTAGTTTTTTTTTCTGATTCGTCTTCATTGATGATTTCGATTAATTTAACCTCTTCATCTTTTTCTTGTTCTAACTTTTTCACAAAATATGCACCAGCCGCAACAGCTGTAGCTGCTGTAACTGTTACAGCAATAAATGATAAAAGTTTCTTCATATTTATCACTCCTTCTTCGAGAATTAGAAAATCAAATGCTTTCCTTTTCTATATAGTAGAATTATACTATAATTAGAATAATAAATTCAACTTTTCTATTCGAAATTGGAGGTTTTTATGAAACGTTTATTACTATCATTGATTTTTTTAATTCTTTTTAGTGGTTGCTCACACAATCAAGATTTTAATCCATCAATTCAACAAGTGGTTAATAAAATTGAAGTTCATTCACAATATGACCCATTATCATTTATCAAAAATACATCTACTGACGATGTTTCTATTGAAGTAGTTAATAATCCAATAGATATCTCACAACCAGGAAACTATAACATTACATACTCTATTTCAAATGATAAAGAACAATCTGTCGAATTAACATATTTAATTGCTGTTGTAGATGAGACAAAACCTACTATCCATTTATTATCAGACATTACAACTACCGTTAATCAGGAATTTGATATACGTTATTTCGTTACAGTTGTTGATAATTTTGATACAAATTTAATAGAAAATATAAAAATCAATGGTGAATACGATATTTCTACTGTTGGTGAATATCAAGTTCAATTACAAGTTTCTGATTCTGCTAATAACACAGCAACTAAGACTGTAACTATTTACGTATTAAAAGATGAGTCAAATATTGAAAATCAAAATGGTATTGTTGGTGTTTATAAAATTAATTATATGGATGAAGAAGAACTTAATCCTTATTTAGTATTATCTGATGATGGAACATATTCGTTATTAATCAACTATTGTGTTGGTTTACGAACATTTAGTGGCAATTACTCAGTTGTTGGCGATAGCGTAATCTTAGAATCTGACGGTTTAACATTTGATGATGACGATCCAAGCTCTACTTCTATTACAATGACTATTAATAGTGATGGCAATTTAGTATATGAAAATGCGTATGGTGCTTGTTCACCAATTCATAAAGATGTATTCATTAAACAATAAAAGTATCCATTGAGTTATTCCTCAACGGATACTTTTTTTTGTGCAATAATAATTCCATCCCCTGTTTGCAAGTATGTACTTTCATAATCAGGATATTCCATAATATATGTTTTAAACTTTTGAATCTTTTGAACCAATTGTCTAAGGTTCTTTGTGCGAACTTGTCCAATATCATCTACAAATCCATAGAAATACATATTATCAACTATTACATATCCACCATTTATTAAATATGGTGTAAAACGATCAAAGAATCGTCCATTAGAAGATTTAGCAGCATCGATGAATAATAAATCATATAAACGATCAGGTACATATTCTAACGCATCCATATTTAAACAAGTAATTTGATTTTCTTTACCAAAATCCTTAATATTTTGAATCGCTTCTTGATATCTTTCTTCATCTTTTTCAATGGTTGTAATATGAATATCATCTTTACTCATAGCCATACAAATAGAGCTAAAGCCAATTGCACTACCAATTTCTAAAACATTTTTAATGTTGTGCTTTTGTAAAAAATCATATAAATAAGCAATACCATCATCTTTCATAATAGGTATTTCTCTAGCTATTGCATCATCATGTAATTCTTTTATTGTTTTCACAATTATCACCCATAGTAGTATAACAATTTTCACAAAATAAAAAAAGAGATATCAAACGATATCTCTTTAAATATCTACTACTAGATTAATTCAATGATAGCCATTGGAGCTCCGTCACCACGGCGAACTGTTGTTTTAGTAACACGAGTATATCCGCCGTTACGACCTGCATATTTTGGCCCAATTTCATCAAATAGAACTTGAACAGCAGTCTTACCTTCTTTGTTTGTTACGTTACGAACATAAGAAGCAGCTTGACGACGAGCGTGTAAATCACCACGTTTTGCTAATGTAACTAATTCATCAACAACTGTGCGTAATTCTTTAGCTTTCATTTCTGTTGTTTCAATTTTACCGTTCAAAATCACTGAAGTAGCCATATTACGTAATAAAGCTTTTCTGTGATCAGCTTTGCGTCCTAATTTACGATTCCACATAGTTTGTTTCCTCCTCTATACCTATTCGAATGACTTGAAGCCAAGCCCCAATTCAATCAATTTATCTTTAACTTCTTTTAATGATTTTTTACCTAAATTTCTAACTCTCATCATTTCATCTTCTGTTTTTTGTACTAATTCTTCAACAGTTTGAATACCAGCACGTTTTAAACAGTTGTATGAACGAACAGATAAATCTAAGTCTTCAATCATCATAACTAAACCTTTACTGCTTGATTCAACAGCAGCATCTTTAATCCAACTATCACCATCATTTACAGCATCGTGTACAGTTGTTAGGATTTCTAAATGATCAATTAAAATCTTTGAACCTAAAGCAAGAGATTCTTGAGGTGTAATCGAACCATCTGTCCATACTTCGAACACTAAACGATCACACTTTTTGTTTTGCCCCATATATAAAGGTTCTACATCATAAGAGATTTTTCTACAAGGTGTATAAATAGCATCTGTATAAATAGTGCCAATTCCTTGAGAAGAACCTTGATATAAAATCTTATTAGTATCAGCATTTACATAACCTCTACCATTTTGAGCTTTTAATTCCATTTCTAGTACGCCACCTTCAGCTAAAGTAGCAATTACTAAATCTTTATTTAAGATTTCAACACCTGTTGGACACATAATATCGCCACCAGTAACGGCTCCAGGTCCCTTAGCAGCAATTCTTAATGTATATGTGTCATCAGTATCAATCTTGATAATTAAGTTCTTGATATTCAAGATAATCGCTGTAACATCTTCTACAACGCCTGGAATAGCTGTGAATTCATGGAACACTCCGTCAATTTTAATTGAGTATACTGCTCCACCAGGTAATGAAGATAATAATACACGACGTAATGCATTACCAATCGTTGTTCCAAATCCTCTTTCTAATGGTTCAATAACAAATTTACCGTAATGTTCGGATTCTACATAATCCTTAATTTCAAAACTAGCATGTTCAAATTTTTGCATCAACTATTCCTCCTATATTTGTATTTGAATACTAACCACGAGGACGTTTTGGTGGACGACATCCGTTGTGTGGAATAGGAGTTACATCATTAATTGTTGTAATTTCTAATCCAGCAGTTTGTAATGATCTAACTGCAGCTTCACGTCCAGGTCCAGGTCCTTTTACGTTAACTTCAACTACTTTCATTCCATGATCAACAGCAGCTTTAGCAGCAGCTTCACCAGCTTGTTGTGCAGCGAATGGTGTAGATTTACGAGAACCTTTATATCCTAATGCACCAGCACTTGACCATGCAACAGCATTTCCATGTTCATCAGCAATCGTAACGATTGTATTGTTGAACGTAGAATGAATATGAGCAACGCCACGAGCGACGTTCTTACGGACTTTACGTTTACGTCCTACTTGTTTCTTTGGACTTGCCATAATTTTTACCTCCTAGCGCTTCCTATTTCTTCTTGTTAGCTACAGTACGACGTGGTCCTTTACGTGTACGAGCATTTGTCTTAGTACGTTGACCGCGAACTGGAAGACCTTTACGATGACGTTGTCCTCTAAAGCTTCCGATTTCCATCAAACGTTTGATATTTAAGTTGACTTCACGACGTAAGTCACCTTCTACTTTAATTTTGTCTACTTCACTACGAATAGCATTTTCTTGTTCTTCTGTTAAATCCTTAGTACGGATATCTTCAGAAACACCACAAGTTGCTAAAATTTGTTTGGCTGTAGTAGGGCCAATTCCATAAATATAAGTTAATGCGACAACCACGCGTTTATCGCGAGGAATGTCAACTCCAGCAATACGAGCCATTGTTTTCTACCTCCGTTTAAATTACCCTTGTCTTTGTTTGTGTTTAGGGTTTTCACAAATAACCATTACACGACCTTTGCGCTTAATAACACGGCACTTATCGCAGATTGGTTTGACTGATGGTCTTACTTTCATGCGTTTACCTCCTAGATAGACTATTTTCGTCTAAATGTAATACGCCCACGTGTTAAATCATACGGTGAAATTTCAACAGTGACACAATCACCTGGTAAAATGCGGATGTGATTCATACGGATTTTACCAGAAACGTGGGCCAGAATAATGTGACCATTTGATAATTTCACTTTAAACATTGCATTTGGCAGTGTATCTTCTACAACACCGTCAATTTCGATGACATCTTGTTTACCCATTCTTTACCTCCATTTCAGGAATTTTTGTGAGTATTTCATACCCATTTTTAGTAATTACGATACTGTGTTCATAGTGCGCACACAACGAACCATCTTTAGTTTTTACAGTCCAACCATCTCGCATAGTTTTTGTTTGAGGTTTTCCCATATGCACCATTGGTTCAATCGCAAGTGTCATTCCTTCTTTAAGAAGAACACCACGACCAGCAGGTCCGTAATTTGGAACAATTGGATCTTCATGTAATTGAGAACCAACTCCATGGCCAGTATAATCCATAGGAATACTATAACCATGCGCGTGAACATACTCACCAATAGCATGCGAAATGTCTCCTAAATGATTCCCTGGCTTAGCTTGTTTTAATCCTTCAAATAAAGATTCTCTTGTAACATCCATTAAATGAAGTGTCTTTTCATCAACTTCACCAACAGCATGCGTCCAAGCACTATCACCATGATAGCCTTTATAACAAGCACCGATATCAATGGAAATAATATCGCCATCTTTTAATTTTGTATTATCAGGAATACCGTGTACTAAAACATCATTGATAGAAGCACAAATACTTGCAGGGAAACCATTGTATCCCTTAAAAGACGGTCTTGCTCCATTTGATGTAATTACATCATAAGCAATCTTGTCCAATTGTTTTGTAGTAACACCAGGTTTAATTGCCTCTTTAATCGCTTGATGCGCTAAAGCCACAATACGCCCAGCTTCTTTCATTAGTTCAAGTTCACGAGCTGACTTTGTACTAATCATTAATTTCCTCCAACGCCTTTTTGACTTCTTTCCATACTTCATCAATAGGTTGTCCAGCATTAATTTTCTTAGCTAAACCAGCATTCTTGAAATACTCTAATACAGGAACTGTTTGATTTTCATATTCCTGTAAGCGAACCTTTAAACGTTCTACAGTATCATCACTGCGTTGGAACAATTCATTACCGCAAACATCACAAATACCTTCAGTGCTTGAAGGTTTGAAATACACATTGTAGATTTCATTGCAATGCTTACAAATACGACGTCCAGTGATACGTTTTGCAAGTTCATCAAACTCAACTTCTAAACAAATAATTGCTTGAAGTGGAATTCCAACTTCACGAGTCATCTTTTCCAAAGCTTCCGCTTGCGCTAATGTGCGTGGGAAACCATCTAATAGATAACCCTTTTTACAGTCATCTTTAGTCAGACGACGTTTAACCATCTCAATGGTAACCTCGTCTGGAACTAAAAGACCTTGATTAATATAAGCTTGCGCGGTTAGACCAAGTTCCGTTTTTCCTGAAATTTCTGCACGGAACATGTCCCCCGACGAAATATGAGGGATATTGAATTCCTCCACAATTTTGTCAGACATCGTTCCTTTGCCTGCACCAGCAGGACCCATAATCAGAATATTCATTATAACATCTCCTATCTTTTTACAAAACCACGATATGCTTTCTGAGATAATTGGCTTTCTAAATCCTTAACAGTTTCAAGCGCAACACCTACTACAATTATTATACCAGTTCCACCCATAGAAATGCTAGATGGAATATTAGTAAACATTGGTAAAAGATAAGGTAATGCAGCAATTACAGCTAAGAACATAGCACCTAATACTGTAATACGATTTAATACTTTGCTTACATAGGTAACTGTTTCGCTTCCTGGACGAATACCAAGAATATATGTACCTTGCTTATTCAAGTTATCCGCAATACGTTTTGGATCCACTTGAAGATTAGTATAGAAGAATGTAAACAACACTACAAGTACTACATAGATAGTTAAACCTAAAGGTTTAGAGAAATTTAGCACATTTGTAATTGTTTCAGTAACTTTATTAGTTTCAAAGAAACTCATAATTGTTACAGGAGCAACCATTACAGATGATGCAAAAATTACTGGCATAACACTTGCAGAATTGATTTTTAATGGTAAGTAGTTAACTGACTTACCTTGACGTACACCACTAGATGTATATTGAATAGGAATTTTACGAACAGCTTCGTTCATGAAAATTACTAATACAATAATAGCGATATACATAACAACAAAGATTGCAAACTCTACAACACCACTAAATGCTGCAGCTCCACTTGTTGTATCAACTAAAGTTTTAAATGCAGAGATAAATTGCCATGGTAAGTTAGCCACAATTCCAGAGAAGATAATCATAGAGACACCATTACCTATACCAAATTGTGAAATTCTATCACCTAACCATACCAAGAATGAAGTACCTGCAGCAAGAATTGTTGCTACAAATAAATAAGTTGATACAGAAGGATTAGCTACGATACCATAACTAACATCGAATGAATAAGTTAATGTATAAGCTTGAACAAAAGCTAATACAATCGCTAAATAACGAGTAATCTTATCCATTTGCATTCTACCTTGTTGACCATTTTTAGCCATTTCAGTTAAAGCAGGAATAACATCCATTGCTAACAACTGGATAATAATGCTTGCAGTAATGTATGGTCCTACACCAAGTGAGAAAACTGAGAATTTCTCCATAGCTCCCCCACCTAGTAAGTTCATCATACCAATTAAACTGTTATCTGAGATACCTTGCATTAAAGCATTAGTATCAATTCCTGGAACTGGAATACCAGAACCAAAACGGAATATGAATAACATTGCAAGCGTGAAAAGAATCTTGTTTCTAATTTCTTTGTTTTTGAACATCGAAATCAAGTTTTTGATCATATTAGATCACCTCAACTTTTCCGCCCGCTTTTTCAATCACTTCTACAGCTGATTTAGAGAATTTGTGAGCTTTAACAGTTAAAGCTTTTTCTAATTCTCCTTCACCTAGAATTTTGATACCGTTAAGAACTTTCTTAACCATACCCATTTCAACTAATAACTCAGGAGTAACAACAACGCCATTTTCGAATTTGTTTAATAATTCAACGTTAACGATTGCATACTCTTTACGAGTGAAGTTTGTAAATCCACGTTTTGGTAAACGTCTAGCTAATGGTGTTTGACCACCTTCGAAACCTAAACGAACTCCACCACCACTACGAGCGTTTTGTCCTTTATGCCCTTTACCAGATGTTTTACCTAAGCCGCTCCCATTACCACGTCCAAGACGTTTTGTACTTCTACGAGCACCTTCGGTATATTTCAATTCATGTAATTTCATGTGACTTTCCTCCTTGATTACCCGCGAATTTCTTCTGGTTTTTTACCACGAAGTTTAGCAACTTTATTTAAAGTTTTTAATTGAGTTAAGCCGTCAACTGTAGCACGAACCATGTTAATTGGAGTACGAGAACCTAAACATTTTGTTAAGATATCTCCAACACCAGCTAATTCAAGAACAGCACGTACAGCACCACCAGCGATAACTCCTGTACCTTCTGAAGCAGGACGTAATACTACTTTACCTGCACCATATTCCCCAATAATTTCATGAGGGATTGTTGTACCAACTAAGTCAACTTTAACTAAGTTGTTACGAGCAGCTTCAACTGCTTTTTTGATTGCATCTGGAACTTCGTTTGCTTTACCTGTTCCAAATCCAACTCTACCTTTTTTATCACCAATAACTACTAGAGCCGCAAAACGGAAACGACGTCCACCTTTTACAACTTTAGTAACGCGGTTAATACGAACAACTCTTTCTTCGAATTCTTTTTCCACGTTACGATCGTTTCTTCTAGGTTTACGATCCATATTTGGTTTGCGATCCATGTTTGGTTTATTTTCCATATTTGGTTTATTACCTTCCATTTTAGCGCCTCCTAGAAATCTAGTCCAGCTTCTCTTGCTGCTTCAGCAAGCGCTTGAACACGTCCGTGATATACATATCCACCACGGTCGAATACTACTTTTTTAATATTAGCTTTTTCAGCACGTTTAGCGATTTCAGCACCAACAGCCTTAGCAGCTTCAATATTACCGCCATTAGCAAGTTTCATATCAACTGAACTTGCAGCAACTAATGTTGTACCATTAACGTCATCAATGATTTGAGCGTGAATGTGTGCATTAGAACGGAATACATTCAAGCGTGGGCATTCTGGAGTACCGCTAATTTTTGTACGTACACGAATGTGACGACGTACTCTATCAATGTTTTTAGATGGTTTCTTATACATAATTTATTTTCTCCTTTCCCACTATTTAGCTGAAGTTTTTCCTTCTTTACGACGGATTTTTTCACCTTTGTAACAAATACCTTTTCCTTTGTAAGGTTCAGGTTTACGAACTGCACGAATATTTGCAGATAATTCACCAACACGTTGCTTATCAATACCTTTAACAACGATTTCTGTTACACTAGGACATGTTACTTCTAAATCCTTGTCGAATTCGATTACAACAGGATGAGAGTAACCAACGTTTAATGTTAACTTGTTAGCACCAACAGCTGCACGGAACCCGATACCAACTAATTGTAATGTTTTTTCATAACCCTTAGATACACCTTCAATCATGTTGAAGATTAATGCACGAGTTGTTCCATGTAATTGTTTAGTGTGCTTTTCTTCATTTGGACGAGCCACTGTTAATACATTTCCTTCAATAGAAATGCTTAAATTTGAATTAAACTGACGTGTAAGTGTTCCCTTAGGACCTTTTACAGTCACCTCATTGCCTGCAGCGATTGTTACTTCTACGCCAGCAGGAATGGTAATCGCTTTATTACCGATACGTGACATTTAACTTTACCTCTCTTTAAATTACCATACGTAAGCAACAACTTCGCCGCCAACGTGTTTAGCTTTCGCTTCTTTATCAGTTAATAATCCATGAGATGTAGAGATAATAGCAATACCTAATCCGTTTAATACGCGAGGCAATTTGTCTGCTTGAGCGTAAATACGTAAACCAGGTTTAGAAATTCTCTTAACACCACTGATTACTTTTTGGTTTCCTTTTGTATATTTTAAAGTAATTGTGATAGTTTTCTTTAAATCACCATTTACTTCATATTCAGTAATGAAACCTTCATTTTTTAAAATCTTAGCGATTTCAACTTTTTCTTTACTTGCAGGAATATCCACTGTTTCGTGATGAGCTTGAACTGCATTACGAATTCTAGTAAGCATATCCGCGATTGGATCTGTAACCATCATTTGATATATCCTCCTTATTACCAGCTAGCCTTTTTAACTCCAGGAATTTGACCTTTGTAAGCCAATTCTCTGAAACAAATACGGCATAATTTATATTTTCTTAAAACTGAGTGTGGACGTCCGCAACGTTCACAACGTGTATAAGCTCTTGTAGAGTACTTTGGTGTACGCTTAGCTTTTAATTTCATTGCTGTCTTTGCCATTGTAACGTCCTCCTACTTTGTAAACGGCATACCTAATTCTTCTAATAATGCGTATGCTTCTTCATTTGTATTAGCTGTTGTTACGAACACAACATCCATACCACGAACAATATTTACCTTATCATAGCTGATTTCAGGATAAATGATTTGTTCTTTAACTCCTAATGTGTAGTTACCACGACCATCGAAAGCAGTCTTGCTAACACCACGGAAGTCACGTACACGTGGTAAAGAAATGTTGAATAACTTATCCATGAAGTCATACATACGTTCACCACGTAATGTTACTTTACAACCAATTGGCATACCTTCACGTAATTTGAAGTTAGCAATTGATTTTTTAGCTTTTGTAATTACAGGTTTTTGACCTGTGATTAATGTTAATTCAGCTACAGCTTCATCTAAAGCTTTTGGGTTAGCAATCGCATCACCGATACCCATGTTAACAACGATCTTAACAACTTTAGGACATTCCATTACAGAAGTGTAGTTGAAACGTTTCATTAAATTTGCAACGATTTCATTGTTGTACTTTGCATTTAATCGATTCATCGTTTACCTCCCTATTTCACTGTGTTACCTGTCTTTTTGTAGACACGAACTTTTTTGCCTTTTTCTTCAGCATATCCAATTCTACTAGCTACTTTCTTTTTAGAATCGTAAGCCATTACGTTAGAAACGTGAATTGGTAATAATTTTTCTACGATGCCACCATCTGGGTTTTGTTGACTTGGTTTAAGGTGTTTTTTAGCAATATTAACGCCTTCAACGATTACTTTGTCTTCTTTAGGGAAAACTTGTAATACTTCACCGATTGTACCTTTATATTTACCAGTGATGACTTTTACTTGATCACCTTTTTTGATTTTCATAAAAGCACCCTCCTATAACACTTCTGGAGCTAATGACACGATTTTCATGTAGTCATTATCACGAAGTTCTCTTGCAACCGGTCCAAAAATACGTGTTCCAACCGGAGATTTATCATCTTTAATGATAACTGCTGCATTGTCGTCAAATTTGATATAAGAACCGTTAGCACGACGAATACCATATTTTGTACGTACAATTACACATTTAACAACTTGACCCTTTTTAACAGTACCATTTGGAGCTGCTGATTTAACTGAGCAAACCACAACATCACCGATACTAGCAGATCTTCTTCTTGAACCGCCAAGACAACGGATTACAAGTAATTCTTTAGCACCTGAGTTATCTGCAACTTTTAATCTTGTTTCATTTTGAATCATCTAAAGTTACCTCCTAAAGTACTACAGCTTTTTCTACGACTTTAATTAAGCGGAAACGTTTAGTAGCAGATAATGGACGAGTTTCCATAATTTCTACTGTATCTCCTAATTTAGCTTCATTAAATTCGTCATGAGCTTTATATTTCTTTGAATATTTTACGCGTTTACCATATAATGGATGTCTTTTTGATGTATTTACTTCAACTGTGATTGTCTTGTCCATCTTGTCTGAAGTAACAACTCCACGGTAAACTTTACGGCGTGATCTTTCCATCAGTATGATCCTCCTTATTCTGCATTACCAAGCTCACGCTCAGTAATTACTGTTTTGATACGTGCGATTGTTTTACGCACTTGCTTAATGCGAGCAGGGTTTTCTAAGTTACCTGTCGCTTGTTGGAAACGTAAGTTGAATAGTTCTTCTTTTAAAGTTTCAATTTCATGTTCCAATTCAGCATTAGTTTTTTCACGAATATCTTTAATTGTCATGTACTATTCCTCCTCACCTTTACGAACAAATTTAGTTTTCACTGGTAATTTGTGTGAAGCTAAACGGAATGCTTCACGAGCGATTTCTTCAGGAACACCAGCGATTTCAAACATTACGCGACCAGGTTTAACTACTGCTACCCATCCTTCAGGAGCACCTTTACCAGATCCCATACGAACTTCTAATGGTTTTTTCGTAATAGCCAAGTGAGGGAAAATTTTAATCCATACTTGTCCACCACGTTTCATGTAACGAGTCATAGCAACACGCGCTGCTTCAATTTGACGGTTACTGATATATGCACCAGTTTCAGCAACTAATCCATATTCACCGAAAGCAACAGATCTTCCAGCTTTTGTTTTGCCTTCATAGCTTAAGCGATGAGGTCTTCTATATTTAGTTCTCTTTGGCATTAACATAAACTATTCACCCTCCTTAGCAACTACAGGAGCGCTAGCCTCAACCTTTGGAGCGTTACGACGATCGTTACGACGGTTGTTAGGGCGACGCTTACCATCTTTGCCAGCAAACTTTGGAGCTTCAGGTTCTTTAACCATTTCACCGCGTAATACTTCACCACGGCAGATCCATACTTTAACACCTAAGCGACCATAAGTTGTATGTGCTTCAGCTAATGCATAGTCGATATCAGCACGTAATGTGTGTAGAGGAACGATACCTTCGCTGTAACCTTCGCTACGAGCGATATCTGTACCACCTAAACGACCAGATACCATAGTTTTGATACCTTTAGCACCAGCTCTCATTGTTCTTTGAATTGCTTTCTTTTGAGCAGTTCTGAATGATGCACGTTGTTCTAATTGTTCAGCAATTCCTTTAGCTACTAAATAAGCATCTAATTCAGGATTTGCTACTTCTAAAACTTTAACATGAACAGTTTTGTTACCTGTTAATTTAGTTAAAGCTTTCTTTAACTCTTCAATTTTTTCACCGTTTGTACCGATGATTACACCCGGACGAGCAGTACGGATCATAATTTCAACACGGTTTTTAGAACGTTCGATTTCTACACGAGAAACAGCAGCATTCTTTAATTCCGCGAAGATATATTCACGAATTTTAACGTCTTCTAACAAATAGTCAGCGTAGTCTTTTTCCGCATACCATCTAGATTCCCAGTCACGGATAACGCCGACACGCATTCCTACTGGACTAACTTTTTGACCCATGTATGTATCCCCCTATTCTCTTTCCGCAACCACTACTGTAATGTGGCTTGATCTTTTTAAGATTTGTGATGCAGAACCTTTAGCTCTTGGCATCCAACGTTTCAATGTTACACCATCATCAGCGAAACATGCTTTGATGTATAATTTTGATTCGTCCATATTGTGATTGTTAGTTGCATTTGCAACTGCTGATTTTAATACTTTTGCAACAACTGGAGAAGCACCCTTAGGTGTAAACTTAAGGATTGCTGCAGCTTCTTTAGCATCTTTTCCACGAATTAAGTCCAATACTAAGCGAACTTTACGAGGAGCTATGCGAACATTTCTAACATATGCTTTTGCTTCCATAATGTCTCCTCCTATCTTCCAGCTTTTTTATCTTCAGCATGACCGCCGAATTTTCTTGTTGGCACGAATTCACCTAATTTGTGACCAACCATATCTTCTGTTACATATACAGGAACATGTTCTTTTCCGTTATGAACAGCGAATGTGTGTTCTAAGAATTGTGGGAAAATTGTAGAACGACGAGACCAAGTCTTGATCACTTCTTTTTTCCCAGCTGCATTTAATGCTTCAACTTTTTTCATTAAGCTAGCATCGCAGAATGGTCCTTTTTTAATACTACGACTCATGTTTCATCCTCCTATTACTTTCCATTACGTCTACGAACAATATACTTATTAGACGCATTTTTATTTTTACGAGTTTTAACACCCATAGCTTTTTTACCCCAAGGTGTCATTGGAGATTTACGTCCGATAGGTGTTCTACCTTCACCACCACCGTGAGGGTGATCAACTGGGTTCATTACAGAACCACGAACTGTTGGGCGAACTCCCATCCAACGAGAACGACCAGCTTTACCAACATTTACTAAGCTGTGGTCTTCATTTCCTACTGTACCAACTGTAGCGCGGCAAACAGATAAGATTTTTCTAACTTCGCCACTAGCTAAACGTAAGATGCAATATCTTCCTTCATTACCAAGGATTTGTGCACTTACACCAGCAGAACGAGCTAATTGTCCACCTTTACCAGGTTTTAATTCAACGTTGTGAACAAATGTACCTTCAGGCATGTTACCTAATTCCATACAGTTACCAACTTTAACGTCAGTTTTTGTACCAGATACAACGATTTGTCCAACTTTTAATCCTTTAGGAGCTAAGATATAACGTTTTTCACCATCTACATAGTGTAATAACGCAATGTTAGCACTTCTGTTTGGATCGTACTCAATAGTTGCTACTTTAGCAGGGATATCATCCTTATTTCTCTTGAAATCGATGATACGATATAAACGCTTGTGTCCTCCACCTTGGTGACGAGTTGTAATTCTACCTAAGTTGTTGCGACCAGCGTGTTTCTTTAATGATTCAGTCAATGAGCGTTCAGGTTTGTTTGTTGTAATTTCATCGAACGCTAATGACGTCATGCCACGACGACCATTTGTCGTTGGCTTATATTTCTTAATCGCCATTTTAAATTTCCTCCATACGCATTTTATCCGGGAATCGCGTAGTTTCTCCCGATATCAATATTTAATTAGTCAAACAAATTAATTGTATGACCTTCAGCTAACTTAACGATAGCTTTTTTCTTTCCGCCAACTGTTCCAACGTAGCGACCCATTCTCTTAGTTTTCTTTGGAGTGTTTACTACGTTAACACGTTCAACTTTTACATTGAAGATTTCTTCAATTGCTTGACGGATTTCAGTTTTATTAGCACCCTTTGCAACTTCGAAAGTTACACAGTTATTAACACTTTGAAGAGCCATTGTCTTTTCAGTGATAATTGGTTTAACAATAATATCTCTAGCTTTTGACATTACGCTAATACCTCCTCAATTGTCTTGATAGCAGCTTCAGTAGCAACTACTACATCAGCGTTCGCTAAGTCAAGAGCGTTCATTCCTTCAACAGTTGTCATTAATGCATTAGGAATATTGCGGCAAGACAAGAATGCATTGTCCCAATTTTCAGCAGCATCAACAACGAATAATGTTTTTGAATCTAATTTGCAAGCTTCCATCATAGCAACAAAATCTTTTGTTTTTGGAGCTGCAAAACTCATATCATCCATAGCTTTGAATGCACTGTCGATAACTTTTTGAGATAATAATGATCTTAAAGCTAAACGACGAACTTTACGGTTGATTGTATAACCATATTTTCTTGGTGTAGGACCAAATACTGTTCCCCCACCTCTCCATTGTGGAGCACGTGTAGAACCTTGACGAGCTCTACCAGTACCTTTTTGACGGAATGGTTTTTTACCACCACCGCTAACTTCTGTACGTCCTTTAGTATCATGTGTACCTTGACGTAATGAAGCTTGTTGCATTACTAATGCATCAAACATAGCTTGTTGATTTGGTTCGATACCGAATACAGCATCACATAAAGTAATTTCTTTTACTTCAGCACCAGCTTTATTAATCACTTTTACTGTAGGCATGTACTATTCCTCCTCTTTCGCTTCTAAGCTTACCAGCTCTTTAGCTGATACAGCTTTAACAGGTTTAACTGTTGTTTTAACAACAACTAAGCCTTTCTTTGGACCAGGTACATTACCTTTAATTAATAAGTAGTTACCTTCAACATCCACTTTAACGATTTCTAAGTTTTGAGTAGTAACGTTTAACGCACCTTCATGACCAGCCATAGCTGTTCCCTTAGTAATCTTACCAGCTCTAGATGTAATACCACCTGTAGCTAATGAACCAATGTGTCTAATGTTTTTAGATCCCCCATGGCTCTTAGGTCCCATTGTTGCATTGTTTCTGTAAATTGTACCCATGTACCCTTTACCTTTAGAAACACCAGAAACATCAACCATGTCTCCAGCCGCAAATAAATCAACCTTAACTTCTGAACCTACTTCTAAGTTCATCATTTCAGCTCCACGAATTTCACGAATGAAACGTTTTGGAGCAGTTTCTGCTTTTTTAGCATGACCAACAGCAGGTTTTGTTGCTCTTGATTCTTTAACATCTTCGAAACCTAATTGAACAGCTTCATAGCCATCTTTTTCAATAGTTTTCTTTTGTAACACAATGTTTGGTGTTGCTTCAACAACTGTTACAGGAATTAATTCACCATCTGTTGTGAAGACTTGAGTCATGCCAAGTTTACGTCCTAAAATACCTTTCATGATGTCACCTCCATTGCCTATAACTTAATCTCGATGTCAACACCGCTTGGCAATTCCAAACGACTTAATGCGTCGATTGTTTCTGCTGTAGGGCTAACGATCTCGATTAATCTCTTATGAGTTCTGATCTCGAATTGTTCACGAGAATCTTTATACTTATGTACCGCACGTAAAATAGTAATTACTTCTCTTTCAGTTGGAAGTGGTACAGGTCCAACTACTTTCTTAGCACCGTGATCTTGAGCTGCTTTAACGATTTTTTCGCTAGCTGCATCTAAGCTTCTGTGCTCATACGCTTTCAAACGAATGCGTACACTGTTCTTTGCTTTTGCCATGGAAATCCTCCTTTTTTACACTTGTCTACATCCATGATAGACACCGCTCGATGCGAATTACCTGACTGCCACTGCCATGACAACGGTTGTCGGTGGGTCAGCAACCTCGCACGTCCATACG
Organism: Erysipelotrichaceae bacterium; assembly: GCA_017473265.1. Lineage (GTDB taxonomy): Bacteria > Bacillota_I > Bacilli_A > Erysipelotrichales > Erysipelotrichaceae > RGIG4607. Next base: position 114,298 of record JAFULQ010000008.1, on the reverse strand, counting down.
GTCGCTAAAATAATATATCAAAAAGCCACTAGTAATGCAAGCACTTTTTTAACTTTTTTTAATATTTTTTTATAACTTTTTTTCATATGCTTATTTCCCATTTTACATAATAAAAAAACCTTATAAATAAAGGCTTTTCTTATACTATATATATTTATTAATCCATAGATAAATAGAACGACATCTATAGAACCATTTAGTTTTCCATTTAAAATTCACCAACAAATAGTCTCCTATGGTTTTTACATACTTTCCACAAAATCCTTCTTTCATATATGCAATTTTTTCTAAAAATACCCCATTATTTTCACATCCATAGAAATTATATGTTGTATACCCCTCATTTGCCGCATATCGCATCATATAATCATGCAAATAGAATTGTCCTTCGAAATCCATATATTCTTTTATATTTCCTCCAAAAACGTGTACAAGCTCTTTAGGCTTATCTAATATATACATTGCCGAACAAACATCCACATAACAATCCATCGCACTCAAACGTTCTATTTCTTTCTCACACTGTTTTATCTGGTTAATTATCTCAATTCTCTTATTCTCACTTTTTATATAACTCAGTTTTTCTGTATGATTCTTTATACTCATTTTTAACTGTTCAATGCTCTTCTCTACATCTATTATTAATACCATAAATAGTACCTTTTCTTTAAAAACATCATATATTTTTCTAAAATATTCTATAGAACGTATTGCAAACAGACTTCTGTCAGCTGTATGTTGTAGTATTTCATAAAATCGTTCTATTTCATTTCTTTCTAAAATCTTAACTTCCCATACATATCGTTTACTCTTTTTAATAGACCCTTTATTTCGTTTACTAAACCCCTTATATGCATCTTCATAATTACTATTCAATTCTTTCACATAACAACAATTTACACCAACATCTTTTGCATTAGGAACTATTTGTGATATTGGTACAATCCCTATTTGTTTAAATACATTTGGTTCTATAGTAATATTAGGATCAATAATTAACATAGTTCCTTTTTGTTCTCTTATCCATTTTTTCATGTAGGAATACACTTCTCTAACTACATCTTCTTTTTCATAATCTATAGCTAAACCCTTTTGACTATAGAAAACTTTAAATACTTTCAAATATGTTTTTTCTAAAACAAGCCAAGTATAGGTATTATCAACATCTCTACACGCAAAGTAATGTGATTTCCACCCTGTACTAGCTTTTACCTTCGCCCATGCTACTGTTTGCTGAAAATTACCATAAACATTTTCCTTTTCCAACTGTTTATATTCCAACTCTGAAACTGTTTCGATTTTCATCTTCATCACCTAGTACTAGTATTAACAAATATTGGATAAATATGAAAAAAAGAAGCTTTCGCTTCTTAGTTTCCTAATAATTTATGTTTAATCTTTTTCATCTTTTGGTATACTGCATAAGCTAAGTTGAACATCTTATAAGTGAATGGACTAACTACTAAGTCAAATTCCCCAATCAATTCACCAACTTCGCCACCAAATCCTCTTTTGAATACATACAATCCATATTGAGAATCTTTATTTTCAAAATCACCAGTAATACCATAGAAGTTATATCTTTGATATCCATGATCAGCTGCATATTTTACCATTTCATAGTGTAATGTATACGCAGATTGGAAGTTCATAAATTCTTCGAATGTACCACCATTTAAAGATAATACTTCATTACCATAGATTAAGAAACAAATACCACCCATAGTAATAACTTCTCCATATTGTTCTTTTAATTTATCACATTCAACCAATTTATTCTTACAACGATCAATCTGATTTTGCGTTTCTTGTTGTTTTGCTTGGAACTTCGCTTCATTTACATTTTTAGTTTTAGCACGCTTATCAATACGTTCTTGATATTCTTTTTCAAATTGTGCTAATTCTTTTGCATAAGCATCATGCAATTCTGTTGTATTTAATTCTACAAATAAGATTTTGAACATACCATCATCATGCATACAATTCCACATTTGTTGATAGTATTCCACTGGTCTAGTAAAGAATTCTCTACGGTCACCAGTTTTTGCCATAATTTGTTGGAATTTCGCAATTTCATCATATTCAATTTCACGACATTTCAAACCTAAACGCATATTTTTTCTTAATAATTGTCTTGTTTTAGGTTCCATTTGTTTAAATAAATCTTCTTCTGTTTTACCTAATGTAGGTGTTGTGAACATCCATCTAGGTTGTAATGTTTCATAATGAAGATTATATCCACCATGCTCAAATCCTAATGATTTTAAATGTTCAACAACTGGACGATTATCAATGCCACCTTCAACAACTTTTCCATCTAAATCACGTTGTTGACAAATTACATATGGATCTATTTTTAAATACATACAATTGTTTGCACGTAAATATTTCTTTAGTTCCGCTACAAACTCTTCAACCAATTCACGGTTTTGATAATCAATCAAGAAACCTCTAGGAGAGTAAAATACATCTTTTCCTAATGGTGTACTTTTAGAAAGAAACAATCCACCGGCTACTAAAGCATCTTCTTTATAATATCCTAATAAATGAGGAACCCATCCAGTTAACTTTTTTAATTCACCCCAATTGGTAGTTTGGTGGAAATTCGCTTGTTCATGTTTAGACGCAAATGCATCAAACTCTAATTTTGTTAATTCTCTTATTGCCATACTTAAACCTCTTCTTACAAATATTTTTTAAGTTCACTTAATTCTTCAATACAAATATATCGATTATCAAATTGTTCTTTTGAACATCTCCATATTGGTAACATTCCTGCGTTTGTAGCACCTTCAATGTCACAACGGAAATTATCTCCAACAAATGCACATTCATTGTTTTTAACTCCCATTTCTTTAGCCACGTGATCAAAAATTCTTACATCTGGTTTATTAATACCAAATTCACCAGAAATAATGGTAAATTCAAATAAATCTAAAAATGGTAATTGATTCACTTTTCTTCTTTGACTCACAGAATTACCATTACTAACAATTCCTAAACGATATTTATCTTTTAAATAGGAAAGTGTTTCATGAGCATCTTCATAAATGCAAACAAATTTACCACTATTATCATCCCAATAAGCATTCAATTCATCTGCACTAACATTCGGTTGATATTTATCAACGTATTTTTTAAATACTTCTAATCGATTTTGATTTCCTTTATTGTCCCAATCAATAATTTCATCAACAATTTCTTCTACATTTCCATTATGATATTCACCAATTTTATTCATCAACATTTGTCTAAACATTTTTTGACGATCAATTAGTGTATTGTCTAAATCAAATAAAACTACTTTTATTGTCATGAAATCACCTCCACTACATCTTTTCTATTTTATACCAACTACTCTTTTATCGTTAAAAAGAGCCGATAGTTATCATATCAATTTTATATCTTAACTTCAACCATTTTACTATTGATACCGTTTTCTCCATTCAATAGTAATTGTAACAAATACCATAGAAATTATATAATGGGTAATCATAAATCTCAAGGAAAAGAAAAAAGCTACTCATAAGAGTAGCTTTAAATTAACATTTAAGAAATATTATTCAATGATTTCTGTGATGTTACCAGCACCAACTGTACGGCCACCTTCACGGATAGAGAATTGTGTACCTTGTTCTACAGCGATTGGGTGGATTAATTTAACTGTCATTTCGATGTTGTCACCTGGCATAACCATTTCAACACCTTCTGGTAAGTTAATAACACCAGTTACGTCTGTTGTACGTAAGTAGAATTGAGGACGGTAGTTAGATACGAAAGGAGTATGACGTCCACCTTCTTCTTTTGATAATACGTAAACTTGAGCTTTGAAAGTTGTGTGAGGCTTAACGCTTCCAACTTTTGCTAAACATTGTCCACGTTGGATTTCATCACGGTTAACACCACGTAATAATGCACCGATGTTATCTCCAGCTTCAGCGAATTCTAATTGTTTACGGAACATTTCTAATCCAGTAACAACTGTTGTACGAGTTTCTCTGATACCAACGATTTCAACTGTTTCACCTAATTTTAATGTACCACGTTCAACACGTCCAGTAGCAACTGTACCACGACCAGAAATTGTCATAACGTCTTCTACAGCCATTAAGAATGGTTTATCAACTTCACGAACTGGAGCAGGGATCCATTCATCTACTGCATCCATTAATTCATCAATTTTAGCTTCCCATTTTGGATCGCCTTCACCTGCATAGAATGCAGAACCACGGATAACTGGTGTGTTGTCACCATCGAATCCGTATTCAGATAATAATTCACGAACTTCCATTTCAACTAAGTCGATTAATTCTTCATCATCAACCATGTCGCATTTGTTCAAGAATACTACCATCTTAGGAATACCTACTTGGCGTCCTAATAAGATATGTTCACGTGTTTGTGGCATTGGTCCATCAGTAGCAGCAACTACTAAGATAGCACCGTCCATTTGAGCAGCACCTGTAATCATGTTTTTGATGTAGTCGGCATGACCTGGGCAGTCTACGTGAGCATAGTGACGTGTAGCTGTTTGATATTCTACGTGAGCTGTGTTGATAGTGATTCCACGTTCTCTTTCTTCTGGAGCACCATCGATTGAACCGTAATCCATAGCAGCTGCTTGACCTTTTTTAGCTAATACTTTAGTGATAGCAGCTGTTAATGTTGTTTTACCGTGGTCAACGTGACCAATAGTACCAATATTAACGTGTGTTTTGGATCTGTCAAATTTTTCTTTTGCCATTGTCTTAAATTCCTCCTATATAAGTTAATTTTTTCATAGCCATTTTTATTTTAGTCTAAACTCAATCAGATTGCAACAACTTAATTAGTCGTTTGAATTCTTCTTGATGACTTTTTCTGCGATACTCTTAGGCACTTCTGCATAATGATGGAATTGCATCATGTAGTTTCCGCGACCTTGAGTAAATGAACGCAAGTCTGTAGCGTAACCGAACATTTCTGATAATGGTACCATAGCACGTACAACGATTGCGTTGTGACGTTCTTCTTGGTCAGAAATTTGTCCACGTCTACCTGAAACGTCACCCATTACAGAACCTAAATATTCAGCAGGAGCTGTAACTTCAACGTCCATAATTGGTTCAAGTAATACTGCTTTACACTTCTTAGCAGCTTCTTTAAGAGCCATAGAAGCAGCAACCTTGAACGCCATTTCGTTAGAGTCAACTTCATGGTAAGAACCATCGAATAATGTTGCTTTAACGTCGATTACTGGATAACCAGCTAAAATACCGTTTTCTAATGCAGCAACTAAACCTTCTTGAACTGGTTTAATGTATTCTCTTGGAACTGTTCCACCAACAACTGCATCAACGAATTCAAATCCTTTACCTTCTTCATTTGGTTCAAACTTGATCCATACATGACCGTATTGACCACGTCCACCAGATTGACGAACGAATTTACCTTCACAATCAGCAGCTTGACGGATTGTTTCACGGTATGCAACTTCAGGAGCACCTACATTAGCTTCTACTTTAAATTCACGTTTCAAACGGTCAACGATTACGTCTAAGTGTAATTCACCCATACCAGCGATGATTGTTTGTCCTGTTTCTTTATTTATATAAGTTCTAAATGTTGGGTCTTCTTCAGCTAATTTACTTAATGCTAAGCCCATCTTATCTTGGTCACCTTTAGATTTTGGTTCTAAAGATAATTCGATAACTGGTTCTGGGAATACCATTTGTTCAAGAATAATTGGATGTTTTTCATCACATAATGAGTCACCTGTTGTTGTATATTTTAAACCAACAGCAGCAGCGATATCACCAGCGTTTACTTCATCGATATCTTGACGGTGGTTAGCATGCATTTGCATAATACGACCTAAACGTTCTTTTTCGTCTTTAGTAGCATTTAATACATAAGAACCAGCCTTAGCAATACCAGAATATACACGGAAGTAAGTTAAACGACCTACATATGGGTCAGTCATAACTTTGAATGCTAAAGCAGCAAATGGAGCTTCATCGCTTGATTCACGAGTAGCTTCTTCACCACTTGGTAATACACCTTTAATAGCAGGTACATCTAATGGAGAAGGTAAGTAATCGATTACAGCATCTAACATGTAGATTACACCTTTGTTTTTGTATGCAGCACCACACATTACTGGGAAGAATTCACCAGTAATTGTTGCCTTACGGATTGCAGCCTTAATTTGTTCAACTGTTGGTTCTTCACCTTCAAGAATCATCATCATTAAGTCTTCATCGAAATCAGCAACCATTTCTAATAATTGCATACGATAAAGTTCAACTTTTTCCTCCATATCAGCAGGAATAGCGATTTCTTCATCTTTAGATTTTAAATCTTTAGCGAAAGAATAAGCTTTTCTTTCAACTAAGTCGATTAAACCGTCGAAATAGTTTTCAACACCGATAGGTAATTGAATTGGAGCAGCTTTAGCACCTAAACGTTTGTAGATAGTTTCAGTAGCCATATAGAAGTCAGCACCAGTAGCATCCATTTTGTTAATGAATACAACACGTGGAACTCCATAAGTTGTAGCTTGTCTCCAAACAGTTTCAGTTTGAGGTTCAACCCCAGCCTTAGCATCCAATACTGTAACAGCACCATCTAATACACGTAATGAACGTTCAACTTCAACTGTGAAGTCTACGTGACCCGGTGTATCGATAATGTTTACGCGGTTACCTTTCCAAGTAGCTGTTGTAGCAGCAGAAGTAATAGTAATACCACGTTCTTTTTCTTGCGCCATCCAGTCCATTGTACTAGCACCATCGTGTGTTTCACCAATTTTGTGGTTTACACCAGTGAAGTACAAAATACGTTCTGTAGTAGTTGTCTTACCAGCATCGATATGCGCCATGATACCGATATTTCTTGTATTCTTAAGTGAATATTCACGTGCCATGTAAGCAACCTCCTACCAACGGTAATGTGCAAATGCTTTGTTAGCATCAGCCATTTTGTGAGTATCTTCGCGTTTCTTAACAGAACCACCAACACCATTGCTAGCATCGATAATTTCATTAGCTAAACGCATTTCCATAGTTTTTTCGTTACGAAGGCGAGCATAGTTCACCATCCAACGTAAACCTAATGTTAAACGTCTTTCTTGAGAAACTTCAACTGGTACTTGATAGTTAGCTCCACCTACACGACGAACTTTTAATTCAAGAACAGGCATGATGTTATCTAATGCTGTTTCGAATACTTCCATCGCTGGTTTACCAGTTTTTTCTTCTACGATTTCAAAAGCGTTATACAAAATCGTTTGAGCGACTCCTCTTTTTCCGTCGATCATGATTTTGTTGATTAAACGAGTAACCAATTTTGAGTTATAAATTGGATCTTGTAATACATCTCTTTTTGCAATATGTCCTTTTCTAGGCATTTTTAATTCCTCCTTTCACAATCAACGGTTTATTTACCTTTTTTAGGTCTCTTAGCACCATATAAAGAACGGCTTTGGTTACGGTTAGCAACTCCAGCACAGTCCAATGTACCACGAATAATGTGATAACGAACCCCTGGTAAGTCCTTAACACGTCCTCCACGGATTAACACAACACTGTGTTCTTGTAAGTTATGACCGATACCTGGGATATAAGCAGTAACTTCCATGTTATTACTTAAACGTACACGAGCGTATTTACGTAACGCTGAGTTAGGTTTCTTAGGTGTCATTGTACCTACACGAGTACAAACCCCACGTTTTTGAGGTGCACTTAAATTTGTTGGACGACGTTTTAATGAGTTATATCCTCTATTTAAAGCTGGTGATTTAGATTTCCAAACTTTATTTTCACGTCCCTTACGTACTAACTGATTAATTGTTGGCATGCAACATTTCCTCCTTTCGATTTTATGACACACGGTTTCAGGTGTGTCTTTTCTTCTCCAACGAATTGGCTCTATTTCTAGAGCCATATTCCGCATAGCATGATTAGTATACTATTATCAACTTCACACTGTCAACAAAAATTTTTAATATTTTTAATAATTTTTTTACAACTATTTTCTTATATCTGTGATCTCTATTTTTCGTTGTAAACAATCCCTCTCAGCAAGCATAGATTCAAGGTAATTTGTGGAAAAAACATCACTATTTTTTTGTAATGCTACATAGCCTGGATGCTCTGTAATTTGACTAGCAACCTCATCCATACGACCACTAAAATAATAGGGATTCAAATATGCAAACAAACTAGCAATATCTTCTTTTACTTTTTGATTTACTTCTAAATTGTCATAATTGCCTAAAAACAAGTTATAAGACACATCATAATAATGTTGCCAAGCATATTGGTGAAAATTCAATAAATTTTCATCAGTAATTCCTTGTTTTTTAGCCCATCCATCGACATCTAAGCTTTTTGCTTCATATACTAGATTCGAATCCGAAATAGTAACGACGCCATAGTTATTTTCTGCCACAACCAATGATTCGGTTGTGATATCAAATAAAGATACAGTATCTACTTCATTTTTGACAATCGATTGTGCATGAATATGTCCACTGAAATTAACTAAAGAACCATATTTTGCCATCAACTGCATAAACTGATTGGCATTATATGTGATTCGATAATCTTCCGAATGAAGATACTCATTTTTTAAAAGCGAGTGGTGAGTTGCGGTTAGAATTGTAGCACCTTTTCTGCTTGCTAATTTAAAACATTCTTCAGCCCACTTCAATGTCTCTTGTTTGATTTTCCCTTCACTATTTAAACCAAACATCGAATTCCATTCATATCCATTTACATCAAGCACCATAAACCAAATATCTTCGCTTAATTTATATAAATAACTCAATGAATGCTCATCTCTTTTATAAGCATCCTTAAATCCATAATTTTCATAAATCGTTTCAAAATCTTCAGCTTCAACTGTATTTACATAAAAAGCTTCATCACCTTCAAATGAATACGCATTTGGATTACGAATATCATGATTCCCAGGCATAATCAAAACATCAATATTCGCTTCAGACAATGGTTGTAAAAGCATCGCCAACTCTTCATGTGATGCACGTTCTCCATTGTATGTTAAATCACCCGTCAATAAAACCGCATCAGCATTTTCTTCAATACACGCATCCACAAATGCCATGATAATTTCTTTTCCATATTCAACCATTTTCCCATCACGAACATTGTAAATCGCTTGTGATGTTTCACCACCATCATGACATTCGCTTGCTAAAAAGTGCATATCAGTAGCTACCATAATTTTTAAATCCGAACCTGCTGGTTTTACATTTTTAGATGTATTTGTATTACATCCACACAATAAACACAAACAAAATAACAATATAAATACTTTCTTCATACTAATCTTCTCCAAATATAGCTTGTAATCCCGTATTTAAAATTGATAAAACAATACTTGCTCCAATGCAAGTAATTAGCGAATCGCATGATGCACCTTTCACAAATGCAAATGCTAAATTTAATACTACACCATTAACCACTAACGAAAACAATCCTAATGTCATAATCGTAAATGGCAATGCAAATAATTCCAAAATTGGTTTAACAATGGTATTCAATACACAAAATATCAATGTCATCGCTACTAAAGCAGATGTTTGAATCGTTATTCCATCAAATAGATTTGATATTAAATATAATGATACACCATTAATAATTAATGAAATACTTAACTTTCTCAAGTTCTCACCTCTATTTCTTTAAACTATATTGAGACATATCCCAAACTTCTTCTACAATATCTTCATAGAAATCACGTTCATGACATACTAATAAAATAGTTCCTGGATATTCTTTTAATGCACGTTTTAATTCATCTTTCGCATCTTGATCTAAATGGTTTGTTGGTTCATCTAGAATTAAGACATTACAAGGTTTTTGAATCAATTTACATAAACGTAATTTTGCTTGTTCTCCACCAGATAAAACTTTTACTTTTGATTCAATTTGTTGGTTTGTTAATCCACATTTAGCTAAAGCAGCTCGTACTTCTACTTGTAACATACTTGGATATTCATCCCATAACTCATCAATACAGTTTTTATCTGATTCTTTTACTTCTTGTTCAAAATAACCAATTTGTAAATTTTCCCCTAAATCTACTTTACCTTCAATTTCTGGAATAATACCTAATAAGCTTTTTAATAATGTAGATTTACCTAAACCATTAGCTCCAGTTAAAGCAATTTTCTTACCACGTTCTAGTTCTAATTTCATTGGTTTGCTTAGCGGTTCATCATATCCAATAACTAAACCTTGTGCATCAAAGATCACTTTACTTGTTGTTTTACCCATTTGGAAATTAAATACTGGTTTTGGTTTTTCAGCTTTTAATTCAATACGCTCCATCTTTTCTAATTTCTTAGCTCTTGAATTAGCCATACCACGTGTCGCAACTCTTGCTTTATTTCTAGCCACAAAATCTTCTAAGCGTTCAATTTCTTTTACTTGGCGATTATAAGCTGCTTCTAATTGTCTTTGGTTAATTTCATATACACGTTTAAATTCATCATAGTTACCTGTATAACGAGTTAATTTAGGTGCATCCACATGATAAATAACGTTAACCACTTCATTTAAGAATGGAATATCATGACTAATTAAAATAAACGCATTTTCATAATCTAATAAATATTTCTTTAACCAATCAATGTGCTGTTCATCTAAATAGTTGGTTGGTTCATCTAATAATAGAATGTCTGGTTTTTCTAATAATAACTTAGCCAATAGAATTTTCGTTCTTTGGCCACCACTTAATTCATCAACATCACTATCTAATCCTAAATCTGTTAAGCCTAATGCTCTAGCAACTTCTTCAACTTTCGCATCAATTAAATAGAAATCATGATGTTCTAAGTAATCTTGTGATTCACCAATCATTTCTAATAATTGATTCATTTCTTCTTCAGAACAATCACACATTTTCATATAGGCATCATTGATTTCTTGCTCAATCACAAACAAATCATCATATGCTGTTTTTAATACATCACGAATACTTTTCCCTTTTTCTAATACTGTATGTTGATCTAAGTATCCAACTTTTACTTTATTTGACCAAGTAATTTTCCCTTCATCTGGGATTAAATTACGTGTCAAAATCTTCATGAAGGTACTTTTTCCTTCACCATTGGCACCAACTAGTCCAATGTGTTCTCCTTTATTTAATCTGAAAGAGACATCTTCAAATATAATTCGACCTCCAAAGCCGTGACTTAACTTTTCTACTACACAAATACTCATTTTTCTTCCCTCATTCGTAGATTAGTTTACACGTATTTACACAAAAAGAAAAGAGACAACCTTGCGATTGTCTCTTAGTTACTATTCTTCAATATCTTCTTCGATGTCTTCAATTACTTCAGACATAATAGCTTCTTCTTTAGAAACTACACTAGAAATGATTGATGATAATTCATCTTTTTCATTTTGTTCATTATCTTGTTGATAACGTTCTAACTTTTTGCGTTTCATTTCAGCAGCCATTTCATTGATTAATGTTGTTGATTCACGTTCTGCTTTAGAACCTGTACCAGCAGGGATTAATTTACCAATGATTACATTTTCTTTTAATCCAAGTAATGTATCTTCTTTTCCTTTGATACTAGCTTCAGTTAATACTTTAGTAGTTTCTTGGAAACTTGCTGCAGATAAGAATGAATCTGTTTCAACAGAAGATTTAGAAATACCTAATAATGTAGGTCCAAACTTAGCTGGAATTCCACCATCAAGTAATACTTCATTATTCTTTTCAGTAATCTTAATTAAGCTGATTTGTTTACCAACGCTTAATCCTGTATCGTTACTTTCAAGAACAACTACTTTACGTAACATTTGGCGAATCATAACTTCCAAGTGTTTATCAGAAATGCTAATACCTTGAGATTCATAAACTTTCTTAACTTCTTTTAAGATATAGTTTTGAACAGCTTGTACATTTGCTACTTCTAATAATTCTTTTGGATTTACAGAACCTTCAGTTAACTTGTCACCTGCTTCGATTTGATGACCAGGTTTAATCCAAGCACGAATCACTTGAGTAGGATCAGCTTTGTGTTCGATGCTTTCTGTATCATTGCTGATAACAATACGCATACCACCATGGTTTTCAATTTCTTCAACAGCAGTGATTTCACCGCTAATCTTAGCTAATAAAGCAGGATGTTTTGGACAACGTGCTTCGAATAATTATTCTACACGAGGTAACCCTTGAGTGATATCTCCACCACCAGCAACACCACCAGTATGGAATGTTCTCATTGTTAACTGTGTACCAGGTTCACCGATAGATTGAGCAGCCATAATACCAATAGCTTCACCAACTTCTACCACTTTACCTGTAGCCATGTTTTTACCATAACATTTCTTACATACACCATATGTAGAATCACATACGAATGTATTACGGATATATACATGATCAACACCTGTATCAACAATGCGTTGAGCTAATTGTTCTGTGATATATTCATCAGCTTCGATGATTAATTCACCAGTTTGAGGATCATAGATATCCTCTTTAATATAACGTCCAACCAAACGGTCATATAGTTTTTCAACAATAGTACCTGTTTTACGGTCAACGATATTTTCAACCAAGTAACCTTTATCTGTTCCACAATCTTCTTCAGTAACGATTACATCTTGAGCAACGTCTACTAAACGACGAGTTAAGTATCCAGATTCAGCAGTCTTTAACGCTGTATCTGTTAACCCTTTACGCACACCGTGAGTAGAGATGAAGAATTCACTTACGTCTAATCCTTCACGGAAGTTAGAGTAAATAGGAACTTCGATAATTGATGATTGATATTCTTTAGTTGATTTAGACTGAGTAGGTTTACCCATTAAACCACGCATACCAGCTAACTGAGTAAAGTGTGATTTATTACCACGGGCACCAGAAGTCGCCATCATGTTAATAGGGTTTTTACGAGGTAATGCAGCCATCAACTCATCACCAAGTTTATCTTTGATTCCACCCCATAATTCATTTAAGTGTTTTTCCCATTCAGGTCCAGTTAATTTACCACGTTTGTATAATTTCATTAATACAGCGGCTTTTTCTTTACCTTCTTCTACGTATTTCGCTTTATTTGGAGATACTTTGATATCATCCAATGAAACTGTCATACCAGAAGCTGTTGAATACTTAAATCCATTATCTTTAATCTTATCAAAGATTTTATATACATCACCTTGGTCATTGCTATAACGTTTGTAAATCGCACCGATGATATCACCTAAGTTTGATTTAGTTACTGCACTTGAAATAGGTAATGATTTAATGAACGCTTTAATATCACTTCCCATTGGTGTGAAGTATTTATCAGGAGTTTGAATGAAACAATCACCTTTCTTAGTTACTTCATTAATATATGGGAAATCTTGTGGGAACATATCATTGAAAATGATTTTCCCTACAGTTGTAATTAAGTATTGACCATGTTGTTCTTCAGTGAAACTTGTTTTGTTAATTGAAGAAGCTCTTACAGCAATACGAGAATGCAAGTGAGTTTGCTTAGTTTCATATGCCATCAATACTTCATTGATATCTTTATAAATACGTCCTTCAGATTCTGCATATCTTGTATAAACTTTAGCTGAATCTTCATCATCTAATGCACGATACATTTCTGCTTGTGCATAGAATTCTTCTGCTGTTTCTTCCATTGTCAAGTAATAGTTACCTAAAACCATGTCTTGAGATGGAGTAACGATAGGTTTACCATCTTTAGGACCTAAGATGTTGTTAGAACCAAGCATTAAAATCTTCGCTTCGCAACATGCTTCTTCACTTAAAGGTACGTGTACAGCCATTTGGTCACCATCGAAGTCCGCGTTGAACGCAGGAGTTACTAATGGGTGCAAACGAATCGCACGACCTTCAACTAATTTAGGCATGAATGCTTGAATACCTAAACGGTGAAGCGTAGGAGCACGGTTCAATAATACTGGGTGGTCTTGAATTACATATTCAACCATTTCCCAAACACGTGGATCTTGACGATCAATCAATTTTTCAGCTGTTTTTGGATTTCCAGCAATACCACGATGAACAATTTCATTAATTACAAATGGTTTGAATAATTGAATTGCCATTTCACGTGGTAATCCACATTGATACATCTTCAAATCTGGTCCTACCGCAATTACTGAACGTCCAGAGAAGTCTACACGTTTACCTAATAAGTTTTGACGGAAACGTCCTTGTTTACCTTTCAAACTGTGAGAAAGAGATTTTAAAGAACGTCCACCAGCACCAGTAATAGGCTTACTTCTACGACCGTTATCAATTAAAGCATCAACTGCTTCTTGTAACATACGTTTTTCGTTTTGAACGATAATTGCAGGTGTACCTAATTCTAATAATTTCTTTAAACGATTGTTACGTGTAATAACACGACGATACAAGTCATTTAAATCACTTGTAGCGAAACGTCCACCATCCAATTGTAACATTGGACGTAAATCTGGTGGAATAACTGGTAATACTGTTAAAATCATCCATTCAGGTTGGTTATCAGATTCAACAAATGCTTCAATTGTTTCTAAACGTTTGATTAATTTCTTACGTTTATCACCTTGTGCATTTTCTAGTTCAGCTTTAACTAATGTTAATTCTTGATCTAAGTTTACTTGTTCTAATAAAGTTTTAACAGCTTCAGCACCTGTTTTCGCAACAAAGCTACCAGCACCATATAAAGCGATAGAATCACGATATTCTTTTTCAGAAAGAATTTGTTTGTATTCTAATTTTGTATCTTGAGGATCAGTAACAATCCAGCTTACAAAGTATACAACTTCTTCTAATGCTTTAGGTGGCACATTTAATAATAAAGCCATACGAGAAGGTGTTCCTCTTAAATACCAAATATGAGCAACAGGAGCTGCTAATTCGATATGCCCCATACGTTCACGACGTACACTTGACTTAGTGATTTCAACACCACAACGGTCACAAACAACACCTTTGTAACGAACTTTCTTATATTTTCCGCAATAGCATTCCCAGTCCTTACTTGGACCGAAAATGCGTTCACAGAATAAACCATCGCGTTCAGGTTTTTGAGAACGATAGTTAATTGTTTCAGGTTTCTTTACTTCACCATAAGACCATTCTTTAATACGATCAGGAGAAGCTAATCCCACTTTAATTGAGGCAAAATTTGCTGTATTCATAATTTCTTACCTCCTTCTTAGTACTGCATGTCTAGGTCATCAAACCCAGCAACTGCAGCTTCAACGATTTCGTCATCTTCAACGATAGATGTAACATCTTCGTCTTCAACTTCGATTTCTTCTTTAATAATTGGAGCAACGGCTTCATCTTCCGCACTCTTTTCTAAACTTACTTCACGACCATTTTCATCCAACATCTTCACATCAATAGCTAATGCTTGTAATTCATGTTTCAATACGCGGAATGATTCAGGAATTCCTGGTTCTGGAATATCTTTACCTTTAATGATTGCTTCATAAGTTTTTGTTCTACCAGTAATATCATCTGATTTTACAGTCAAGATTTCTTGTAATGTATGTGCTGCACCATAAGCTTCAAGAGCCCATACTTCCATTTCCCCAAATCTTTGACCACCACGTTGAGCTTTACCACCCAATGGTTGTTGAGTAACTAAAGAGTAAGGTCCTGTACTACGAGCATGTAACTTATCGTCAACCATGTGCGCAAGTTTAATCATGTACATTACACCAACCGCAATACGTTGGTCGAATGGTTCACCAGTACGTCCATCGTACAATACTGTCTTACCATCTTTTGTACTGTTTGCTTCTCTTAAGATATCTTGTAATTCTTCGTTGTTAATACCATCGAATACTGGAGTAGCGAACTTAACACCTAATTTCTTAGCTGCAAATCCTAAGTGGATTTCAAGTACTTGTCCAATGTTCATACGAGATGGAACCCCGAATGGGTTTAACATGATATCTACTGGTGTACCATCTGGTAAATATGGCATATCTTCTACAGGAAGAATCTTAGAAATTACCCCTTTATTACCATGGCGTCCAGCCATCTTATCCCCTTCAGAGATTTTACGTTTTTGAACGATATATACTTTAACAACTTCATTTACTCCTGGAGGTAATTCATGACCTTCGCTACGTTTGAAGATACGTACAGATTGTACGATACCAGCAGCACCATGTTCTACCTTTAAAGAGTTATCTCTAACTTCTCTAGATTTTTCACCAAAGATAGCTAATAACAATTTTTCTTCTGGAGAAATTTCGCTTTGTCCTTTAGGAGTAACCTTACCAACTAAGATATCTCCTTCCTTAACTTCAGCCCCAACCATAACGATACCTCTAGCATCTAAGTTACGGCATGCAGCTTCAGAAACGTTTGGAATATCACGAGTAATTTCTTCAGGTCCTAATTTTGTTTCACGAACTTCGATATCATAACATTCAATATGGATAGATGTATAAACATCTTCTCTTACTAAACGTTCAGACATGATGATCGCATCTTCGTAGTTATATCCATTCCATGTCATGAATGCAATTGTTACGTTTTGACCTAAAGCCAATTCACCATTTTGCATTGATGGACCATCCGCTAAGATATCTCCACGATCTACTCTTTCGCCAGCTACTACTACAGGTCTTTGGTTAATACATGTACCTGCATTAGAACGACGGAATTTTTGTAGTTTATAAACATGTTCACCTTCATCACCGTTTACAACAATACGGTTAGAATCAACATATGTAACCACACCATTTTCTTGAGCAACAATTGCACTACCAGAGTCAGTAGCAACACGGTGCTCAATACCTGTACCAACATATGGACTTACAGGATTAATTAGAGGTACTGCTTGACGTTGCATGTTCGCACCCATTAACGCACGAGAAGCATCGTCGTTTTCTAAGAATGGGATACAAGCTGTCGCAACAGATACGATTTGTTTTGGTGATACGTCGACTAATTCAACTTGATCACGTTTAGCCATAATTGTTTCTGTGTTGTAACGACAAACAACTTCTTCATTTACTAATTTACCATCTTTAACTTCGTTAGCTTGCGCAATAACATATTTCATTTCTTCATCAGCAGATAAATACACAACATCTTCTGTTACTGTATAATCTTCACCTAATAAACGATAAGGTGTTTGGATGAATCCATATTCATTAACACGAGCATAAGTTGTTAAGTTATTAATCAATCCGATGTTTGGTCCTTCAGGTGTTTCAATTGGACAAATACGACCATAGTGAGTAGAGTGAACGTCACGAACTTCGAAGCCAGCACGTTCTCTAGTCAATCCACCTGGACCTAAAGCAGAAATACGACGTTTGTTTGTTAATTCTGCTAATGGGTTTTGTTGGTCCATAAATTGAGATAATTGGGAACTAGCAAAGAATTCTTTAATAGCCGCTGTTAAAGGACGGATATTTGTTAAATTCTTTGGAGTCAATGTAGCAATATCAGAAATAGACATTCTTTCTTTTACTACACGTTCCATACGACTTAAACCAATACGGAATTGGTTTTGAATCAATTCTCCTACTGTACGAATACGACGGTTACCTAATTGGTCAATGTCATCTTCAACTCCGATGCCATCCATCATATTTAACATATAAGAGTATTGAGCATACATATCAGAAATGATAATTGTCTTTTTAGCAGTAATTGGGTCAATACCAATAACCTTAACAACATGATCACTTTCAGCTGTATGAGCATAAACTTCTTGAACAGCAGCACCAACCAAATAAACAGTTAATGCTTCACCATTTTGAACACGTTTGTATAATTCATTTTCTTCAGTTGTTGTTAATTCATAAACCGTTTCATCTGGTACATATCTAGCTACATATAAATCATAATCTTCTTTAACAACATCATGACCTTCCCCATCTACTAAACGACCTAAACAGAATAAACGTTGTCCATAATCTAATACAGAAGCAACATTTTCAGCTGTTAACTTAACTTCTTTAGCAGCAATACCACCAAATACGCTAACTGTTTCCACTTTTCCATTTAAGAATGCAGCATCTTCTTTAGTTAATACTGTACCTAAATCGAAATCAACATCTTCAACTGAGAAGCTTTCAGCAACAATACGTCCAACTAAAGCATTTGTCCAACTAGCATCTAATGCAACAACATCAGGATGAGAGAAATTGTGATTGAATGGTAATACATTGATATGTGTACCTTTCTTCAATTCTCTTTCTAATACAGCAGCTTCTTTTTTACCAATGTGTGTACCCTTTGGATATACTACATCACCATGAACATCTAAGATGTCACATGCTAATACATTGTTTTCTAAACGAGAGAACGCTGCTAATTTCTTACCTAGTTTATAACGACCAGCTTTTGTTAAGTCGTATCTTCTAGCATCAAAGAACTTCGCGTTCATTAAGTTAATAGAACCATCAATCGTTGGAACTTCGTCCGCACGTTGATTTTCATATAATTCTAACAATGCTTGATTTGTTGTTTTAACTTTATCACTTACTAATGTATTAACGATTTCTTCATAGTTACCGAATACAGATGTATATAATAAAGCATATTGATTTAAGAATTCTCTTTGTTCATTCTCAACTTCAACATCATAAACACGTAAATTCAAAGCTTGTAAGAATGTTTTCATATTTTCCGTATTAAACGCATCTTCCCCATTCTTTAAATTCAAGCTCATACCAATTCCCTTGAATAAGATTGTAGATAAGATCTTACGTTTACGGTCAACAGACATGTTAATAAAGCGTCCGATAGCTGCTTTTTTGCTATCTGACATAAATTCTAACCATGTACCACGGCTAGGAATTAATTCGCTAAGATATAACTCTTTACCTGTTTTATCTTCTTGCTCTACCTTATAGTAAGCCCCTGGTGAACGAACGATTTGTGAAACAATAACACGTTCTGCACCATTAATAATGAATGTTCCTGTTGGAGTCATTAAAGGGAATTCGCCTAAGAAAACTTCTTCCACTTTGTTTAATACTTCACCAGTAGAGTTATCAACGATTTGCAATTCCATTTTTGTTTTTAATGGAGCTGCATAGTTTGCTTCTCTAACTTTGCATTCATCAATATCATATTTTGGCGTTCCAAATTCGTAATCCACAAATTTTAAACTGATATTTCCAGCATAGTTTGTAATAGGATAGATTTCGTTAAATACTTCACGAACCCCTTCATTTTTAAACCATTCGTAAGAATCAGTTTGGATTTCTACTAGGTTTGGCAATGGCAAAGTACCGCTTACTTTTGAATAGTCGCGGCGTTGTGCTTTTTTACCTAAATTAACTACTTTATACGTCTTTTTCGTCATGTACGCCATCCTTTCTTATGGGAAATCACGCAATAAAAGGAGCAATTCCCCCATTTTAAATTCTATATTTATGCAATTTAATATGTTAACAATCTTCTGGCAATATGTCAATCTATTTTTGCGCCATTAGCACATAAAATCCTTTTTCTTTATGTAAAACCTCACAGTTTCCAAAAATTGATTGGATTTCATTGATTGCACTCTTCGCACCATGATTCTTACGAATAACCACCCACAAGCGGCCACCCTCATTTAAATGCATATAGGCTTCTCTAAAAATTTTATAAATTACTACCTTTCCAGCACGTATAGGAGGATTGGTAATAATCTCATCAAACATTTCATTTTCAACAGCTGAATACACATCTGAACACAACACTCGATGATCCATGTTATGACGTTGCACATTCAACTTCGATAAATTGACAGCTCGCTCATTTACATCCAACATAGTAACTTCAATATGCGGTTGAAATGTTTTTAACAATACTCCAACCGGACCATATCCACACCCCATATCCAACACTTTTGTTTGTAACGTATTTTCTAAAATCGTTTCAAGCAAAATACGAGTACCACCATCTAATTCATCTTTACTAAATACTCCATCATCACTAATAAATGTGAAAGAACGTGCTAAAAACCGAAAAGAAATTTCCTTTCGGTTTTCTGCTAAATTCTTATCATTGATGAAATAATGACTCATTTACATCATCCTTTTTTAGACAGCAAAAGCCGATGGTCAAATCGGCTTGCTATAACATACTTTTAATCAATTACTTGATTTCAACAAGAGCACCAGCTGCTGTTAATTTTTCTTTGATTTCTTCAGCTTCTTCTGGTTTGATGTTTTCTTTGATTGTTGATGGAACTTTGTCTACTAAGTTCTTAGCATCAACTAATCCTAAACCTGTGATTTCACGAACAACTTTGATAACACCAACTTTTGATGCACCGAAGTCTTTTAAGATTACGCTTACTTCAGTTGGACCAGCGTCAACAACTTCAGCAGCAGCAGCAACTGCAACAGGAGCAGCAGCTGTAACACCGAATTTTTCTTCGATAGCTTTTACAACTTCATTGATTTCTAAGATTGTAGCTTCTTCTAAGAAAGCTAAGATTTCTTCACATGTAATTTTTGCCATTTTAATTTTCCTCCGTAATTTTTACTTAATTATTCAGCTTTAGCATCCGCAACTGCTTTTAATGCACATGCGAATGAACGTACTGGCGCTTGTAAGCATCCTAAGAACATTGAGATCATACCTTCTTTATTTGGTAATGATGCTAATTCTTGGATAGTGTCGTTTCCTACAACTTTACCTTCAACTACACCAGCTTTTAATACTAATTTTTCATGTTTCTTAGCGAAATTTGCTAAAACACGAGATGGAGCAACTGCATCGCTTGAGAAAGCAATAGCATTTGGTCCTGTTAAACTAGACAATAAGTCATTGTGACCTAATTGTTCAGCAGCACGTTGAACCATTGAATTCTTATAAACGATGAATTCAACACCTTCAGCACGTAATGCACGACGCAATTCAGTAACTTCACTTACTGTCAAGCCACGATATTCACAAACAACAGTAGAAGCAGAGTTTTGCATTTTATTAGCAATTTCTTCAACTAACTGTTTCTTTTGCTCAAGTACCGCTTGGTTCATTTTTTACACCTCCTGTTGATCTATATGTTCAACAATATACCTAAAAAAACTCGTGACCATACAATAGACACGAGTTGAAAAGTTTTTGTTAAAACTATATCTACCTCGGTAACATGATTAAGCACATACGCCGTTACTGTCTATGGTATATTGATAACATCTTTAATAATAACTAGATTTTATAAATTGTCAACAACTAGTCGTGAGCAACTCTTACACCAGGACCCATTGTACTTGTTAATACAACGTTCTTCATGTAAGCGCCTTTAACAGCTGCTGGACGAGCTCTTAA
Source organism: Erysipelotrichaceae bacterium (assembly GCA_017473265.1). GTDB lineage: Bacteria > Bacillota_I > Bacilli_A > Erysipelotrichales > Erysipelotrichaceae > RGIG4607. Next base: position 93,028 of record JAFULQ010000008.1, on the reverse strand, counting down.
GATTACATCATATAGAGCTTTGAAGTTTTCTGCTAATGCTTCATCAGTGAAAGATAATTTACCGATTAAGCAGTTGATATTTCCTTCTTTATCAACACGGTATTCAACTTTACCTTTCTTGATTTCGTTTACAGCTTTAGCAACATCCATTGTTACTGTACCAGTTTTTGGGTTTGGCATTAAACCTTTAGGACCTAAGATACGACCTAATTTTCCTAATTCACCCATCATATCTGGAGTTGCAACGATGATATCAAATTCAAACCAACCTTTTTTGATATCTTCTAATACTTCTTTACCACCTACAAAATCAGCACCAGCTGCCTTAGCTTCAGCTTCTTTTGCGCCTTGAGTGATAACTAATACTCTTTGTGAACGACCTGTACCGTTTGGTAATACCATAGCACCACGGATTTGTTGGTCAGCATGACGTGGGTCTACATTTAAACGGAAACAAACTTCAACTGAAGCATCAAATTTAGCATAGCTTGTTTTTCTAACTAAAGCGATTGCTTCATTTAATTCATAATTTACACTGCGATCAACAAGTTTCGCAGCTTCTACATATTTCTTACCATGTTTTGCCATATACTACTACTCCCCTACGATCTCAATACCCATATTACGAGCTGTACCCGCAATAATGTTCATAGCACCTTCGATATCATTTGCATTCAAGTCAGGCATCTTGTATTCTGCAATTTCACGTAATTGTGCTTTAGTGATTTTACCTGCTGTTTGTTTTGAGTTAGATGCAGCTGTTTTGATACCAGCAGCTTTCTTTAACATAACACTTGCAGGAGTTGTTTTTAATACAAATTCGAATGATTTGTCTTCGTATGCTGTAATGATTACAGGAACGATATCGCCCATTCTGTCTTTAGTAGCATCGTTGAATGCTGTACAGAATTGAGGCATGTTGATACCAGCAGAAGCTAACGCTGGTCCTGGTTTTGCTTGTCCAGCATTGAACTGTAACTTACAAACCTTAGTAATTTTCTTACCTTTTTTTGCCATAATTTCCCTCCTATGTTGGTTCTTTATAGTTGTGGTTCTACAGGCGTGTAATACTCCCTCCCACACTAAAAAACGCACTACGATTCGCGTAGCACGTTTAGTATACGTTTTTATAGTATGATTGTCAACAATTTTCTATCGATTTTTAAAGGTTTTTTTAATATTTTTTATACTTCTAAAACACCATCTAAAAATGCCACAATTCCTGCTTCAACTTCACACTTTAAGTCCGCATAATTATGAATTTCATGACGATATCCTTCATATAATTTTGTCTTAACATTATGTCCAGTTTCTTCTAACCAACTAGAAACTAACTTCACACCTTCACCATAAGAACCACATGGATCTTCATCACCAGCAATATTATAAATTGGCAATGCCACAGGAACTTTACTTGCCCATTCTACACCTTTTACATCTTCAATCATTTCGATGAATTGTAATAACGCTTCATTACAAGTTGGTTTTGTGAAAGCATCAAATGGATCTTGCGCATGGTCTAATTGTACATATGGATCATGACAAATCCATTCATTACCAAGTTTCACTTCTTTAATTCTAGCAAACAATCCACCTAATAAATTACCCAATGCTGCAGGATCTGCTTCATCACCTTTTCCGGCTTCAACTAATGGTCTTAACATTTCAATACCCGCTTTACAAGGAACGGCATCAGGACCAACTGTACCACAAATGATAACACCAGCTAATTCTTCACCATACTTCGCAATAAATTGTCTAGCAATAATAGAACCCATACTATGACCAAACATAAAATATGGTAAATTTGGATATTTTTCTTGTACTACACCTTTTAATGTGTGTTCATCTTCAACCATTGTTTGGCAACCTTCATGACCCCAGTTGCCCCAAGTATTATTGACTACAGCTGTTTTTCCGTGTCCCACATGATCATCAGCAGCTACAATATATCCAGCTTCCATAAATGCACAAATCATATGCAAATATCTTCTAGAATGTTCTCCAAAACCATGCACTAATTGAACAATACCCTTTGGTTGACATGCAGGCACATAAATCCAACCTTGCACATAATCTCGCTTATTGTATGATAAAAAACTCACTTCATGTAACATAATCATTCCTCCTTTATTTTTATGTTATTTGTTAGTTTTATTGTATCATTAAAAAGAAAAAAGAAACACAACGTTTCTTTCTTAATCGATTAATTGATAATATTTTAATGCATTATAAATACCATCTTCTAAACAATCATCTGTATGATAATCACAAATATCCAACAAAGATGGATGACATTCTTTCATCGCTACAGAAATACCAGCCTTACTAAGCATTTCGTAATCATTAGCCCCATCGCCAAAAGCAATACATTCATCAAACGTTAAATCAATTTCTTTTAACAAGATTTCCAAACCTGAGCCTTTATTCGCTTTTGCAAGAGATACGTCATATTGATCTGGATCAAATTTAATAAAAACGATCTCTGGATGTTTTCTTGCATAAGCATCAGCCACTTCTTGGGTAAAAAAGGCAACTCCACCAAAAGGCAATTCCACTTCATGACGATTTCTTTGATAGCATTCATACATTTCTTCGATTTTTAAAGTTGCTCTAATTTCTTCAAAAGCTTCTATATGATTATAAACATAGTTGGCATAAGGGAATTTCCAATTTAAAGGGTAATCATGCGCTACACAAAAATCCGTAAATTCTTGTACCATTTCTTTAGTGAAACTTGTTCCACCTAATAGTTCATTTGTACTGCGATATACACAATGACCATTACAGCCAACTACATAATCAAATTCAATTCCAGCTTCAATTACATTTTGTAATGCAAACACCGGTCTTCCGCTTGCTATCGCAATTTGAATACCTTGTTCACGCAATTTCTTTACAGCATCTACTGCACTTTGTGGAACACTATGCGTTTTATGAGAATACAAAGTTCCATCTACATCAAATACTGCCAAACGAATCATAACTACCTCCGAATTTCATCAATCAACCGATAATATAATAACCCCTTCGCAATACCATCTTCTAAGCAATCATCTGTATGATAATCACATACATCTAACAAGGATGGATGACATTCTTTCATTGCTACTCCAATTCCCGCATTTTGTAGCATTTCTAAATCATTTGCTCCATCACCAAAAGCAATGCACTCATCCATTTGTAAATCAATCTTTTTCAACAATTGTTCTAATCCCGTTAGTTTGCTCACAGCTTTTAGTGAAACATCGAAACAATCATCTGTCCAGGCAAAGAATACCAATGAATCATCATATTCTTCAACATAGCGATCCACTTCTTTTTGTGGAGCATATACTACCGCTCCAAAAGGCAATTCACTATGATGCTTATCACGAGTTTCACAATTGATAAAAGGCTCATTAATTTGTAATCGCTCATGGATTTCAATCATTTTTTCCACACCATGATACACATAGTTTTTATCGCTATATTTCCACAACAATACATAATCATGTTTTACACAAAATTCTGTTAATTTCTCTACTTGTTCAAAGGTAAAATAGGACGCATCCAATAATTCGTCTTTTACATATACACAATGTCCATTACAACCAACTACATAGTCATATTGAACACCAGCTTCTTTTACTTCATCCAAAGCATAAATCGGTCTTCCGGTTGCTAGTATGATTAAAGTATCTTCTTTTCTTAAATCTTCAATTGCATATACCGCACTTTGTGGAATACATCTACCCTTATGCGATAACAAGGTTTTATCTACATCAAATATCGCTGCTCTAATCATAACTATTCCCTAAATTGATATTGATATAAAGACGCATACATGCCATTATTTGCCAATAGTTCTTCATGTGTACCTCTTTCTTCAATACCATCCTTTGTTAAAACAATAATTTCATCCGCATTTTTAATTGTAGATAATCTATGTGCAACCACTACACTCGTTCTACCTTCACTTAATTTTTCCAAGGATTGTTGAATCAACATTTCTGTCGCATTATCTAAAGCACTAGTTGCTTCATCTAGAATTAGAATTGCAGGATTCTTCAAGAAGACTCTCGCAATCGAAATTCTTTGTTTTTGACCGCCGCTTAATTTAACACCACGTTCACCAACGTTTGTTTCATAGCCTTCATCTAGTGTCATAATATAATCATGAATATTTGCTTTTTTAGCTGCTTCCATAATTTCTTCGTCTGTCGCATCTAATCTACCATAGGCAATATTTTCGCGAATAGTGCCATTAAACAAGAAAACATCTTGCGCTACCATACCAATATTTTTACGTAAAGACAAACGAGTCATATCGGTAATATCTATACCATCAATTGAAATACTTCCTTCATCTACTTCATAGAATCGAGGAATCAAATGACAAATGGTTGTCTTTCCTCCACCACTCGGTCCAACTAAGGCTACTGTTTTTCCCTGTTCAATATGCAAAGACAAATCTTTAATTACACGATGATCTTCATCATCATTTGAAGTATATTGGAAACTTACATGATCAAAAGTAATATTCCCTTTTAATTCACCAACTTCAATTGCATTTTCTTTTTCAGGCTCTTCTTCCATATTCATAATTTCATCAAAACGCGTAAATCCTGTCATACCATTTTGAATTTGTTCATAAATCGCAATTAAGTTACGAATTGGTTTTAAGAAGTTATTGATATATAACAAGAACATTGTAAATTCACCAACATCAATTTTTCCATTAAAGAAGAAGACACCACCAGCACATAAAACGATAACATATAAGATATCCATCATTAAGTTCATACCACTGTGGAATTGTCCCATTACTTTATAAGATTCTGCACGAGCTGCTTGATAATCCGCATTTACTTTTTTGAATTTTTGAATTTCATGTGTATTACATGTATAAGCGCGAGTAACACGAATACCAGCAATACTTGCTTCTACATTCGCATTAACTTCCGCTACTTTTTCTCTAGTCTTTTTAAATGTACGTGTCATATTGTTACGCATCAATGAGGCAAAAATAACAATTAGTGGCACAACTAAGAAAACAATAATGGTTAATTGTAAATTGATATTCGCTAACATGATAAATGAACCAATTAACATAATTCCCGAAATAAAGACATTTTCTGGACCATGGTGAGCTAATTCAGATACTTCCATTAAGTCATTCACTAAACGAGACATAACTGTACCTGTTTTGGTTGAATCAAAATAACTAAATGGTAATCTTTGTAGCTTATTAAATAAATCTTGGCGCATATCTGCTTGTAAGCGTACACCCACAATATGTCCCCAATATTGAATAATAAAGTTTAAAATAGCTTTTAAAATATAAATAACAACCAATGCAATAGACCAAACCACCAATAAACGAATGTTTTGATTTGGCACATAATCATTAATAATATTTTTCGCAATAATTGGATAAAATAAATCACATATAGCTACTAGTAATGAACAAAACATATCAATACTAAATAACTTCCAATGCGGTTTATAATAACTAATAAATTTTCTAATCATCTTTATCACCTACAATACACATGTAACATTATACACTTCTTTAATAAAAAAAGAAATGTGATAGCTCTAACAAGAACTATCACATGATCCTTTAACTTTTCTCATATATTCTTTATAAATCGTTTTTAAATCATTCCATTGTTCACTAGTTAAATCTTTACGAGGATCGACTCCCTCTTCAGATGCTAATGATACTTGAACACCAACAATTTCACCTTCATGAACAAAGACAACAGTAGGATAATATAGACGTTTAATACTATCATCTCCCATACCTTCATATACACTTGCATGTTCACCTAAGGCATTCACAATTCGATAATATTCTGAAGTTCCATCTTTAGTCACAACACTTCCGCCAGTTTCTAAAGCTTCTCGAGTATCTCTTTGTTCTTTATTGTTTAAATAATAAATCTTTGTCATCAACTCTTCTTCTGCTGCTTCTAATAAAACGGGTAAAGCAGCTCTACACCATGGACAATCTGGGAAACCAAAATAAATAATTCCTGTACCTGATTCTAGCATTGTAATTACTTCTTCATCTGTAGCATAAATCATTGGATTGTTTTCAGATATTTCTATCGTCTTATGTAATACACCCGCATCATTGCTTTGACCATTTAATGCTTCATATTCTTTTTTAAATTTTTGGGCATCCGTAGTACCTGTACACCCTACAAGCAACACCAACATTAAACATAATAAAATCTTTTTCATGGCTATCCTCTTTTCTTTTGATAAATCCCAATTAAGAAATCTATTGTAGTCTCTAATGTATCATAATTGTATAGCTTTTGGGTATCATCTTTGCTTGTTTTATGAACATATGGAGTCATTGTCCATAAAGCTTCAATATCCGTTTTACTCTTTAAACAAATTTTCGTAGTAACTTTTCTTTGTTCAACGCAATCAAAATCAGGTAATGTATAACCAGCTTCATCATTTTCATATGGATTAGCATATACAATTTCTTTCATTTCATATAAATGACGTTTGCCTGGTGTTACGGAAATGACATATCCATTTTCTTTTACAATTCTTGAAAATTCTTCTGCACTATATGGACAGAATACACTCATTAAACCATCTAAACTATGATCTGCAAGTGGTAAATGGAAAACACTTGCGACTGCACAGTTTGCTTGTTTATTGCGTTTCGCACACATCTTAACGCCTTCTTTGGCAATATCCACTGCGTAATAATCCAAATTAGGATGCGCTAGCATCATTCTTTCTAAATAATACCCAACACCACAACCAGCATCTAAAAAGCTACCAGAACCAACGTATTGCTTTACTACAGCATTTAAAGCATCACTCAACGCTTCATAATATCCAGCATACAAAAAGGTTCTACGAGAAACTAGCGATTCTTTAGGATCACCTGGCTCTTTAGAATTTTTTTGATTCGCAAGAATTAAATTTACATAACCCTCTTTCGCTATATCATATTGATGATTATCAACACACACATAACTACGATCTTTTTTAGTTAATACCTTTTTGCACTTAGGACAAAGAAACATACTATCCCTCTACTTTCTTCATTTTATTATAAATAGTTAATAATACAACTGGAACTACCGCAAACGCTAATACCACCATTAACGCTTTATTAGCACCCAATGCATCAAACATTGCCCCACCAATTAATGGTGCAATTAATGCTGAACCAGCATTATATACTGAGAAAGCAACTTGTTGACCAGTTGAACGCAAATAATCTGGAATCTCATTATCAACCATTGCTTTACTTGTAATCGTCAATAATGGGAATGTTAATAATTGCATTGCAGATACATATACAATTTGCATCGCATTCAATGAAAGCATTGTACCTGTAACACGGAATAAATACGCAATCAATGCAACATATAATAACTTTGTATATCCAAACTTCTTCAATAACATACCACCCATAAAGAAGAATGGCAATTCAAACGCCGCTTGGAAACTAGATTTTAAACTTGTATACGTAGCACTACCATCACCAGCTAATACACCAATCTTTTGTACAGCCAAGAAATTTTCAAAGTTCATAACTAAGAATGCACATAAGAAAATAGCAACTACAATTACATATCTAGGATTCTTTACTAATGTCACAACATCAGAGAATTTTAACTCTTTCTTTTGAGCAGCTTCAGATTTTTGAGCATCAGGAGCCCAATAAGAAACCGCAAACATCAATAATGTAAATGCCATTAAAGCAAATCCCATATATTTATATCCATAATTAGACGCAACCCATGAAACAATTGGACCACCAATTACCCAGCCAATTGCCCCAAAAGCACGAATACTACCATAGTTTTGTGAACATGTTTCATCCACTTCCAATGCCCAGCTATCCATCAATCCACACATAATTAGCCATACACCTTGTGTTAAGGTACCAAGTGCTAAGTGTAAGAAGAATGAATGACCACCAATATAGTAGAACACCCATGTAAATACTACTAATAAACATTGACCTAAATAAACAAACTTTTTAACTGTTTTATATTTGTCACATAAATAACCAAAAATCATTTGGCCAACCATACCGGCCAAAGAACCACATGCAATAATTACACCTTGTTCACTACCAGAATAACCAAGAGATTGCAAATATGGCATCATCAATACATACGGAAAGGTAAAGGCGATATATGAAAAAGCAAATATCACCATCATATAAAACATATTCTTTTTATTCTTCATGTTGTTCTCCTTTTAACCACTTTAAGGATTCAATTCCCATATCATGGTCATCCCACAAACCAGAATAACCACTAATAGCGATTGCACCAATCACGCCAACTCCCTTAACAATAATTGGAACTGCACCACCTGAAACTGTATAATCTTCCATTGATAACCCGTATTTCAACATTAATTGATTTGCATCACCATTTGTTTTGTAATGCAACCACAAAGATGAGTGATGAAAATTCATTACACTATTGATTTTTCTTCTTACCCAGTTATCCTTATCTAAACTATTATCATTCGCAACATAGTGAAACATAATTTGTTTCCCTTTTGTAATACGAACCGTTAGTGGCGTTGTACTTTCATCTGCTTTTTGCATTAAATACAAAGCCAATTTTTTAATGTCCCCTTGATGAAAATGCTCTAATTCAACTTCTTTTTCTTGCACTAAAATTTTCGCAAGAGCTTCTTTTGTCTCCATACACCATCCTCCTAGACAAATAAATTATACATAAAAAAAGTGGCATACGCCACTCTTATCTTACTTTGTCATTCACGCCATGTGCTTCAAAAGCAATCATTAATCCACCCTTTTCAGCATAGAAACTACATAATGCTCCACACTTACCATAACGGATACTTGCTTCTGGATATTCTTCACGAATTAAAGCCGCTAATTGTTCACTTGTTTCTAAACCATAACAAGAATCAATAATCACTTTACCACCGCTATATCCAGTTTCTTTCATAATTGCATAAGAAGTTTTAACAGCTTTCTTTTGACCTCTTACTTTATGAGTAGGATCCAATCTTCCCACAACCGCTTTACCAATGATACGAATACCCAATAAATTCGCACCAGCCGCAACTACTTTAGATACACGACCATTATTCGCTAAATTCGTTAACGATTCTAATGCAAAGATTAAATGTGTATCTTCTTTATATGTTTCTATAGCAGAAACGGCTTGATCAAAATCCATTCCTTGTGCTATATACTCTTCAATCTTTTCTACCAATAAAACCAATTCAGGGCCTGCACTTAATGAATCAAATACATACGCACGTTTACCAGGATACGTTTCTTCATATTCTTCACAAGCAATTCTAGCCGCATTATAACTACCAGATAAATTAGAAGTAATCGTAATCGCAAATACCCAATCTGCATCACCAAAAGCTTCTACATATTCTGCTGTATTTGGACAAGAAGTCCCTGATTTTCCTTTATAATTACTGAGATACTCTAACATTTCATCTAATGGTAATGTTTCATTATCTACATATTGTCTTTCATCAGTTACAATTTTTAATGGAACAGAAATTAAATGTCCATCTGTTAAACGATTTGCTGAAGAATCCACAACAATTCTATAATTCATACTAACACCTCTTTATTTGTACGTTTTTCATAATTATACTACAAGTTTTTAAAAAACCTATAGATAATATATAAAAAAATCCTGTTTTTCACAGGATTATTTTTCAATTACTTGAATTGCAATACAACCAGGACCACCTTGTGTTACAAACGCACAAGATAAATGTATCAATTCAATTTCTGTATTTACAAATGCTTCTTTTATTTGTTTTACTACTTTTTTAGCTTCTTCTTCAACACACGCATGAGATACCGTAATTAAATGCTTTTCATTAACACCCATAGCTTTAAATTGAGAAATCGCTTCTTCTACAGCTTTTTTCATTGTACGTTTAATACCAGCAGATTCTAGTTTTTTTCCATCTTTTGTTTGTGTCATAACTGGTACAATTTTGATTAAACCCGCAATCTTAGCAGCCAATGGTGTTAAACGGCCACCTCTACTTAAGAAATCAAAATCACTTGGAATTAAGAATGATTTATGAGAATTTGCCAAACGTTCCATTTCCGCAACCATTTCTAGAGTTGTACAACCATCCTTTTTCATTTGGATTGCTTTTTTTACCATATAACGATGAGGACCACAAAGAGTTTTTGTATTAATAATATGAATATGATCATTCTTATCCAAACTATTTTTAACACCTACATTACTTTGATAAGTACCACTTAATCCATCAGCCATAGAAATAACAACAATATCTTCATCTGTATTTTCAAACACTTCTAGTGTTTCACCAACAGATGGTTGACTTGATGTTGGTACATTACCTTCTTTAATTAAACGAATGAATTCTGGCGCATGCATATCCACAAATTCTTTATATGTTTTACCTTTAATACCTACATTTAGTGGTAATACCGTAATTCCTAATTCTTTTCCTTCGCTTGGCGAAAATAAAGTTGATGTATCTGTTACAATTTTCATATGGCCTCCATTATTTTTATAACTCTAGTTGATTATAATCTATATGGTAAATCTTTCTTTGTCAAGAGTTTTCCAATAACCCCTTGAATGGAAGTTGAAACTTGGTTATAATTTTTTTGGAAGTAGGATACGTATATGGCAAATACATTGAATAAAGAAAAAGAAACAATTATTAATTTAAATTTACCAAAATATAACGAAATACCTGATGTGGGTTTATATTTAGAACAAGTGACTAAATATATCAATAGTTTATTAGAAGATTACCCGAATATTAGCATTACATCTTCTATGGTATCTAACTATGTAAAACAAGGTTTATTACCAAAGTGTGTGAAGAAACAATATTCTCGTGATCAAATTATGCGTTTGATTTTAATTACTTTTGGTAAAACGGTTTTATCTATGGAAGATTTGAAACTATTATTCGAATTACAAACCAAAGCATATCCAAATGAAGTTGCGTATAATTATTTCTTATTAGAATATGAAAATGTTATTAAATACATCTTTGGTATCAATAGCCAAATGGAACAAATTGGTACAACAAATACTTTAGAAAAACAATTATTGAGAAATGCCATTATTTCATTTGCTCATAAAATGTATATTGAATTAACATTAGACGCAAAAAGAAAAGGAACCATTTAGTTCCTTTTTTGTTATTCATCAACTTTTTCTAAATCGCCATAACCAATTTCAGTTGGTGTTTCACGACCAAATAAAATAGTTAATACTGTTGCTGATTGAGCATCATCATTCATTGCATCGATTGTACCTTCGATATCTTTGAATGGTCCACGTAAAATCTTAACGCGATCTCCAACTTGGAAGTTCACAACTAGTTTACGTTCACTCATACCCATACGTTGTAAAATACTTTCGATTTCATCAGCGGCTACTGGGAAAGGTTTTGCTCCTCCACCACTTGATCCGATGAATCCTGTAACACCTGGAGTATTACGAACTACATACCAAGCATCATCTGTCATAATCATTTCAACAAATAAATAACCTGGGAATAAGTTTCTTACTTTTTCCACTTTTTTACCTGTTTTTGTGTATTCGATTTCTTGTTCTTCCGCTACTAAGATACGTAATAAATTATCTTGTAATCCCATAGATTCTGCGCGGCGTTCTAAGTTATCTTTTACACGATTTTCATGTCCAGCATATGTATTTACAACATACCACTCTTTTTTAATTTCATCCATAGTACTAAGCTCCTATACCGATTAATTTTAAGATTCCAGCAACTCCAACTTCACATAACATAAAGAATGCAGCGAATAGAGCACAGAAAAATAATACTCTTAATGTTTTGCTAACTAAATCTTCTTTCTTTGGCCAACGGATTCTTTTTACTTCCGTCATGATACCTTCAATACTAAACCACTTTAACATATAAGCCTCCTATTTTGTTTCTTTATGGACTGTTTTCTTTCCACATTTTTTACAATACTTGTTTAATTCTAAACGTTCAGTATGCGTCTTTTTGTTACGTGTTGTCGTATAATTTCGACTTAAACACTCAGTACAAGTTAAAATAACTTTATCATTCATACGAACAACTCCTTTTTATGCGTTATAACTTTATCACAAAGGTAATCGTTAGTCAAACCTACGCTGTAGTTTTCTTCGTACCCTTTGCACTGTATTATCTACACTTTTACAACTCATATCTAGTAATTTAGCTATTTCTTTATAGCTATATCCTTCAAGTCGTAAATAGCAGATTTTTCTTTCCACTTCATTTAGCATCTGCATATATTCATTAAGCATATATTCCGCATTGCTTTTTTCAATACACCAAGTTGGATTGTATTCCGGATAATGATTTTCAATTGTATCTACTAAATAAATACCTTCACTTTCACGAACTTGTACTTGGTCTAATGAAACACTTCTATAATGAGAGGATAACCCTTTACTCCTCTCTTTTCTAACCATCGAACGCACTTCTCTTTCCGCACACATTTTCGCAAAGTAGCGAAAGGAAGAATCTTTATCCGGTCGAAAGGTGTCCACCGCAGACAAACAACCAAGCCTCACAGCCTGTTTTGCATCTTCCACCTCATAACACCCAAGTCTTTTAATAATACCCTCTATCGTTGATAATACAGCCTCACAAACCCTATCCAACAACATCGTTAACGCTATATCACTATTCGCATGTATCATATATACTAATTCTTCATCTGTGCATTCTTTTATCATTTTGTTTCCTCCTACTTAAGCAGGAAAACGTTGTGAATAAATTTGGTAAAGCAAGACAGCCGTCGCAATTGAAGCATTTAACGAACTCACTTCACCAACCATTGGAATACTTACACAATAGTCACATTCCTTTTGTACTAAGCGACTAATACCAAATCCTTCTGAACCAATAACCAATACAACTGGCATATTGTAATCCACTTTACGATAATCAGTAGCTTGATATCCATCCGCACCAACTACCCAATAACCTAGTTGCTTTAAGTCCTTTAATGTTTGTGTTAAATTCGTTACTTGCGCAACTTTAACCGTATCAATCGCTCCAGTAGAAACCTTCGCAACCGTCGGTGTTAAAGAAACTGAGCGGTGTTTACCAATAATTACACCATCAACCCCAACACAATCACAAGTTCTTAAAATAGCTCCCAAATTATGTGGATCTTCTAAACCATCTAGCATAACTAATAATGGTTGTTTACCACTAGGAATTGCGGCCAAAATTTCTTCCATAGAATATGTTTTATATTCCTTAATTTGAGCAACCACACCTTGGTGTTTCCCATTTTTAGCCATCGCATCCATTTTTACTTTTGGTACAAAAGAAATCTTAACACCATTCTTTTGCGCTTCTTTTTCAATTTCAGGATTCTTAGTTCCACTTACTAGATACAATGTTTGAATCTCACTTTGATTCTTCAACATTTGCATCACAACATTTTTTCCATATACATATTGTGCCATATTATTCACCTACTATCGTCTTAATTATGTCCCATAATTGTCCTAAACGTTCCTCATTCTTACTCAAATACAAATACCCCCACAACGCCTCAAATCCAGTTGACATATGATAGGTTTGTACATCCGTATTTTTAGGAACATTATTTGTTTTTGCATTACGACCACGCTTATAAATATCCATTTCTTTTTCTGTCAAAATTTCATTTTCAATAAAATAAGAAATAAAACTCGCTTGCGCTTTCGCAGAAACATAATGAGTGGAAATCTTTTGTAATTGTTGAGGCTTCGCATCACTTTTATTAACTAAATATTCTTTAACTGTTAATCCAAAATGGGCATCACCAACAAACGCTAATGATAAAGAACTCATTTCTTTTACATCCATATTTTCACTCCTTCTACATAATTTATACACAATTTTTGTGGAAAAGAAAAGAACACGAATATGTGTTCTTCACTTCTCTATTATAGTAAACCTTTTTCCATTAATTGCAAGCGATATTTATCAGCTTCTTCAAAATCTTTTGCTTTTTTCGCTTCATTCCACTTGTTATACACTTCTTTGTCTTCTTCTGTCACAACAATCTTATCAAAGACAATACCTAATACATCCAACATCTTATCTAATGTAGCTACCCATTTACCAACTAATGCCCAATCAATTTCACGAACACGTAAAGATTGATTTAATAATTTCGTTACTTCGAAGATTTCTGCATAAGCATTTGGAGTATTCATATCATCACGCATAGCTTCCATGAACTTTTCAAAATGTTCACTATCTACTTCAGTACCTAATTCCGCATTTGCCATAGCTGCTTTAATAATTGCTTGTTTCCAAGGAGTATAAATCTTTTGTAATTCTGTTTCAGCAGCCTTCATTGTTTCATCAGAATAATTTAAAGTATCACGATAACGTACACTTAATAATAACCAACGAATGACATTACTACCTTTTTCCGCAATAATATCTTTTGCCCATACCGTATTACCTAATGATTTACTCATTTTTCCACCATCAAGATTTAACATACCATTGTGCATCCAATAGTTTGCTAGACCATGATCATTTACTGCATAAGATTGAGCAACTTCATTTTCGTGGTGTGGGAATTTTAAATCCTTTCCTCCACCATGAATATCAATTAATTGACCATTGAATTCTTTACCAATCATTACTACACATTCTGTATGCCATCCTGGACGACCTTTACCCCATGGTGAATCCCATTGAATACCTACATCTGTTTGTTTCCACAATGCAAAGTCTAATGGATTTCTCTTCTTTGTATTTTCATCAATACGCGCACCAACTTGTAAATCATCTACACTTTGATGCGATAAATTACCATATTGTTTTACACTTTCAACACTAAAGAATACATCACCATCTACTGCATACGCATGACCTTTCGCTTCTAAATCACTGATAAAATCAATGATATCATCCATAGTTTCCGTAACTTGAGGTGCTGCAGATAATGGAATTGTGTGTAAAGATTCACGCACCTTGTTATAGGCATCCATGTATCTACCAGCAATTACTCTTTCATCCACACCTTCTTCAATCGCTTTTTTAATAATCTTGTCATCTACATCTGTATAGTTAGAAACATATTTTACTTTATAGCCATCTGTTTCTAATACTCTACGCAAAGTATCAAAGACAACAATTGGACGAGCATTCCCAATATGAATGTGATTGTATACTGTAGGTCCACATACATACATATTCACTTCATTTGGATTCACTGTTTGCATTTCTTCAATTTGTAATGTTTTCGAATTATATAGTTTCATAAGTCCTCCTAAATAAAAAACGCCTCTAACAAGAGACGTATCAACGCGGTTCCACTCTATTTGAACATTAATATGTTCCACTTTACATGTTAACGCCATCAACGTCTAATACTACATATCGTATTAGCCCTCCAAGGTGCATTCCTTTAAACAACACAAGCGACATTTCCACCAACTAGTCTTCTCTTACAAGTTTGCTTAAACTCTTTCCTTTTCATCAGTTTCATATATGATAACAAATTCTTCTACTTTTTTCAATGAATATACCTATGATATAATACAACAAAGAAAGAGGTATCTTATGAAAGACTTAATTGACATTCACACACATTCCATCTCTAGTGGACATGCATATAGTACATTACAAGAAAACTTACAAATCGCAAAAGAAAAAGGATTAAAATATTATGGACTAAGTGATCACGCACCTGAATTAGAAGGTTCTGCAACTTGGTTACATTTCTCAAATATTAAAAACTTCCCAAAAGAAGTATATGGAGTTAATTTCTTAGCAGGTATTGAATTGAATATTATGGACTCTGAAGGCAATGTAGATAATATGCCAGAATTTGTATTACCTGGTTTAGATTATGCAATCGCATCTTTACACACGATTTGTTTAGCCCCAGGAACAAGAGAAGAAAATACAAACGCTTATTTAGAAGCATTAAAAAATCCAAATCTAAAAGTTCTAGGACATCCAGATGATGCTAGATACGATTTTGATCCAGAACCAGTAGTAAAACAAGCAAAAAAATATCATGTCGCAATTGAATTAAATAACTCAAGTTTAAAACCAGGTGCATTTAGATCCAATGCAAAAGATGTAATCGTACCAGTATTACAATATTGCCAACAATATCGTGTACCAATTATCATGGGGTCTGATGCTCACTATTCATTTGATGTAGGCAATCATGAATATGCTGAAAAATTATTAAAAGAAATCAATTTCGATACAGATTTAGTCATTAACTATCATGAACACTTAATCGAAGAATACATTCTAGATTCACATAAGCAATATATAAAGGGGATTGAATAACAATCCCCTTTATTTCACTTCTTCATATCCTACATTCGGATAATATGCACTCATATATTTTTCAAAAAGAACTTTTGTTTGTGTCTCATCTATTGCTTTGTTATATACCCATTTTCGCTTTATCAAAGACAAATCTCTAAAATCTGTTATTTCTCTACAAATAATATATCCATCCTTATTCAATGGTTCTAATGAACGAAATTCAATATCTTCTTGATTGCAACGATACGCGACCATCTCATGTTCCAAATACTCTTCTACACTCATATGATAGTACCGTTCAATATCTTGATGAGAAATATATTTATTCATCGCTACCATTTCAACAAAATTATTTTTCACATACAAAATCACTTCATAATCAAAACGAAACGTTTCGCCTCTTCCCATGGTGCCAGTCATCTCATAGCCAGTATCAATCACTCTGTATTTTTTATACATATTTATCACCGTTAAAATTTTATCATAGAAAAAGGTGGATTTCTCCACCTAGTTATTATGCAATTACTTTATTTGTACGTAATGTTTCTTCAATTTTTTGAATAGCTTCTTCTTCATCTTTACCTTCACATTTAATAACAATATCTGCTTGTGAAGGAATCCCTAAAGACATAACGGCCATAATAGACTTCATATCAATTTCTCTATTTTTATATTCAATTGTAACATCACAACCAACTTTAGTAGCAGCACTTACAGCGATTGTAGCAGGACGGGCATGTAATCCTACTGGATCTGTAACTCTAACTGTAATTTCTTTCATATTTTACCCCCCTTTATTTTCTTAAAAAAGGAGAAAATAACTTTATATTATCTTCTCCTGATTTGTTTTTCTTAGAACATACTATCGTATAATTCAAAGTATTTACGGCAACTAGCTTCCCAAGAAACATCAGCTTTCATTGCATTCGCAACCAATGTCTTCCAGTCTTCTTTTTGCATGTAATAAACATAGATACAATATTTGATCATGTTCATCATTTCATCCGCATTGAAATTAGCGAATGTGAAACCAGTACCTTCTTTAGTGTATTGGTTATAAGGAATAACTGTATCTTTTAATCCACCAGTTTCTCTTACGATTGGTAATGTACCATAACGCATAGAGATTAATTGTGATAAACCACATGGTTCAAATAATGAAGGCATTAAGAATGCATCACAACCAGCATAGATTTGGTGAGCCAATTCTTCATTATATCCACAATAGTAAACTGCACGGCGAGGGAAACGATATTCAATTTGTTTGAATTCGTTTTCGATGTTAGTTTCACCTGTACCTAAGATAACAAGTTGAACATCTTGACCCATCAATTCATACATTTTTTCAACTAATAAATAAACACCTTTTTGCCATGTTAAACGAGATACCATACCAATTAATAATACGTCATCCGCAACACGTAAGCCCATAGCTTCTTGTAAAGCACGTTTGTTAGCTTTTTTACCACCAACAAAGCTCTTTACATCATAGTTTTTAGCTAATAAAGAATCTGTCTTAGGATTCCATAAATCACAGTCAATACCATTAACGATACCACTTAAATCCCAAGCACGACTTTCTAATACACCTTCCATGTTTTCACCAAATTCTTTAGTTAAAATTTCATGAGCATATGTATCAGAAACAGTAGTTACCTTATCAGAGAATAAGATACCAGCTTTTAAGTAACTAATACCATTATGGAAACGAACTGTACCATCGAAATAGTACTTCATATCCATACCTAAGCAGTTGTACAATAAGTCAGCTGAGAAGTTACCTTGGAATGCTAAGTTATGAATTGTCATAACATGCTTCATATTTTGGTAACGTTCATCATTAGCATAATGATCTTTACACATTAATGCTAACATACCTGTATGCCAATCATGACAGTGAACGATATCTGGGAAATAATCAATTTGATTTAACATTTCTAATACAGCTTTTGTAAAGAATGCGAAACGTTCTCCATCATCATCATAACCATACAATCCACCACGTTCAAAGTAACCTTGATGTTCAACGAAATAGTATGTAACACCTTCTCTTACTGTTGTATAAATTGTAGCAACTGTATGTAAATTACCAGAATGTACATCAAATGTGCATAATTTTTCTAAGTTTTCTTTGTGTTGGTTCACAATCTTTAAATATAAAGGCATAATAACGCGAGCATCATCACCCTTACGAACCAATTCTTTTGGTAAAGAACCAATAACGTCTGCTAATCCACCACTTTTAATAAATGGCAAGCCTTCAGAAGCAACAAATAATACTGAACTCATCTAAAACACCTCTTAGATGCGATCTCTACGTTTAATGTAAACTAAACGTTCATCATCACCAACGATTTGTTTAACGTTTTGAATGATAACTTTCTTATCAACTACAGCATGTTTAATCACTGTATCTTCACCAACAAATGTTTCAGGTAAAATGATTGAATCTTTAATCTTACAACCCTTAGAAATTGTAACACCACGACCAATAATACAGTTTTCAACTTCACCTTCAATACGGCAACCATTAGCGATTACACTATTTTCAACTTCTGCATCTTTACCATAGTAAGTAGGAGCAGAGTCATTTGTTCTTGTATGGATAGGCCATTCACGATTGAATAATTCTTTCGCAACTTTGTAATCTGTTAATTCCATATTTGCTTCATAGTAACGTTCTAAAGAGTTAATGCATGCGCAATATCCTTTATATTCGTAACCTTCTACTCTTAATGTAGAAACAGAGCTAGATAATACATCTTTGAATGTATATAAAGAACTGATTTCAGCAGCTTGGTTAACTAAGTCCATGAATAATTGTCTAGACATTACATAAGTATCTAAAGAAATATTACGAACTTTTTCTTGACCCATATTTGTAGCGATAGCACCAACACGGTTACCATCTAAAGCTAATGCATTGCATCCTAAGTATGCTTTATCTGCATTATCCACTTGTTTGTAAACAACAGTAATATCAGCACCATTAGCGATATGTGCATCTAATACATCTGCATAGTTCATAGCATTTACTACATAACCAGGAGCGATGATTACATATTTTTCTTTACTGTCTTCAATAAATTGCATATTTTGTACATATGCATTGATATCGTGGTTATAAATACCTGTTGTAAGTTCATTAGACTCACCATAAAGGATTTGTAATTTACCACGTTTAGAGTTGATATTGTAATGACGACCTGTTCCTAAGTGTTCAATTAAAGAACGAGGTTGTTTTTTAACAAATACTTTTAAATTTGAAACACCTGAATTTGTCATGTTAGACATAACAAAGTCAATTAAGCGATATCTACCAAGGAAAGAAATAGCAGGGATAGGACGATATTTCATTAAACCTTCAACTAGAATACCATCATTTTCAAATGATACAATTCCTAAAGCATCTAACATATTCTCTACCTCCTATAGTCTATCTTGCGCAATCAATTCGATTTCGCCATCTTTAGAACCAAGTTTAACACCCTTACCGATTCTTACACCTTCAGCAATGATTACACGACGAACTTCAGCGCCTTCTTCGATTACTACATTAGGCATAACAACAGAGTCTTTAACTTCAGCACCTTTTTCAATTGTTACATCTGTGAAAATAACAGAGTTTTTAACTTCACCAGCGATTACACAACCTTGGTTAATTAAAGAATTTTCTACTTCAGCATCTTCAGTAATGAATTGTGGAGTAGTAGCTACATCTTCTGTATAGATCTTCCAAGAATTATCAGATAAATCTAAACCATTAGCTGTATCTAATAAGTCCATATTAGCTTCCCATAATGAACTAATAGTTCCAACATCTTTCCAATATCCATCAAACTTCCAAGCGTAAACACGTTTGTCTGTATCTAAGAATTCAGGAATGATATTCTTACCAAAGTCATGAGCACTAGCATCATTAGCTTCATCACGAATTAAAGAATCACGTAATAAATTCCAGTTGAAAATATAGATACCCATAGAAGCTAAGTTGCTCTTAGGTTGAGCTGGTTTTTCTTCGAATTCAACAATACGATCTGTTTCATCTGTATTCATGATACCGAAACGGCTAGCTTCCTTCATAGGAACTTCTAATACAGCGATTGTTAAATCAGCGTTGTTAGCTTTATGATGAGCTAACATTTTTGCATAGTCCATCTTATAGATATGGTCACCTGATAAGATTAATACATATTCAGGATTAAATTGATCGATGAAATCGATATTTTGAGTAATAGCATCAGCTGTACCACGGTACAATCCAAATCCGCTATCTTTTTCACGTGGAGGTAATACAAACACACCGCTATCTTTAGCGTCTAATCCCCAACGATGGTCACGTGCAACATATGAATTTAATAATACTGATTCATATTGTGTTAATACACCAACTACATCAACGTCAGAGTTAGCACAGTTACT
Organism: Erysipelotrichaceae bacterium; assembly: GCA_017473265.1. GTDB lineage: Bacteria > Bacillota_I > Bacilli_A > Erysipelotrichales > Erysipelotrichaceae > RGIG4607. Next base: position 72,304 of record JAFULQ010000008.1, on the reverse strand, counting down.
TAATGGGAAGTCGATAATACGATATTTCCCACCATAATAAACTGCAGGTTTAGCAATTTTACTTGTTAGGTCGTATAGCCTTGTTCCTCTTCCTCCAGCAAGGATCATGGCCAACATGTTATTTTGTCTCATAGAGTTACTCCTCTCATTCTAATTATTATTATACTATTTTTTTATTTTTAGAAAAGGGTAAAAATGAAATCGTTTACATTTTTTGTGTATTTATTCACATGTAATGTTTACCAATTATTTTTACAATAAAAAAATCACAGTTTTCACTGTGACTTTTTCAATTATTTTTTAAGATATTTACCAACTTCATCAGCTGCTAAAATAGCCGCATATACATCTTCAGGAGTTACTGCAAATGGCATATTACCAACTGTATCCCCATCAGCACATACTAATTTCGCAACTTCCATAATTTCTTCTGGTTTTACTTCAGTAACGTCTAATTCAGCTAATGTTGTAGGTAAACCAATTTGTTGACATAAGTACACAACATCTTTAATTTCGTTCATTGGAGCATTTTCTAATACCAATTGAACTAAAGTACCGAACGCTACTTTTTCACCATGGTAGAATTTATGAGTTTCTTCGATTGCTGTTAAACCATTATGAACCGCATGAGCACCAGCTAATCCACCAGATTCAAAACCAATACCACTTAAGTATGTATTTGCTTCAATGATGTTTTCTACAGCTTTAGTACATACTTTATTCTTAACTGCTAAGTAAGCAGAAACACCATCTTCTAATAATGTTTCATAACACAATTTAGCTAAAGCCATAGCTGTTTTTGTTGGTTTACCACCTACACAGTTATCTGCTTCACTTAACCAACAAGCTCTAGCTTCGAAATATGTTGCTAATGCATCACCAATACCAGAAGCTAATAATCTAGCAGGCGCTTTAGAAACTACTTCAGTATCCACTAATACGATATTAGGATTACTTGGTAAGAATAAGTATTTTTCAAACACACCATCTTCTGTATAGATTACAGACAACGCTGAACAAGGTGCATCAGTAGAAGCAATAGTAGGAACAATTACTACTGGATGATTTGTATAGTAACCAACGGCTTTTGCTGTATCGTGAGTTTTACCTCCACCGACACCAATTACAACATTTCCACCTTTTTCTTTTAATACATCAATAACACGATTGATTTCTGTCATACAGCATTCGCCATTAAATTCAACCACATCGTATTTTGTATCACCCATACCAGCTTCAATTGCAGGCAATACAATATCTTTAATGTTTTTATCAACTAAGATAAATAAATGATCCCCAATCACACTTGCACGTTTCGCTAAATTCTTAAGTTCACCTTTACCTTGAATATAACGAGTAGGACTTCCAATAATTTTTGTCATATTTATATCTCCTTTAGATTTATTTCCACATCTATTGTACTACTTGTGAAATAATTGTCAATCACTAATTATTTTTTTCACAAACTATTTTATAGAAAAAGAGTGTTATTCACACCCTATATTTTTGAAGACATTTCCTAACGAATCATAGATAACCAAATCCGCATACTGATCAAAATCCGTTTTTGTTTTATTGATTAACACTAAATACTTCCCTCTAAAATAACGAATCATTCCAGCAGCAGGATATACGGATAATGATGTCCCTGCCACAATTAACATATCCGCATGTTCAATTTCGTATAAAGCATTATCTATATCCTCTTTTTTCAAATTTTCTTCATACAAAACCACATCTGGCTTAATCATACCACCACATTCACAATAGGGAATTTCACTATCCAACACTTTATCCACATCATAAAATCTATGACATTTCATACAATAATTACGCAACACTGAACCATGCAATTCAATTACCTTTTGACTACCCGCTTTTTGATGTAAGCCATCAATATTTTGCGTAATAATACAAGATAACTTTCCTTGTTGTTCTAGTTTAGCCAATATTTCATGTGTAATATTCGGTTTCGCATTTGGATATACCATTTTATCTTTATAGAACGCATAGAATTCTTTTGGATGTTCCATAAAGTAATGATGGGATACCATCTCTTCAGGTGTTGTTTGATAAATACCTTTCGCACTACGGAAATCAGGTATTCCACTTTCAGTAGAGACACCTGCACCACCAAAGAAAACAATGCGTTTACATTCTTTTATCCATTGATAGAAAGTATCCATATTACACCCCTTTATACAAACGTTTAGATAATTTAACAATCGGCAAACCTAGAATACTAAATAAAGGGATGACCACTACTGTTTTAATAATACGCATAAAGAAATTGACCATATATGGAATTCCATACATAATTTCTAACCACAATGGAGTTAAACATAAATGAATGAATACTTCAATCATAAGCAAACAAAACATCCACTGTAACATTTCTTCATCTTGTTTCTTAGATATCCACAATCCAAGTACTACCATTGTAAGAATCATAAAAATAATAAATGCAATTGTAATACCCATCTTCATTTGTACCGTTAATTCCATATACTTATCAATAAAAGCCACAGAATCTGTATATGTCCATAAATAAATAGTAAATACAATTGTACTTATGATACCTACCATCATAGAAATAGTTAAGATATTCTTTTTGGAATGTTTATGTTGATACCATAAAGCAGGAATCACACAAACCAAAATATTGTTTAAAGTAAATCCTAGAAAAGGAAAGGATGTTGGATTGATAACCAATCCTAACAAATCATAGATAACCCCCGCAATAAAAGCATAGCTTGGACCCAATAACATCCCTAAACACATTAAAGGAATTTGAGATAAACTTAACTTTAAACTAGGAAAGCCAAATAACGGTATCATAATGGAAAAATAGGATACCACTAAAGCTAGTACTACAAACAAAGAAGCTAAAACCATTTCACGCAATTGTAGTTTGATTGGATATTTTTTAAACACAAACAATCCCAATGCTACTATGACTAATAAACATGCAATTTGTGAGAATAGAACCATTATTGAATCCATCCCCTTTCTTTAAAATACATACGTACATCACTAATAAAATATAGTGAACCTGTTATCATAACCATTCCTTGATGGTGTTCAAGCGCATACCCAATCGCATCTTGCCAAGGTGTAATCACCTTTACAGGATAGTTGCCTGCTAATGCAGTTGCGGATTTTGCACGATAGAATTCAAATTCAGTCACAATGACATCATTTGTTACTTGTAATAACATTTCTAACATCGTATCTGTTTCTTTATCTCTTAAAGCTGAGAATACTACTGTAATTGGCACATTCACATTTTTAAGAGTATCAACTAATGCTTGCATACCATGTTCATTATGTGCACCATCAATATACACTAATGGATTGTTAGAAACTTTTTCAAAACGACCTTTCCACATAGCACTACTTAAACCTGTATAAATCGCTTCATCAGAAATAGCTACTCCTAATTTACGAAGTTGTAAACAAGTTTCTAATGCAACAGACGCATTTGACACTTGATATTTAGCTGGCGTTTCTAAATGTACATCATGAAAATTCTTATAGTCAAAGAAAATATCACTACCATATTGTACATTGTACGCATCTTCTAACATGATGAAAGGAGCTTGTTTATGCATACAAGTTTGTTGAAAAACATTCACACAAGCTTGTTTACGTTCAGCTGTGATAAATGGTGTTTTTTCTTTAATAATACCTGCCTTTGCTTGGCTAATTAATTCTAACGTATTACCTAGATAATCCATATGATCATAACCAATATTTGTGACTACAGAAACCAATGGTTTGATAATATTGGTCGCATCTAATTCTCCACCCAAGCCTACTTCATAGATAACAAAATCAACATCATGTTCTAAAAAGTACATAACAGAAATAAACATATCAATTTCAAACATGGTTAATCCATATTGTTCCCAATCTTGATAATAGGTATTCGCAAAACGTACCAAATCTTCATCAGAAATAGATACATCATTAATACGAATACGATCATGATGACTTTCTAAATGAGGTGAAGTAAAAGTACCAACTGTATATCCATTGGCCTGTAAAATGGAACGTAAATAGTTAGTAGTACTACCTTTTCCATTTGTTCCTCCTACATGAATACATTTCAATCGATATTGTAGATTCCCCGTTTTTTCTATATATTGTTTAAATTCGGATAAACCATAATCACGTTTTGTTCGTTTGGTAATATATTCGATAACTTCATGTGAATTTTGAAACATACTACACCCTCCAATCAATCGGAGTACAACCATGTTGTACTAAAAAATCATTCGTTTTAGAAAAGTGTTTACAGCCAAAGAATCCATTATACGCACTTAATGGCGATGGATGTGCTGCCTTTAACACTAAATGTTTCGGATTATTTAAAAATTGTGCTTTTTGTTGCGCAGGTTTTCCCCATAATAAGAAAACAATTGGTTGATCTAAAGTATTCAATTGTTGCAAGATATGATCCGTAAACACTTCCCATCCCATACCTCTATGAGAAAATGCTTTATTATATTCTACTGTTAATACAGTATTAAGTAATAATACCCCTTGTTTTGCCCAATGCATTAAGAAACCATGACTTGGTATTGGCAAGCCTAAATCACTATTGATTTCTTTATAGATATTCACTAATGAAGGTGGTATTTTTACTCCTTTTTGTACGGAGAAACACATACCATGTGCTTGATTGGGTTGATGATAAGGATCTTGTCCTAGAATAACCACTTTCACATCTTTTAGATTGGTATGTTCAAAACTACTAAATACCCATGGTTTTGGAGGAAAGATGGTTTTTGTTTCATATTCTTCATGAACAAAAGTCGCTAATTTTTTAAAATATTCTTGTTCAAATTCATGTTTTAGAATTGGTGTCCACTCATTTTGAAACATATGTATCCCTCCTAACAAGTTTCATTATAATATATCAAATAAAAAAAGGGTATAAAATTTATACCCTTACATATGCTTGAATAACTTTAATTTCATTACCATCTAATGAACGAATACGATAGTTCTTCACTGATTCTGGCACAATGAATGTTTCAGCATAGTGTACTTCATATGGCGCAAATGAACCATCTAAACTTTCTACAACTGCACTATGTCCATCAATTAAGTTCAATACATTAACAGATTCTTTTGTACATAATGTTACTTCAGTAGATGTTGTGAAACGTCTTGTTTCAATGAACTCTAATTCATGTAAACCTGTATGTTCTTCTTTGTATACTTCATCATCATGTAATGTAATGAAATGGTTAACTAAGTTTTCTTTTACCCATTCTGTTGTACGGTCAAAGCGAATATTGTGTTTACCATGTTCAACGTGTACTGGACGAGGTAAGCCATCCATTCCTAAACGATCCCAGTCCCACAATTTGAATGTGAAAATATATGGTGTAGCACTAATTTCTAATACCATACAACCTGGTGCTGAACAGTGTACTGTTCCAGCCGGAATTAAGAAGTGGTCATGTTTTTTAGCAGGGAAATTGTTAACAAATTTTTCTGCTGGGAATGAAATTCCTTTTTGACCATCGCGTAATGCTTCAATCATTTCCTCAGGATTTACGCCTTCTTTAATACCTAAATATACACTAGCACCTTCTACCGCTTCTAAGATGTAGTAACTTTCATCTTGTGTATATGGCATACCACATAATTTTTGAATATAGTCACGATTTGGATGTACTTGTAATGATAAACTTTGTCCTTCAATTGTATCTAAGAAGTCAAAACGAATTGGGAATTCAGCACCAAATCTAGCAAATACTTTTTCACCCAATAATTGTCTTGGTTGATAGAATACAACATCGATAGATGGAATTTCAATGACATTACCACACACATCTAGTAATAAACTATTTTCTTCAGGTACTCCATCAAAGCTCCATGCGAAGTTCTTTTCCTCTTTATCCAATTGGCAAACTTCTTTCATCCATTGTCCGCCCCATACACCTGGGTCAAAATATGGAGTTGTTCTAAATGGACGAACAGATGCTTGTCGTAATGCACTTCTGAAAATATCACCTGTAATCATCTTAGGATCATCTTTTTTGTTTGTATCTAATACATAGTCAATACGATCCATTAAATTGCGTTTGTGTTTATCTGCAATTCTCCATTCAATAAAGAAAGCACGCTTGTATTTACGTAATGTATCTTCATCGAAGTTATCGCACTTATAGTTACCCATTTCTTTAGAACGATAACGTTGTTGAATTTCCCAACGAGCTAAGTCTGCATAAACAACAACATCACCTTCACAAATTAAAGAAGCCCCAAAACCATAGATTAATGTAGTACCTGTTCTTGTTTTTAATAATTCTTGGTAACGTTTAATTAAACTTTCATCCATAAAGTCAATGACATTACCATAGTACATAACACCAAAAACTCTATCATCTGTTAAATGAGATTGCATACGACGTGTTAATTCATCTTTTTCATAGAAACAATCAATACTTGTTACAATCGTATTTGGCTTTAAACCTTGTTGTAATGCATGTAAAATTTCTGTATCTCTTACACCTGGATAAGTATCCACAACAATGGTTTTCCCTTCATATTGTTTTAATTCTTCTACGATAGCTTCATAACCTACCCATACATCTTTTTCAGTAGCGCCTTCTACTTTTAGTGTTGGGAATTTTACATAATTTGGTTCAAATTTACTATATTTCATTTTTATCTCCTAAGGTTCAAAGTGTAACCATTTTTCTTTAGCCGTTTCTGGCCTAGAAACAAATAACATCATATCTGGATTTTCTACAAATTGTTCATAAATTGACTTAGATGGGTCAATACCAAATTCTGTATAGATACGTGGAGAACGTTCGATTAAGGTAGATTCATTATAGTTTTCATTTTTAACCCATTTTACTTCTTCATTTTCCACCATAGGATAATACGCTAACCCTTTGTGTGCACGTACATCATCATAATCAAAACCATAATCTTTTACACACCAAGCACCAAATACCATTGGCGCATGAATATTAGCATTCACTGTTTGATGTCCCCAACTTGGTGGAACAATAACCACTTCACCTTTTTTAGCACGAATCGCGAAACATCTACCTGGATTATCTTTCACATATTCTTGCATATAGATAATAGCTTCACCTTCCCAGATTTCATATAATTCACATGTAGAATCATTACAAGATGCACTCACTGAATGAATATGACCTTGAGAACGAACAGGTTCCTTTCCCATAGTTCCAAAGTTATAGTTACAACTTGCGAACAATAAATTACGTTCATCCATGGCAGCTTTATCTTCTTTTCTACCAATGCCCATAACAATTGCATATAAATCTTCAGGTCCTTCACAATTTGGATCCATTAAACTTCTACGAATGTCTGATAAATGACGAACTTCCGGTGTTGGACCAAACGTATTTTCTCCTAATTCATAACTTAATGGATTATACGTTGGCGTAATATCAATTCCTTTGTTAAACATATCTTTTACCCTTTCTATTGATTTTCAATGGTTAATTGATAACCATCTGCCAAATATGTTGAGTATGTATATTCAACTGGCAACTCTAAGTGATAACTTGTGCGTGTTCGATATACTACGGCACACAAATCTTTCTGGAAATATTCTTGATCTTCTTTATTGATAAGTCCAGCAGTAATTGTATCGGTAACTTGAGTAATTTCATAACCTTTTTGTGCCAATAATTCATAAATGGATTCTTGATAATTATCTTCATCTGATATTGGAACATTTGGATGATAATACGATATAAAGCGATTCACTACCTTATCTTTTAGGTATGTACAACGAATTAAACACCATAACGATTGATTAGGAATTTGCCAAAAATCATACACTTCCTGTGGAGCCATTTCTTTAGTAAAAGATATTACTTTGCGATTCTTGTAATTTTTACTTTCACTAATACCATGTAAACTAGACACAAAAGATGTTGATAATTTTTCTTTTGGTTCTAATACAATCGTACCTTTACCACGAATACGTTGAATACGTTCTTCCATTAATAGTTTATCCATTGCTTGACGAACAACGATTCGCGAAATCTCAAACTCATCCATAAAGTCTTTCTCCGTTGGAATAATACTACCAATTGGATACATTCCACTGTCCAAGCGAGATAATAAAATATCATACAACTGACTCCATAATGGTCTTTCACCTGTTCTATATTGCAGTTTCATACACATTCTCCTTTCGAGCATATTATATCGAAAAGGTCTTATTTGTCAATATATGTTATAACATTATAATTAATCATAGTATTTCTGTTAATTTTCTTAAAATGATGTTTCAATAAATACGTATATTGTTTTAAATATCCACTCACTGGATAAATGGTATCTTTGGTATGTACATACAATTTACGATTCCTCCATTGTATAAAAATAATTTCATCAATTGGTAAATATAAAATGGTTTGATTGCTCATGAAAAACACTTTTTGCATATTTCCTCCATAAAAAAAACTACATATTACTATATGTAGTTCACTTATTCTTTCATAATGTCCGCAAACATTTGTAATTTACGAATATCACTTTCACTTAAACCATCTGTATTAATCGTACTTGGTGTAGATAATCCAACTAAATAATCAATAGATGTATGTAACGTTTTCGCAAGTAAAATTAAGGTTTGTGATGCTGGCAAATTTGCACCAGTTTCCCAACCAGAAATTGTTGTCTTTGAAACACCTACTAGTGTCGCAAGTTCTTGTTGTGTCAATCTTCTTGCTTTTCTTACATCTTTTAAATTACTTCCAAACATACTATCACTACCCTTACCATAATTGTACACAATCGAAGTACGGAGTGATTTGTACTTATATACCATAGTATTTGACTTTTTTATCAACTTTATCCTATTTTTTGCAGGATGTGTTACAAATGTTGTGAAACTATTTTTCCATCATATAATGATGGTATGGAAATACTATATTTAGAACACGGCATTCAAATACCATTTGCGAACATTATCTATTTTGAACACTTTTCCAAATATGATAATTATCTTCAAAGAGTTACCTTTGTCCACACAACTACCACTACATATATTACACATAAGAAAATCAAGGAATTATACACTGTATTGGATACCTCAATATTCATAATGCCTCATCAATCTTACATCGTGAATATGCAATACATTAAAGCATTCTCACAATTGTATCTACTATTGGATAATGATATTCGTATTCCAATATCCAGTAAGCGTTCTATGCAGCTACGTACACAGTTTTTGGCATATATAAAAGAAAGATCAGTTTGATATGTACCCTGTTTACTGGACAAGCCAGTAAGAAGGGTATTTTTATAATATGCATTATAGTTATGAATTTAAATTAGAATGTGTAATATGGTTTGATATCTTCATGTTTTTCTGAAATATCCCATGCAATAATCGAATTATTATAAACATCTAAAAAGTATGTCCATTCATATCAATCCCTCTATGAGCTATTACTGTCATATCTGATATTATATTCTATTTTCTAAATCGTATATTCAAACTACTTTTCATTTATTATTAAGTATTTTCTTATTCTACTCGCATCATACGATAACCTATACCAATATGGGTTTGGATGTACTGTAAAGAATTAGAATTCTTTTCTAATTTTTTTCTTAATGTTGCCATAAATACACGCAGAGAACCAACATTAGAGTCTAGACTATTGCCCCATACATTGGTCAGAATATATTTATGCGTTAATACCTTGCCTGTATTTTTTGCAAGTAAGCATAAGAGTTTATATTCGATTGGCGTTAAACGTAATTCTTCCTGTGCCAAATAGACACAACGTTTTGCATAATCAATACGGAGTTGCCCATTTTCATAGCATGATTCTTGTATGTTGCTATTTTGCATCAAAGCCAACCGTCTTTGAGTGACACGAAGTCGCGCAAGAAGTTCATCAACAGAAAATGGTTTTGTCAAATAATCATCAGCACCAGCATCTAGTGCATCAATTTTATCGCTATCCTCGTTTCGGGCGCTAATAACAATAATAGGAATATTCGACCAACTTCTAATACGTTTTATTACTTCAACACCATCAACGTCCGGTAAACCTAAATCCAATAGAATAATATCAGGATTGTGCGAAGCCGTTTCCATAATAGCACTTTCCCCATTTATTGAAGTAATATAACGATAGTTATTAGCTTTTAATGTAGTTGTAATTAGATTTCTAACGGGTTTATCATCTTCAACAACCAATATTTGAAAACTATTCATAATAAGAAGCCTCCTCTAACGGAAGGGTAAAGGTAAATATTGTTCCATGTGGCAAATTATCCGAAACAGAAATGGTTCCTCCATGTGCCTGAATAATTGCTTTACATAGAAATAGACCTAGACCCAAACTGCGGCGATTATCCGCAACTTTATTGTCTCCACAATAAAATTTATCAAAAATATGTTGTTTATCCTTATCTGAAATGCCATTACCAGTATCAGCAATTTGTATTTCAGCCAAATCATTGACTCTCTTTGTAATAATTGAGATTGAAGTTCCACTTGGTGTATATTTTAACGCATTATCAATTATATTAGTAACAACCTGTACAACAAGTTTGGCATCTGCTTTTACTAACAACAAATCATCCATATGGGATACATTCAACAAATGATTGTTTGCCTTCGGCCTAATTCTTTGAATCGATTCTTCAACAATTTCACTAAGAAGCTCTGCAGAAGTTTGAAGTTTCATTCGTCCATCTTCAATTCGTGTAGCATATAATAAATTTTCAACTAAATCAATAAGCCACATTGAGTCATTATAAATATCTGCATACATCTGCTGTTTTGTTTTTTCATCAAAACTTTTACCATTTGCCATCAAATTATTAGCATTTCCAGAAATAGAAGTCAATGGAGTACGAAGGTCATGAGATATTGCACGTAATAGATTTGCGCGAAGTTGTTCGCTCTCTACTAATACAGCTGCTTCCTCTTTTTCACGAGCATTTTTTTCATTTTCTAATGCTAATGCAGCCTCACCTAAAATAGAAATCACAATACTATGTTCAGATGCATCAAGAGGAGATTCTTTAGCATCGATACCCAACACACCATAAACATGATCATTTATACGAACAGCAAGATATAAATACTGTACATGTGCATGTGTATCCGTAGTTGCACCAGCAATTTGGTTATTTGTCATCACCCATTTAGCAGTAATACCTTCACTTTCAAAATCATAAAAATAGTTTTCGTTTTCATTTACTAAAGAAAAATATGGATTCTTTAAATAACCATTTTCATTTTCATAAATAACGATATTACGATTTAATAATTTTTGAATTTGTTTCGCTGTAGCTTGAAAAATTTCATCTTTTCCATTTAATTTAGAAAGCATTTGATTTGTATCAAACAGTATTTTTGTTCTATGTGCTATTTTTGCAGATTGACCAGCCTGTGCTTTATAACGTATTGCAAAAGTTCCAGTAATATAAGCTGTTAAAAACATAATTACAAAGGTCACTGGATATCCAGTTCCATAAGCCTCTAGAGAAAACCTTGGAGCAGTAAATAAGAAATTAAATATTACTACACTAGCCACAGAAGAAACCAAACTGTAGATTTGATGAGACGTTACAATAGATGTCAATAGCACTCCTAAAATATATACCATGATAATATTAGAATCTGTAAATCCTAAATGTTCAAATAGAATACTGAGTAATGTAGTACCTGCAAAAATAGCTACACTGATGATTCCATTTTTTAATATTTCATTTTTTCTTAAGCTTTTCGTTTTTTTATGCTTATACGCAATATCCGTACTTCTATCAGGGATGATATGAATATCTATTTCGGGTGCATAAGCAAGAAGTTGCTCTGTTAGCGTTTGTTTTCCTAAAAAGTTTTTTCGTGTTACAGCACTACGGCCAAGAACAATTTTTGTAATTCCTGAAAGACGAGCAAACTCCGCAATTTGATAGGGAACATCATCACCATAAACAGTTTCAATGTTTGCATCAAGCTGTTGTGCCAATCTTTGATTTTCACGAAGACGTTGCTTATTTTCTTTTGTTTCCGTTACAAAATCTGATGTTTCTACAAATAGAGCAGTAAACTGACTATTAAATGCTTTTGCCATACGAGCTGCTGTGCGAATAATTTTGGCATTAGATGGAGCAGACGATAAACACGCAAGAATATGCTCATCTGTATGGAATGCTTTTTTATCCTGTGTACGTTCAAAAACATGTTTTACCCTATCTGCACATCTTCTAAGAGCTATTTCACGCAATGCTGATAATTGTTCAAAAGAAAGTCTAGATTCTGCGGTGTTTTTTTCTTTTAAATGTTCGATTATTTCCTGCGGTTCAGCATCAATTAATTCTACTTGATCCGCATTATCAAACACAAAATCTGGAATACTTTCCCATGCACTAATTCCAGTAATCGATGCAACCAAATCTCGAAGACTTTCAATATTTCCGACATTAATTGTTGTATACACATCTATTCCATTGTTAAGAAGTTCTTCCACTTCTTGATATCGATGTTTATGGCGGCTGTTAAAATTATTTGTATGTGCCAGTTCATCAATTAATATTAATTCAGGTTTTCTTTCTAATGCTCGATCAATATCGAATATGCGGCCCTTTCCTAAATCTAACATTTCAAATTGTGAAAGTTGTTCTATCATCTGTTCAGAAACATTTGCAGCGATATATCCAACCACAACATCCACACCTCGTTCTTTAGCAATCCATGCTGCTTTAAGCATAGCTTGTGTTTTCCCTATATTTTCAGTATATCCGAAGAAAATTTTTAATTTTCCTTTGTCTACAAAATTCATAGCAGCCACCTTCTTGATTTTTATCAATTATACCATAAAAACTGTCATTTAATACCAAATGAGAAGATACAATCGTGTAAGTAATAATGAGTATGCGCTTGTTTTTCAAGATGCAGAATATAATTCATTTATTTCATAATCTATACTTAAAAAGCCCTTACGGGCTTTATTTTAAAGCAAATTAAATGAATCATTCTACGCATTCATAGTAACCACTACGTATACTGTTTTGATCATTTTCAATATAGAACAAAACTCTATCCCTTTCTCTAGATGTAATGGATGGATTCCAAACAACATAACACCTATTCTCTTCCTCACCCTCTGTACGAATTTGTATTTTGTCTTTTTTATTAATACGATATGGAACATGAAAAGATGAAAAGCCTTTATTTATTTTCTTGATATGTTTTTCAGACAATAATATGATATCAATTCTTCCAATATATAATTTCCAAAGAAGATGATTAACATTACTTATAGAAAAAACATACTCTATATTAGGATGTAGTTGTGAACACTGATCTAATGCAGATTTTGTAGAATCAAATAATGATTTTCTTGTAGTTCCTATTTTGATAACACAACCTTTAACTGCATTTTCAGTAGATTGCAAACGAAACGTTTCACTAATAATAGCATTTAGTTTTTTTAAAAGGTAATAAGCAAACAAAATTGCCATTATAATAAGCAACATCAATACAACAATATCTTTCATCAAAATTACCTCAAATTACTTCTTTAAATATGGAAACACTTTTGAACAGCTTTATGAGGACCAAGAACTAAAATCGTTTTTCCTTTATTAAGAACAGTACTAGGTAACATATTCATATTAAGTTTTCCATATTCTCTTATTCCCAATATATTAATTCCATATTTTCTACGAATATCTAGCTGAATAATTGTTTTTCCATCCCATTCATCTGGAATACTTAGTTCTATAATAGAGTAATCAGAATCCAATTCAATATAATCTCGAATATGTTCTGAAGTACAACGGATAGCTGTCCATGCTGCTAACTGCTTTTCTGGATAAACTACCTCATCCGCACCATTACGAAGTAAAAATTTCTCTTGCACGCCTCTAGATGCTCTAGCAATAACTTTTTTTGCTCCTAATTCTTTCAATAAATAAGCTGTTTCTAAAGAGTTTTGGAAATTGTCACCAATAGCAACGATACAGGCATCAAAATTACTAATGCCCAAAGAAGATAAGAATTCTCCATTAGTACTATCACCAATTTGAGCGTTAGTAACATATGAAAGTGCTGCATTAACTCTTTCTTCATTGTTATCAATTGCCATTACTTCATGATTTAATTCATTAAGTTTCATAGCAATATGCGTACCAAAACGTCCAAGTCCAATTAATAATATAGATTTCATATTTTTCTCCTTATCCCACCGTTATTTTTTCTTGTGGAAATCGTGCTGTATTTCCTTGATTACTAGAAATAGCTGAGAATATCAAGGTTAAACTACCGACTCTGCCAACATACATTAAAAAGATTAAAATCATCTTAGAAATGATTCCTAACTTTGTTGTGATTCCTAAAGTCAATCCTACCGTTCCGATTGCTGATGCTGTTTCAAACAAACAACTAAGTAATGGAAGATCCTCAATGCAACTAATAATACAACCTCCTGTTAAAAACAAAATTACATACAACATTAAAATAGTCCCTGCATTTCTAACAGTTTCTTCATTCACTCTGCGTCCAAAAAAATGTGTATGTTCTCTGCGGCGGAATACAGAGATTGCTGTAGAAAGCATAACCGCAATCGTTGTAGTTTTCATACCACCGGCAGTTGAACCTGGAGATCCACCTATAAGCATAAGTATAATTATAATGGCTAAGCCAACCTCACTAATTATAGTTAAATCAACCGTATTGAATCCAGCAGTTCTCGGTGTAATTGATTGAAATAGAGAACTCATGATACGTATATGTATTGGCATGTTTTGAAATTCAAAGAAATAAAAGTATATTGCTGGAAATACTATTAACAATGTAGTAGTCATTAAAATAACTTTACTTTGCATGCGATATTTCCGTATATTAAATTTATGTTTTATAATATCATCCCATGTCATAAAACCAATTCCACCAATAATAATTAATGACATAACAGTAAAGTTGATAATTGGGTGATTCGCAAAAAATGTAAGAGAAGAATATTGTTCTTTTACTCCCATCAAGTCAAATCCAGCATTGCAAAATGCTGAAATAGAGTGAAACAAGGAATACCATATCCCTTTTATCGTTCCAAACTCTTTACAGAAAGTTGGTGCCATGATTATTAATCCCAAAAGTTCGAAGATGATTGTCATTTTAATAATAAATCCAGTCATCCGAACAATACCTCCAACTTTATGAGCAGATATTGCTTCTTGCATAGTACTACGCTGTTTTAAACCAATATGTTTCCCAGATAACATGGAAATTGCAACAGCAATCGTTACAATTCCCATACCTCCAATTTGAATCATAATCATAATTAATCCTTGTCCAAAAACACTCCAATATGTCGCTGTATCGTGAACAACCAGTCCTGTAACGCAAACTGCTGAGGTTGCTGTGAATAAGGCATCTATAAAACTTGTACCATTACCATCTTTTGTAGAAATTGGAATTGTTAATAATAAACTTCCGATTAGGATTGCTATAGCAAAACCAAATATAATAATTTGAGATGAAGATAAACGTTTTCTAATTCGTCCCATATTAATACCTCTAATCATCTACTATAATAATTATTTCACACTAGATATAAATTGTGCGTTAGCATCCTTTTTGTTGCATTAAATTTGTATTAAGAAAAAAGTAAATTGTATATTGCAAATTTTCATATATTACACTCTCCAAAAACAAAATGGATGCCACCTGTCCAATACAGGTTAGCATCCACATGCTAGGTTTAAAACTAAAATTTAACGTGTCCAGGATTCTGGGTACACATCAATTTAGACCTTTCTTTGCTAATACAGTAATACTTAATGGTGAAATCTCCAATTGATCCACAAAGGTTGTTTCCGTAACTAAACCATTACCATTAGCTAATACTTCATACATATCTTTTAATGAATGAGTAATAACATCTTTTGTGGCATTTACATAAATCTTAATTTCTTCATATTCACCATATGCAGCTACATTTTTTAAAGTGTATTCAATTAAGCGATTATCAATAATCGTGAATTGCGCATGTTTTTCAATCTCTTCTTGGGTACGCATACGCAACGCAGCCAAACGCTTACGTAATTGAATCATATCTTTTGTATAATCTACAACTAGATCATATTTATCTTTACGATCCCAATCAATACGGTTGATTAAATCGCTAGATGCATAAGAGTTTTGAACCCCATTTTTAGTACGACAGAATTCTTGTCCACTATGAATAAATGGAACCCCTTGTGATAATAATATAATACCTAACATCATCTTTTGACGTTGAATACGTGTCGCATTATCTTCTCCACTATTACATACTTTCATCTTATCCCAAACTGTACCATTATCATGGCATTCTACATAGTTTGTTGATTTTTCAGGAGAATCGAAAATACGTACAAATCCTGGTTTATTCATAACGCATCCTGACATACACGCTGGAATGGCATGAATATAGTTAATATCTCCAGTACAGAAACCTTTTACCATGATTTCGTGTTCACTTGATTTCCCTTTAACATGTTCTCTAAAGAAATCATTGAATTGTCCAATTCCTTCTAATTTACCTTGATTGGATAATGTAGCTTTTAATTCATCTGGTAAAATGGTTGGCATATTCCAACCTTCACCATGTAAGAAGACATTTGGATTGATATTTTTCGCTGTTTTATGAATTTGATTCATTGTTTCTACATCTAAAATACCCATTAAATCAAAACGGAATCCATCTACACCATAATCATTCATCCACATAGCAATTGAGTCAACAATAAATTTACGAGCCATTAAACGGGTAGAATCGAAGTCATTTCCACAGAAAGAACCATTACTAGGTCTACCATTTTCTGATAAACGGAAATAGTAGTTTGGTACAATCTTTTCAAAATCTGAATTCAATTGACTTTGCATATGATTATAAACAACATCTAAAATCACACGAATTCCTGCTTTATGTAATTTAGAAATAGCTATCTTCAATTCATTTACACGACTATATGGATCGTTTGGGTCCATTGCATAACTACCTTCTGGGCAGTTATAGTGTCCTGGATCATAACCCCAGTTATAATATGGATCAATATTCAATTCATCTACAGATGTATAATCATTAACTGGTTGTAATTGCAAATGCGTTATTCCTAGTGATTTTAAATAATCAAAACCTGCTTCATGACCATTTGGTGTTTTAAACCCTTCCAATGTCAAACCTAAGAATTTTCCAGCATTTGGATGTGGAAATTGTTTTGTAAAATCACGAACATGTGTTTCATATACAACAATGTCTGTATATGATTCGATTCTTGGCAAATCTGCATTATGTAAATCCATAGTTGTACGTTTTGGATTTAAAATAAAACCTCGTTGTTTATTGGCATTACAACTTTTGGCATATGGATCTACTGCTTCTGCCCAAACGCCATTCACCTTCACTAAATATACATAGCTTGCGCCATCAAAATCACCTTGCACTTCAGCACGGTATACCCCTTTATCTGTGCGTTTCATTTCTTGTGTAATTTCAACATCATTTTGTTTAATTTCTACTTTTGCACGTGTGGCTGTTGGTGCCCATAAAGCAAATGATGTTTTTGTTGCAGCATATGTAGCACCTAAATCATTACCATCATAATAGAATTCATCATCAAATTGTTTAGTGCGCACTACATATCC
Organism: Erysipelotrichaceae bacterium; assembly: GCA_017473265.1. GTDB lineage: Bacteria > Bacillota_I > Bacilli_A > Erysipelotrichales > Erysipelotrichaceae > RGIG4607. The sequence continues at coordinate 54,633 of JAFULQ010000008.1, read as the reverse complement.
AAAGCGTAATGGACATTGTAAGGCGTAGTCGATAATAATTGTATATTCTTCACCAATTTTAATGTCTTGTGGTACTGATAATTTATATTTACTATATGCTCTTGAAGAACGTTCAATGCTTTTAATCATAAGATTTTGTACATTTCCGTTCGCATCTCTTAGACGGAAGGTATCTGATTTCCCTTGATAGAACTGTTCATGAATATATACGACTATCAAATCATATCGGTCTAAATAGGCTTCCATAATTTCTTCTTTGCGCATAAATAATCCCCCAAACGTAGATAAAATTATTATACATGATATATCATATTTGTCGCAACAGAAAAAAAGCCTACAGGAAACTGTAAGCTTTCTTATGATTAATCAAAATAAACTTTTTCTAAATGCCAGATATCATCTGAATAGTTTTGAATGGTTCTATCAGTAGAGAAGAAACCTGCTTTACCGATATTGTATAAACAACTGCTTAACCATTCTTCACGATTTCTATATTTAGCTTCAATCTTTCTTTGTGCTTTTACATAAGAATCAAAATCAGCTAATAAGAAGTATTCATCGTTACGATATAACAATTCATCATAGATTAATTTGAATGTCATTGGATCTTTAGACCATGTTCCATCGATTAAAGAGTTTAATACATACATAATACGTCTGTCTTCATTATAATACTTCCAAGCATTATAACCTTCAGCTCTTAATTTTTCGATGTCTTCAACACGTAAACCGAAGATTACGCTATGATCATCACCAACTAAACCATGAATTTCTACGTTAGCACCGTCATATGTTCCTAATGTAATCGCACCATTAATCATGAACTTCATGTTACCAGTACCACTAGCTTCTTTACCAGCAGTAGAGATTTGTTCAGATACATCAGATGCATTCATTAAGATTTCAGCAATACTTACACTATAGTTAGGAATAAATACTACCTTCATGAAACGGCTAACTTCTGGATCATTATTAACCTTTTCACCAACTGCATGAATCAATTCAATGATTGATTTAGCTAATGTATAAGCAGGAGCTGCTTTAGCCGCAAAAATGAAAGTTCTTGGATGCATCGTAAATTCAGGATTACGTTTGATTTCTTGATATAAATAGATAATGTGTAATACATTTAATAATTGACGTTTGTAAGCATGTAAACGTTTTGCTTGAACATCAAAGATTGAATTTGTATCAATTTCAATACCTGTAACCTTTTTAATATAAGCCGCTAAGATTTCTTTACGTTGTTTTTTAACATTAAAGAACTTTTCTTGCAATTCCTTATCATGTACATGAGGAATTAATTTTTCTAAATCAGCAGGATTTTTGATATAAGAATCACCAATTGTTTCATTCAATAATTCTCTTAATTGAGGGTTAGAATATACCAACCAACGACGGTGAGTTACACCATTTGTCTTATTATTGAATTTTTCTGGATAAATGTGATAGAAATCTTTCATAACATCGTTCTTTAAGATTTCTGTATGTAATGCAGCTACACCATTTACTGAGTAAGCAGCCACAATACCTAAGTGAGCCATATGTACTTGACCATCACGGATAACAGCTACACGGTTTGCTAAGTTGTAATCATGGAATTTTTCATTGATTTCTCTAACAAAACGAGTATTGATTTCTTCGATGATCATATAGATTCTTGGTAATAATTTTTGAACATATGCTACAGACCATTTTTCTAATGCTTCAGACATTACAGTATGGTTTGTATATGCCACTGTTTTTGTTACAATATTCCAAGCTTCATCCCAACCATAGTTGTATTCATCCATTAAAATACGCATCATTTCAGGAATAACTAAAATTGGATGAGTATCATTCATTTGGAAGCAATACTTTTCATGGAAGTTATCTAAGTTTGGATATACACGTAAGTGTGCTTTGATAATAGATTGAACACCAGCACTTACGAAGAAATATTCTTGTTTTAAACGTAAGATTTTACCATGTTCTGTACTATCATCTGGATATACGTTTTGGCAAATTTCATTAACTTCAGAAATATATTTCTTGAAATCTTTTCCTTCAAGATCTTCTGCAGCTTCTGCATTCCATAAACGTAATGAGTTTGTTACTTTTGTACCATGACCTACGATAGGCATATCATATGGTACCGCACGTACTGTTTCAGCATCAACATGACGCACTTGCATGTGTCCGTCTTCTTTTCTTGTCATTTCAATACGTCCGAAGAACTTAACGTCAACTGCATGTTTTGCTTTACGGATTTCCCATGGATTTCCATAACGTAACCACATATCAGGAACTTCAACTTGACGTCCGTTCACGATTTTTTGTTTGAATAACCCGTATTGATAACGAATACAGTTACCACTACCAGGCAATTCTAAAGCAGCTAATGAATCTAAGAAACATGCAGCCAAACGACCTAAACCACCGTTTCCTAAACCAGCATCACTTTCTAAATCCTCGATTTCATTTAAATCGATATTCATGTCTGCTAATCCATCTTTAACAATGTCATAAATTCCTAAGTTCATCATGTTATTTGTTAATAAACGACCAATTAAGAATTCCATTGAGAAATACATCATTTGACGACTTTGATGTTTCGCAACCATTTCTTTTGTTAGTTTCCAGTTAGTACTAGCATAATCGCGTACCATTTCTCCTAACAATAAGAAACGTTCTGTTGGATGTGAAGACTCCACTGAACGACCGTATTTTTCAGCCATTCTACGTGTGTATTCTTGAATAAAAATTTGTTTGTTTGTAAACATAAGATCCCCTCTCATTTTATTGTTCAGTTTTCATTGTTTTTGTCTTCTTTGTAGTTGTAGATTTTCTACCACGTGCTTTTTCACACTTGAAAATCACAGCCGCAAAAGGCGCCAAGCGACAAACAAGACTATTTTCAAAATGTTTAAACGGTTTTTTAATACTCTTAATTGGCTCATAATTACACATATTACAGCCATCATAAATGTCTTTTTCCGTATTAAACATTTCTATGTACTTACCAGCATGCGGAACACCAATCGTAAATTCTTCAAAAGAATTTGGCGTCATGTTCAATACTACAACATAACAGCCTTTTTCATCTTCACGATAATAAGAATATACACTATCATTAGCATTATCTGGATCAATCCATTTAAAGCCTTTATATTCATAATCGTATTTAGAAAATGCACTGTTGTGCTGATAAATATGCATTAAATCGGTCATTGCTCTAGCAAAAGCTTCATGCTTTGGATACTTCAACAAGAACCAATCCAATTCCTTTTGTTCATCAAACTCTCTGAAATGTGCAATCTCATTACCCATGAAATTCAATTTCTTACCTGGGTGTGTCATCATATATGTAAATAAGTTTTTGCATTGCGCAAACTTTTGTTCATAGCTACCCCACATTTTATTAATGATGGTACCTTTACCATGAACCACTTCATCATGTGACAATGGCATAAGGAACTTTTCAGAATAGAAATACGCCATTGAGAAAGTCAAATCATTGTGATGATATTTGCGATAAATTGGGTCGCGTTTGTAATATTTCAAAGTGTCATTCATCCAACCCAAATCCCACTTATAATCAAATCCCAATCCATCTTCTAGTGTAGACTTTGTTACATTAGGGAAGGCACTAGAATCTTCCGCTATTAACATTACATTTGGATATGTTTCGTTTAAAAGAGTATTCATACGCTTGATAAATTCTAACGCACCCTTATTCTCTCCACGATTTTGATTACCTTGCCAATAAATGACATTACTAATCGCATCCATACGTAAACCATCCACATGATATACATCTAACCAATAGGCTGCACTTGACATCAAGAAACTACGAGTCGTATCCTTCCACAAGTCAAAGTTGTAAGTTCCCCACTCACTTTTCGCATCCATATCTTTATCATATTCATATACATGTGAACCATCGAAATTTTGTAATCCATATGCATCACTCGCAAAATGCACCGGAACGAAATCCATGATAACACCAATGCCAGCCTTATGACAAGCATCTACAAAATGTTGGAAATCGAAAACGGTTCCATAACGCGATGTTAAGCTATAAAATCCAAAAATTTGGTATCCCCAAGATCCATCAAATGGATGAGCTGCTAAAGGCATAAGTTCAATATGTGTATAACCATTGTTAACCACATATGGAATTAACTCTTCCTCTAATTGTTTGTATGTATACCAATTACCAAACATATCACGCTTCCAACTACCAGCATGAACTTCATAAATATTCATTGGTTTATCAAAGTTCTTTGTACGCTTTTTCATCCATTTCGCATCATCCCAAGCATAGTTTGTACCATCCACAATGATACTATTCCATCTTGGACGCAATTCGCTGTAGGTAGCGTATGGATCAGCTTTACCAATCCAACCAGTATGCGTTTCAATTAAGTATTTATATAGTTGATACTCATTCGCATTTGGAATATATGTACTCCAAACACCACGCTCATCTATTTTTTCCATCCATCCACAAGCACCATTCCATCCATTGTATTCCCCTGATACTTGTACATTTTTGGCATTTGGTGCATAAACTGTAAAGCGAATTCCTTTATCTTCTTTATGAGCACCAAATAGTTTGTAGGCTTCTATTGTTCTTCCTTCAAAAAAACAATTAAATCTCTCTAGCTTCATGAGAAATACCTCCATCTACATAGACTGCTATATTGTAATATATTTTTACCAATATTTCCACACGAACTCAAAAAAAGTCCTTTAATTAAAGCGTTTTCTTAATGCTTTAATAGCAATTTTCTACAGCGAATTAAATTAGTAATATAGATTATATCGTATGTGAAAAGAAATCATAGATATATGAAGCATAAAATTGCTTATATCATAGAATAAATGTATAATTTAATAAAAGATTAGGGAGATAATTTTATGGATAAACAAAAAAGATTTAATAATGCTAGAAATATTATTCTAGTTGTTCTTCTATGTACTGTCGCAAGTATAGCAATGATAGCAGTTGGTTCAGATACGATGTTTTTATTTAGTGCTTCTATTCCATTCTACTTTGCAATTGAAGCTATTTTATATGAATTTATATTAGGTTATGTTATTGCAGTAGTATCATCATTAGCGTTAGTTGGATGTTGGTTTTTAGCTAAAGATCGTATTCTTGGACTTGTGTTAGCTATTGTATATTTTATACTTGATACTTTGTTCTTATTTTGGTTATTTGATTTTGAATTATCAAATATTGCGGCTGAATTACTTTTCCATGTAATTATAATTGGTTATCTTGTATATGGAATTGTTATTTTCCCAAAACAAAAGAGCTTAGAAGATGAATTATTAGGTGAAATTACTGAAAAAGCAAATACTACACCAATTGGTTATGCAGAAGATGTAAAGGCACGTATTTTCTTGGAAGATGATATTTTAGGAAGACATGTTGTATATCGTAGAGTGAAATCCGTAAATCAATTGGTTATTGATGGAAAAGTATATGATGAATATAAAGCTGTTATGGAATTCCCTCATGAATTAAAAGCAAATATTGATGGTCATATTTATAAAGCAGGTACGGATGGTTCTTCAATGATGTTTTTAGCAATTGATGAGGAAAGAGTTAAAACTAAACGTAGATGGATTTAATCTTATTAGCATATATCGTATGGATATATGCTTTTTTTGTTGTTAGATACAAAAAAGATGCTTTACCAATTGGTAAAGCATCTACTTTTTTTATTTAATTAATTCATCAATAGCTGCATAAAGTTCAGCACGTTTTTCATCAACATGAGCAGCGTCTGTACCTTTAATGCAGTAATAGAACTTACACTTAGGTTCTGTTCCTGATGGACGAATAGCAATCCAAGAACCATCTTCTAAGTAGTATTTCAATACTTCAGATGTTGGGAATCCAACTAATTCAGTTGTTTCACCATTAGCAACTACGATTTGTTTACCATAGTCTTCATATTTAACTACTTTGTAAGCAGCGATTTGTGCAGGAATGTTGTCACGTAAACGTTGTAACATCGCTTTCATGTTAGCAGCACCTTCACTACCTTTGAAAGTAATTGATTGTTGAGTTTCTAAATACCAACCATGACGAGCATATAAATCATGTAATACATCAATCAAAGTCTTACCTTGTTTCTTATAGAAGTTTGCACATTCAGCTAACATCATACAAGCTTGCATAGCATCTTTATCACGAACGAATGGTTTTACTAAGCAACCATAACTTTCTTCATAACCAAATACGAATTCTTTTTCATTTGTTTTTTCATATTTAGCAACTTTATCACCGATAAATTTGAAGCCAGTTAATGTTTTTTCTGTTTCGATATTATAGTAAGCAGCGATAGCTTCACCTAAATCAGAAGTTACTACAGTATTGAACATTACAGGGTTAGCAGGTAATGTACCAGCAGCTTGTCTTTGAGAGAAGATGTATTCTAATAATACAGCTGCAGATTGGTTACCAGTCATTAATTCATAAACACCATTTTGTTTTACAGCAACACCTAAACGGTCAGCATCTGGGTCAGTAGTTAATACGATATCTGCATCGCATTTTTCAGCATATTCAATTGCTAATTTGTAGGCTTTTGGTTCTTCTGGGTTTGGAGATAATGTACCAGAGAATGCTGGGTCTGGATTACATTGTTCTTCAACATAAACTACATCATAACCAACGCGTCCGAATAATTCATGGATTGATTCATTAGCTGTACCATGTTGAGGAGTAAATACCATCTTGAAATTTTCTTTTGATAATTCAGGATGTAATTGAATTTGCATACATTCATCTAAATAAGGAACGTCAACTTCTTTATCAATCATGTTGATTAATGTTTCTTGTTCAGCAGTTAATGTTACTTCAATACGTAATTCATCTTCTACTTCATTAACGTGGTCAATTACACCTTTTACTAAATGAGGTACTAATTGACATCCATTTTCATCATATAATTTGTATCCATTGTATTCTTTTGGATTATGAGAAGCAGTAATTACGATACCACCGAAACATTTTAAATGTCTTACTGCATATGATAATTCTGGAGTTGGACGTAATGATGTAAATACATAAGTTTTAATGTTGAACATAGCTAATAATCTAGCTGATTCCATAGCAAATTCTTTTGACATGAAACGGTTGTCATAAGCGATAGCTACACCACGTTCCATAGCTTCTTTGCCATGGTCACAAATGTATTTCGCAAAACCATAGTTAGCTTTACGAATTGTATAAATGTTTAAACGGTTTGTTCCAGCACCTAATACTCCACGCATACCTGCTGTACCAAATTCAACGTTTGTATAGAATGCATCATTCTTTTCGAATTCATTCATGCCTTCTAATTCTTTTTTAAGATCTGCATCTAAACCTTCAAAGTTTAGCCAATGTTGATATTTTGTTTCAATCATATTATTTTCCTTCCTACATGATAAAAAAGAAGATGCATAGCACCTTCCTCTTTCTATTCAATACTAAGCGATTACTTTAAACTGTCTTAATTTTTCTTCGATTGCTACGATTGCTGCTTCTTCATCTTCACCTTCACAAGTAATTGTAATTTCAGATTGTGTAGGGATTCCTAAAGACATAACTCCCATGATTGATTTCATGTTTACTGAACGGCCTTTATAAGAAACATTTACTTCACTTTTACAATTGCTTGCAGCGTTTACTGCGATTGTAGCTGGACGAGCATGTAATCCAACTGGGTCTACTACTGTTACTGTAATTTCTTTCATGATAAACCTCCATTATATTCAATATTATTTTATATCAATTCATTTCAATTATCAACAGAATTTGATAACGCTTTCACAACTATTTTTCCTTTGTGTGAATAATTGTATTTTGATAAGGATATGGTATTTCAATCCCCTCTTTGTCAAACTGCAATTTCACAGCTTTACGCAAATCTGATAAATAACTTCCTCTTTGATTAAAACTTTCTACCCACAATACTGCACGCAATTTTACCGAAAAATCTGCTAATGCTTGTACACGTACTGTAACTGGTTCTACACCATTTTCGATATCTTCTTTTGTTCGCACATCATAGAATAGTGGATGTGCTAAAGCAATATCACGAATGATTTCAATTGCACGTTCTAAATCACTTTCATAACTAATACCTACATCAAAGAAAACACATTGTTTTTCAGCCATTGTATAATTTTCAATAACTGATGTATTTAGTATTGAATTAGGCACTACAAATAAATGATTTTCAAAGGTACGCAAGATGGTATGACGCAATTCAATCGCATGTACATATCCTTCCGCACTATTATCCACACAACGTATATAATCTCCAATTTCAAATGGCTTATTCCAAGCAATCATAACTCCACTAATGATATTGTTCATTGTTTCTTGAGCAGATAGGCCTAAAACTACCACCACTACGCCTGAACTTGAGAATAAAACTAAAGCTAAATCTTGTAATGCTTTAATTTGTCTTGTCGCAATCAAGATACCAAATGTCCAAATTACAATTTTTGTTATATTCAAAATGATATCTAAATTCTTATTCACTAAATGTTTACGAATGATTTTCTTAGCAATTTTCCAACAAAACAAAGTAACAATTAGCACTAAGATTATCGCCAAGATACCTTCTACAGCTGATTGTACAAATAAACCATCTAACCAATTCATAAACGTTTCAAATGTTATTTCTTCCATGAACGAATTCCTCTTAATACTTTCTTAGCCATAGGTAATGTCACAACAAACATGCGATACCATAATGGCATAACTGGCATATCTAGTTCTCCAATATAATCTTCAAACACTGGAGAGAAACGACTCTTATATGATGTCAATCCATCATCAAGTGTTCCTTGTACACCCCCAAAGTTACATTTTCTACATCCTGCATCTTCAGCCCATTCTAGTGCTTTTAGCCATGAAATATAGGTACCACAATATTTGTTATACTTATCATCCATACCTGCATATAACAATTCAGATGTATGTTTATCTTTACAAATCAATGTGGCAGAAATATAAGCTATTTCACCATCAACTTCAATGTTTTGTTGTAATCTTGCTATTTCATCTTCCAATCCTTGGATATTTTCATAAATTGCTTTTAATTTACTCGCTGCTCGATTTGGATTTGCTTGTAAATTTTGTTGGATATCATTTAATTTATTTGTTGCTTCAAGTAATAATTCTTTTTGATTAATATATGTCAAAAAGATTGCGGCATCTTCTTGATACACATCCATTAAGCGTTCAAAATAGCTTTTATCACGTAAGGCAACACCTTGACGATCACTGGTTTTCTTTAATAAATCAGCGAAAATATCAATACTTTCTTTTCCAGCTTGTTTCCATTGCACACCTTTATTCTTTGCTTTTTGTACATTCTTTTTCAAATTGGAACTATAATCATTTCTCCAGTTTTCATAAAAATAGAAAACAGCCTGTGTTCTAGGTTGCGTAGCATCATGCATATCTAAATTATAGCCATAATGATGAACACCCATACTTTTTAATAGTTCTACTGTTTTATGATCATATGTTTTACGATTTTCTACATCTTTTAATGCAAAAGCATTATAGATAACTAGTGGATCAAATTTTACACAAATCGCTTTTTGTGTTTTTGCATACTTTTTAAGTTCTACAAAAAAGAATCGTACTAACTCTTCATTTTCATAATCCATAACCGGTCCTCTAGGAATATAGAACAATGTAAATCCTAAAGGCATATGTTTTATTAATATCATTGCGGTCGCAACAATCGTATCTTCTTTTGTAACAGAAACAAATTGATGTCCCCAGTTATCTTTAATTAATGACCATTTACTGCCTTGTAAAAGCGATGCGTACGCATGTTCTTGTACAAAAGCATCAAAAGCCTCTTTATTTGTATCTATATAAAATTTATACATAATACCTCCTACTTATGGTAAGGTTCATTTTTCATAATTTTGAATGAACGATAAATTTGTTCAACAATCATTAAACGAACAATTTGGTGTGGAAATGTTAAATCTGATAATTTCCATCTAAAATTACTTCGTTGAATCACCTCTTGTGAAATACCTAATGAGCCTCCAATAACAAATGTAATTTGTGAACCATGATAGGTTTGAATTTCTTCTATTTTTTCAGACAAACTTTCTGATGTTAACATTTTACCTTTTAAATCCAGTAAAATCACAAACTCTTTTTCTTTGATTTTACTTAAAATCGCTTGTCCTTCTTTATATTTCACTTGTTCATTTTGTGCATCACTATTGGATTGTGGTGCCATAATATCATCTACTTCTACAATTTCCAATTTGGTATATGCACCAATGCGTTTACAATACTCTTGGATTAATGTAGCTAATGATTTCTCTTTTATTTTTCCCACACAAACAATTTTCATTAATTCTCACCCATTTTATTATACTAGGTTTTAGAAAAGGTGGAAACCTTTTAGTTCCCACCTCTAATAATTTCATATTGTCCTGCCGCATAAATTTTTAACTTATTCACAGGATATTGGATAAAATGTAATTCATGCAACAAGGAATTTAATGCCATTTCTTGTGTATTGGCTTCTTGAGATATATGTGCTAAGACAATTTCCTTAGTATTGGCACCAATACAACGTGATAAGATTTGTGCTGCTTCTTCATTACATAAATGACCATAATTCGAAATAATTCTAGCCTTTAGAAATTGTGGACGTCTTGTGGCCATAAGTGTTGGAATATCATGATTACTTTCGAAAATATAGTAATCTGCATTTAATAAATATTCGATATTCTTCTCACTAACATACCCCGTATCTGTTACATATACCAAACGTTCACTTCCATCATCAAAGATATAGCCTACCGTAGATTCTGTATCATGTGATAAGGCAATTGGTGTTATGTTCACGTCTTTGATTTGAAATGATTGATATGGCACAACTTCTATTTCATCTCTTCGATTTAATAGTTCAAATGATGCATATACTGGAATTTGTGTAAACACATCCACACTTCGAATATGATCGGTATGCGAATGTGTAAGTAATAATGCATCAATATTATCAAGGGTATAATTCAATTCCTTTAAACTATCATTAATATATTTCTTACTGCATCCACAATCTAACATGATGATGGTTTCATTAGAAACGATTAATGAACAATTTCCTTTAGATCCACTAGCTAATACATAATACTTCATATTAACATCCTAAGAATTTACATGGATCCAAACGTCTTCCACCACGATATGGTTTACCATCCGTCCAAATTTCAAAGTGAACGTGTGGACCAGTTGCGACACCAGTCATACCAACTTTACCGATCATTTGACCTTTGGAAATATATTGTCCAACTTTTACCGCACTCTTTTCACGGAAGTGACCATAATATGTATAGTATCCATTCTTGTGGTCTAGAATAACATAATAACCACCTAAACTATCATACGAATTAGACCATACATATCCTTCAGCAGCCGCATAACAGTTACCCCAAACATTATAACGTTCTTGTAAATCCAATGCTTGGTGTCCTTTATAACAACCCCAACGACAAGTGATTCTTGGATTTTTAACTGGATACCAGAACTGACCTTCACCACCAGTAATAAATTGGTTATAGTTACCGCCACCTTTAGTACCGATACGTACAACTTCTTGAACCGGTTGAATGGTTGTTAAACTGGAGATTTCTTTCCCACTAGTTAAAACACCATTCGTGTATGTATCTTGGTAACGTACATTACGTGTCCCAATAACTTCTTTTACTTCAACAATACGTTTTCCTGCCGCTAAAGTATCATCACGAATATATTTAGTAGAAGCAGGATATATCTTTTCTTCTACTAAACGTTCTTTCACAACCACTACTGTTAATGGTGAATCAAAATACGTAATATTCAACTTTTGACCTGGTGTTAATACTTGGTCTTCAGACACCAACACTCCTGGATTAATCGCAATCAATTGTTGCGTGTTAATACCGGTTCTTGCTTGTGTTGCTACCCCTTCAACCGTATCATACTCTTTTACTGTATAATACTGCTTAGTTACTCCATAACCGTAACTTAAGAATTCTAAAATTTCGGTCTCATTCATGAAAATATCTTCTTCTGAAGCCAACCCTTCACTTACAGTCATTTCTTCTAAAACTTGTAAGCTAAGCTCTTGTTCACCAAAACTTGATAAAGCAGTTGGTGCTTGATTCATTTTTAATAAATCATAAGTAGCCTTTGAAATAAAGTTCAATAAATACTTCTCACGAGCATTTGTAAAGTCTTCAACGTTATTTACATAAATAACAGCACCATTACTAAACTCAATTTTATTCGTTAAAATAGAGAATAAATTCTCACTAACTAAATATTCCATGATTTCATCATCAATATTTTCATATTCAAAATACGATTGTTCTTTCACGAAATATACATCTTCCCCTAAACCAACCTCAGTACCAGGGAATTTTTCTTCATAGTCTTCTTTATATACTATATCTAGTGTTTCATCCAATGATTTCATATCTGTGATAACACCAATCAATTGGTTTTTATTATACAGTTTTGTAATTTCAACCGGATTTTGATATACAGATAGTTTTTGTTGGTCTAACACCATAATCTCATTACCTGTATCTTGTGGCAATACATCTAAAGCATAAGACTTTCTATTACTAATATTTGGAAATAAAATCCCACAACCAATACTTAGAAAAATGGCAATTACAATCAATAGTTTACTACGATTCATCCATCTCTTCTCCTTTCTTAGCCGCATTAAAGAAAGTACTAATTCCAGGTTCAAACGTTAAATCAACATCACCAACAGCACCATTACGATGCTTCGCAACGATAACTTGCATAGAACGAATTTCAGGCTTTTCTTTTTTATAATAATCTGCACTATGTAAGAACATAACTAAGTCCGCATCTTGCTCAATAGAACCAGATTCTCTTAAGTCAGATAAGATTGGACGCTTATCTTCCCCAGGTCTTTGTTCTGTTTTACGAGACAATTGTGACAAGGCAATAACTGGGACTTCCAATTCTCTCGCCAATTGTTTTAAATTACGAGAAATTTCTGATACTTCTTGTTGACGAGATTCTGTCTTTTTACCACCAGAAATTAATTGTAAGTAGTCGATAATAACAATATCTAAACCATGTTCAGATTTTAATTTACGACATTTACTAAAAATTTCTGACATACGGATTGTAGAACTGTCATCCAAGAAAATTTTTGCTTGTTGAAGTTCTTGTGCCGCATCATATAAATTATTCCAATCACGGTTATCTAAATAACCATTTTTTAATTTACTACCTTGTACAGCGCCTTTTGAAGACAACATACGTTTTACCAATTGTTCACTAGGCATTTCTAGTGAGAAAATGGCAACAGTTTTATCAAAAATTGTAGCCGCATTTAAACCTAAGTTTAAAGCAAACGCTGTTTTCCCCATAGATGGACGAGCCGCTAAAATAATTAAATCCCCTCTTTGAAAACCGTTTGTCATATAATCCAAACGTTCAAAGTTTGTTGGAATACCCGTTAAACCACGGTTTTGTTGTAAATTTTCAAGTTCTTTTAATACCACTTGTACAACTTGCTTACCTGTACGGAAATCAGTCGTTCTACGACTTCTTGTAACATTTAAAATCTTTTGTTCAGCCAAATCTAATACATCTTCAATATCATTTGAAAGATCCATACCCTCTTCTGATATTTCTTGTGCACTTTCAATTAAGCGACGTAAAATCGCTTTATTCTGTACCAAACTAATGTAATATTCACAATTTGCTGGTGAAGTTGCCATATCTACTAATTTTAATAAATATTCCATTCCACCAACTTGTTGTAATAATCCCAAATCAGTTAATCGAGTGACGACACCAGTAATTTCCACTGGCTTTTTCTCATTGTCTATCCCCATGATGACATTGAAAATACGTTGATTCACATTTGAATAAAAATCGCTCTCCACCAACCCTTTTTCAAACGCAATACGAACACTTTCAGGATATAACAACATCGATCCTAATAAAGATTGTTCTACATCAACGCTATTTGGCATTTGTTTTGCCATGGCAATCACTCCTCTCTAATCTTAAATTTCTACTAGTTGAACTTTAACAGTCGCAATTACTCCTTTATGAAGCTCAACCTTAACATTATGATAACCTAAAGTTCCTAAATTGTCAGTATCAACGAATTTGCGTTTTTCAACTTTAATCTTATAACGCTTTAATAATTCATCTGTAATTTGTTTAGTAGAAACACTTCCAAAGGCTCTACCTTCTTTACCAACTTTTACTTTAAATACTAATGTTAATTTCTCAATTTCTTCTTTTAATGCTTTCGCATCCGCTACTTTTTGCGCTTCAGCTTCAGCTGCCGCTTGGTTTTGTTGATCCAAAACATTCAAACTACCTTTTGTAGCTTCTACAGCTAAATGATTACGAATTAAGAAGTTTCTAGCATATCCATCCGCAACTTCTTTAATTTCACCTTTTTTACCTACTTTTTTAACATCACTCAATAGAATTACTTTCATAAGCGCGCTTTTCCTCCTTTAAATATTCATCCAAACAATCTAACAATTCATCTTCTAACTCTTTAACAGATGATTCTTTTCTTTGTAATGCTGCACCAGTGAAGTGTCCTCCACCACCCATTTTTTCCATAAGAGTTTGTACATTCACTTCACCTGCACTACGTGCACTAATTGCTACAGTTTCTGCATCAATTCTAGCAATAACGAAGGTAGCTTTTGTATCTTTAATCGATAATAAATCATCCGCCGCAATAGACAATGCCGTACGATTGTAAATTTCATCATTATCAATTGCACATACTAAGATATTATCATACACACGTTCGCTATAAGATAACATCTCATTACGCAGTTCAAATTCACGATACGTATCTTTTAACATATCATCCGCATTTGCTGGATCAGCCCCCATTTTACGCAATTGTGCAGCCGCTTCAAATGTACGACTACCACTACGTGTTCTAAAGTGATTTGTATCCACAAGCATACCTGCAAACATAACGTCCGCTTCTTCTTCTAATAATTCAATTTTATCATATTGATATTGTAATAACTCAGTAACTAGCTCAGTTGTTGATGAAGCTGATGTTTCAACATATACCAATACTGCAGGAATATTATCATCAGAACTTCTTCTATGATGGTCAATAACCATAGTTTTAGATGCTTTTTCAATAATTTTAGCACCACTAGATAATGACATGCGATGATGATCCACTGCAATCACTAATGTATCTTTATCAATCATTTCTTCTACTTCTTCTACAGGAATAAAATTATGATTTTCAACTAGTTTTTTATTAATGCGATAAATCGCTTGTTCAACTTTACGTTCAATACTACGTTCATCTAAGGCAATATATACTTCTTTATGTAAAGCAGAAACAATACGACTCATTCCTAATGCTGCACCTAAACAGTCAAAATCCATCTCTTTATGACCTACAATAAAGACTTTACTACTGTTTTCAATCATATCTTGAATAGTCTTAGCCATTACACGCACACGTACACGACTACGTTTTTCTTGTGCTTCACTACTTCCACCAAACAATTTTACATTTTCGCCATATACTTTTACCGCAACTTGGTCACCACCACGGTTTTGGGCTAATTCCAATAAATCATTCATCATTTTATCTAATTCTAAATAATCATTTGTCCCTCTAGCAAAAGCCATAGATAATGTAATCGCAACATCTAATTTAGTTGCTTCATTACGAACATCATATAAGATGGAGAAGTTTTCTTCCGCAATATGTGCATATTGTGCTTCATTTAAAACCACCATAAAACGGTCCGAACGCACACGACGAACCATCATTTTATGATGAACACACCAATCCACTACTTTTTGACGAACATTCGTATTAATTAAAGCAATCTTTTGTTCATCTTCATATTGAATCGTTTCATTATAATTATCCATATGAATCATACCAATAACTACTTTTTCATTTTTATAGTTCTTTTGTAACAAGCTATAATCCGTAATATCTTTAAAATATAAAACCTGTTCACCTTCACCACGAGTAACTAAATACAAATAACCTTCAAATTCAACGGTTACTCGATCGACTTCATTTTGGAATAATTGATTAATTTCTGGTAACCACATTGTAATCTTTTCACCAACATAATTAATTTCGCGATCTGTAAATAAATCGCTCATCCAAGTAATTAAATACTCATGATTGTATGTTACAATTCCCACATCACCAAAATGAATGGCTTCAGACATGTTGGTAGTTACTAAATCTTTAATGGAATAAAAATTCTCAGTTGCTTCTTGATTGTATTGATACATCAACCAAGCAACATACACCGCATCTACAATAACAAAAATAAGAATAAAAGACGCATAACGCACTTTAAAAACAAATTCTAATAATAGTGCGATAACAATTTCAACAGTAAATAATAAGGCGGTACGATATTTGTTAGCTTCTAAATTATTTTTCATGCACTAACCTCCTCAACAAGTCTTTGCGAACATCAGTTAACATATCTAATATTCCTAATACACATAATAACATAATCACTTCTTTAAAGAACAATACTAATAATAAAACAAAGAAAAATACGCTATATTTCTTTTTAGAAATGCGAATAGCTAGCATTACTAATAAATAACCAAATAATGCAGCTATTACTAAATAGATACCACTTACACATAAGAGTATCTCTAATATTTGTGTGTTTTGTGTGAAATGTGGAACAATCCAATTTCCAACTAGTGACAATATACCCGTATAAGCAAACCATTTTGGTGCATAATAATTTAACAATGGTACAAAGCCTTTTACTTTAATCTTTAATTTCGTTAATACAATATACGCTAACATATGTACTAAGAAACCTTCAAGTAAGCAAGTTAAGAATAATGATGCATACAATAATGTACGAACCAAATTCCCGGTGACATTTAAATTTACACTGTCCACCATTTGCATAATCATCTCTAATTCCATTTGTAAGTCATATCCAAAGATACTAGCAAATAGAATCGTTGTCACAATCATAATGATTGTACTAGCAATAATAGATGTCGTTAATAACCATGCATTCGATTTTTCTTTACGGACACCATGACCATAAATCGCACCTAATAAACAACTCGCTAAAACATAAAAAACTGTTTGTGGTAAAGCTAACATAAAGGCAATTACACTTGCGCAAAACGTTACAACAAAACCATTTTTTATCCCATAACGAACTGTATAAACAATAATTGGCAATGGAACAATCCACATCATATATGCATCAAAAGCATTCGCAAATTGACGATTGATAACTAATAATACACCGATTAAACCACACATCATGGCTCCTTCAGTTAATCTTTTAATATTACGATTCATGATCCATTTCCTTTCTATAAAATATAAAACCTCCATCAAATGACGGAGGTTTTGGTTTCAAATATGTTTTTTTTAATTAGTCAGCTACATAAGGTAATAAAGCCATTTGACGAGCACGTTTAATAGCTGTTGCTAACATACGTTGGTATTTAGCGCTAGTACCTGTTACACGTCTTGGGATAATTTTACCGTTTGCAGAGATAAATTTCTTTAATAATTCAGTATCTTTGTAATCGATATATTGAACATTATTTTTTGTAAAATAACATACTTTTTTACGTCCCATTCTTTGTTTTTTGAATGCCATACGAATAGTCTCCTTTCTTAAAATGGTAAGTCATCACTAGAAATATCTAATGATGGTGTGCTAGCAAAATCATCATATGATGGAACATCAGATTCATAACCTCTAGTTTCCATCATAGAACCACGATTTTCACTTGCACTGCGTGATTCTAAAAATTGAACGCTGTCACACACAACTTCAGTCACATACACACGTTTACCTTGTGCATCATCATAGCTACGAGATTGAATGCGTCCTTCTACACCAACAAGGCTACCCTTGTGTGTATATTGACTCACAATATCCGCTGTACGGTTCCAAGCCACACAGTTAATAAAATCTGTTTGAGGCTCTTGACCTGCAGCCACACGACGACCACACGCAACTGTAAACGATGTTACAGAAGTTCCAGCTTGTGTCTTTCTAAGCATTGGATCTTTTGTTAAACGACCCACCAAAATCACACGATTAATCATAAACGTTCACCTACTACTTAATGCCTTCTAAGCAAAGCATCATTGTACGAATGACATTGTTATCAATACGTGCAATACGTTCAAATTCAGCTACAGCAGCTGCTGTACCATTGAAAGTAACGACTACATAGTATCCTTTTGTCATGCCATCGATCTCATACGCAAATTCGCGAAGACCCCATTCATCTGTTGATTCAATCACTCCACCGTCATTTGTGATGATTGCATTTAATGAATCGATTGTCGCTTGTCTAGTAGCATCTTCAAGATTTGCTTTTAAGATATACATAACTTCATACTTCTTCATAAATACACCTCCTTATGGTCTATTGGCCTTTTCAGGCAAGGAGTAAATACTGGACATATCTACCCGTATTATGGATTATATCAATAATTCAACGTGTTGTAAATGAAAACTTTGCTAATTTTTGCATTTTTCCTTTCTACTTATATATACGTCAAATTTTGTCAAAAATCCTACTATTTTAGTAATTTTTCTTTAATAATTTTACTAGTTTCTAAATCAACAATCTGCAATTTTTCTCCATCAAAAGCACTTGCATAATACGCACTATTGATATCTGGATAATTTTCATTTCCCTTTTGCTCATATACCACATCATCTCTAGTATAGAAGAATATGTCTACATATTCACTACCAGCTAAAATATCTTGAACATAGATATATTCTGCATAAGTTAAACACGCATCCGCATCTAATGCATCACTAGTAATTACATCCATCCAAACATATCCCATAGCTTCATCATAGTCATATGCTTCCATCGTTTCCACATCTATACCAGGATATGTATACTCATAGAAAGATACATTTTTCCATTTATAATCCACAGGAACAACATCTACTGCAATCGCAATGACATTTTCTTCAAATGGTTTTAAGTTAATATAACGCTTTTCAAAGCACACATTATCTTTAGCACTAACCAATTGCAATGTACCACACACAAATTGATTACTTGCATTATGCACCGTTACATAATAATCATAGTCTTGGTATTTGGTTGTTGGCTCTACATATACTTCTACACTATTTATATCACCTGTAGTATAGTTCAAGTATTTTTCATATCGATCAAATAATGGACTACTATTTTCTGGCTTACGTGGTTGAATATGAAGGAAATAGCCAAATCCTAAACAAAGACATAGTAACACAAGTACTATGCCTATTTTTTGATTTCTAAGTTTATTCATATTGACTCATGAATGCTTCAATATCCGCTACTTCTTTAATGATTTCACTAGATAAGTTAATGCATCCATCTTTTGTCATTAACACATCATCTTCAATACGAATACCGATGTTTTCTTCTTCAATGTATAAACCAGGTTCTACTGTGAATACATTTCCTTCTTCTAAACGATAATCTGCGTATTGTACATCATGTGTTTCTAAACCTAACATATGAGATACACCATGGAAGTAGTAATCACGAATTGTTTTACCATCTTTTAATAAACCTGTTGCTGGTAATTTTTCTTCATAATAACGAATCAATTCATTATTTAATTCACGTAATGTCATACCTACTTTTGCATATTCAATAATATGTTTATTACCACCTAATACAATTTCATAGATTTCTTTTTGACGTTCTGTGAATTTACCGTTTGCTGGGAATGTACGTGTAATATCTGCATGATAGTGTTTATAAGCAGCACCTAAGTCAGTTAATACCAATTCATTTTCTCCAATGACTGTATTGTTTTGACCATAGTGAAGAATTGTTGCATTTTTACCTGCAGCTACAATGGAATTGAATGCATGTCCACATTGTTCTTTCTTTAACACAAAATCAAAGTGAGCTTCTACTTCTGCTTCATTCATACCTTCTTTCACATGACGCATCATATTTAAGATAGCTTCGTTTGTTACAGAGATGGCTTTCTTTAATTGTTCAACTTCTGTTTCATCTTTCTTTAGACGCAAATCTGTTAATGTTTTATTGATGTTTTTAACCACTAACCATGGATATTGTTGTTTTAATTTGTTTACAAATTTAACAGCTACTGTATCATCTGTGTTCATTTCTTGTTTAGCAAAATCACCATATACTACAAAATCTTCACATCCATAGTAATTTAATAATGAACCGACTCTACCTTCTAAATCTTCTACATAATTCACATCATGTACACCAGAGATTTCTGTTGCTTCTTTTGGCAACATTCTTGCGCCAACCCATTTAGCTAGCCATTCATCAAAGCGTTCGATGAATAATGCTTCTTGTGTACCATTTGGTGTTTTCACTAATAAAAGTGTCATATTTTCTCTATCAATACCTGTTAGATAGTAGAAATTACGGTCAACACAGAATGGATATTTTTCATCTCCAATTTTATATGGTGCAATTCCTGAGCAAATAATTGCCATTGAATATGGTTGCATATTTGCTAATACTTGTTGTCTTCTTTGTTTATACATAATTTATTTTCCTTTCACATCATGTAATGTTGTAATTTTTTCGTTAGCGAAACTACCTTCAACACAACGAATTGGTTTTTTAGTAATCAATTGATACAATTGCGCATCATCTGTAGTTGCTAAACCTTGTGCCATTGCTTCTTTATAACAAGCAATCAATTCTTTTGTATGGAAGCCTTGAGGAGTTTGTGCGCGACGTAATGTATCACGATCAATTGTGTCCACAACATAGCCATCTTTTACTACTTTAATTGTGTCTTGTAGAGGTACTGTTAATAATGCTGCTTCCTCTGTTTCCAATGCTTTTACTAAATCATTAATTTGATCAGTTTTAATCCAAGGACGAGCCCCATCATGAATTAAGACTACATCTTCTTTAACCGCCATCAAGCCATTATACACACTTTCTTGGCGACTATTTCCACCTTTTACTAATACGGTACGACCATTTCTAGATTGGTCTTTGAAATATAACATACCTTCATCATTCAATACTAAAATCACTTGTTTACATGCTTCATTTTCCATAAAAGCATCAATTGTTTGATGAATCACACGTTTACCATTAGGTAATTCATATAATATTTTACTTGTTGTTTTTGAGAAACGTTCTCCTTTGCCTGCCGCAACAATAATTACACTGTAATCCATAGAAAACCTCCACTACTATATGTTGTGCCTATTTTATCACAAATTAACCAAATTGTAATTTTATATCCTAATATTCTAGGTATTTTTCTATCTTTTAGTGGTATGATAATACCAATGAGGTGAAAAATATGAATTTTGATCAAACATATATTTTAGATTTTGCGAAACGCTTATTAGCAACACATAGCCCTTCTGGTTATACTCAAAATGCAATTACTTTCATTGAACAAGAAATTGCAAATTGGAATTATGCTTCTTATCGCACAAATAAAGGAAATTTAGTGATTGTTGTGGATGGGGAAGATAATGAATCTGCAGTTGGTTTATGTGCACATACAGATACTTTAGGACTTATGGTTCGTTCTGTTTCAGGTGATGGTAAATTACAAGTAACAAATTTAGGTGGCCCATTAATGCCTACTTTAGATGGTGAATATTGTACAATCATTACTCGTGAAGGTCGCAAATTCTCTGGTACTATTTTATCAAAGTCACCAGCTGCACATGTTTATAAAGATGCTTCTAGTGCTGCTAGAAATACAGATACTATGGAAGTTCGAATTGATGAAGTAGTTAAATCAAAACAAGATGTAAATGCTTTAGGTATTTTCCCTGGAGATTTTGTTTGTATTGATCCTAAAACACAAATTACAGATAGTGGATTTATCAAATCTCGTTTCTTAGATGATAAGATTTCTGTTGCTGTATTTATGGGAGTATTAAAATATTTCCATGATCATCAAATTACTCCAAAGCATAAAACATATTTTATGATTTCTACTTATGAAGAAGTCGGTCATGGAATGAGTTGGATCCCAAGTGATATTAAAGAATTACTAGCTGTCGATATGGGATGTATCGGTTTAGATCTATCATGTACTGAATATGATGTATCTATTTGCGCTAAGGATTCTAGTGGACCTTATGACTTTGAGTTAACCAATCGTTTAATTCAAATCGCCAAAGAAAAAGAACTTAAATATGTAGTAGATATTTATCCATTCTATGGTTCTGATGTTGGAGCTGCATTACATGCTGGTCATGATGTGAAAGGTGCTTTAATCGGACCTGGTGTTCATGCATCACATGGTATGGAAAGAACACACTTTGAAGGTGTTAAAAACACATTAGAACTTGTTTATCATTACTTAACGAATTGACACTCCCCATGGCTAAAGCGAGGGGATTCTTGTTTCATCCATTACAGCACTATATATAGAAATATATAGCGTCTTACACAATGTCCACAAGCGAGATTATACTGTTTCCGTATGCCCTACGGTGCAGTGTAGTCTTTTTATTATTGTAATACTAGTCTTTTTCCTTCTTGTAGAATATTCATACTAGCATTGTAATCTCTATCATGTACAGTATAACAATCTGAACATTCCCATGTTCTAATACTTAGATTTTTAACTGTTTCATTCTTGCATCCACATACATGGCATATTTGACTACTTGGATAGAATGTAGGTACTTTTATTATTTTACTTCCATACCACTTTGCTTTGTACTCTAGCATTCTATAAAACATACCCCATGATACAGATGAAATGCTTTGTGCTAATTTATGATTACGAATCATATTCTTTACTTTTAGATCTTCAACATAGATTGTTTGGTTTTCACTAATCAATTTTGTAGATACTTTTTGTAAAAAATCATTTCTTTGATTCGTCACCTTTTCATGCACTCTGGCAACCTTTATTCGTTGCCTATTTCTATTATTACTTCCAATCTTCTTTCTTGATAATCTTCTTTGTTCTCTAACCATTCTTTTCATTGATTTCTCTAGATATTTTGGATTATTGACTACGTTGTTATTACTATCTGTATAGAAGGATTTAATGCCCATATCTAAAGCTACTTCACCACCATTGTTAATATGTTGTTGTGGTTCAAAATCGACATTTAATACAACATAGTATTTACCTGTTGGTGTTCTTTCTACAGTTACACTATTAATTTTTCCTATTTCCATAGATTGTTTTACTTTTACACATCCTAGTTTTGGAAGTTTGATACTATTTCCAATAATACGAATGTTATTACCTTGATTTAATGTTC
The DNA here is from genome assembly GCA_017473265.1 of Erysipelotrichaceae bacterium. Lineage (GTDB taxonomy): Bacteria > Bacillota_I > Bacilli_A > Erysipelotrichales > Erysipelotrichaceae > RGIG4607. The sequence goes on along the minus strand of JAFULQ010000008.1, from coordinate 31,323 downwards.
TATAGGATTGATGCAAGTTATATTTACTTTTAAATTTGGGATATTTCGCTAGTTTCTTAAAGAAGTTCTTATATGCTGTGTCCAAATCTCTTAATGATTGTTGTAATGCTATAGAATCTATATCTTTTAGAAATGAATATTCCTCTTGTTGTTTAAGTTGAGTTAACATTGTAGAAGTTTGATTATATCCACATTTAACATCATTTTTATATGCATCTTTACGCATAGCTAAAGCACGATTATAAATTAATCGACAACAACCAAATGTTCTATTGATTAAATCTTCTTGTGTTTTATTTGGATAGATTCTAAACTTTACACCTTTTTTCATTAATCCATCTTTCCCTTCATATCATTTAGCTACAACAATATTGTAACAAAGTTGCTTTAATTATTTGTCCCAACTTTGTCTCATTATCCACAAAATGAATGTGTAAAACTTGTTGTGTTTAATTAAAAAATATGATTGGTTAATGCAAAAGAAAAGCTCTTATATCCCCATAGATAAATCAAGGGATTTTACGAGCTATGTGATATAACGAAATAATTTGTCATCGGTGTATTTCACATTCTCTGCGTAATATAACACTTCTGCTTCTGTTAAATTTTCTTTTTCTAATGCTTCTTTAGGTATCTTTTGTATGATTTTTTGATAATTCATTGTTCACACCCCCTTCAATTATTAATACGTTATCTTTTTGAATTATTCCTACCTAAAAAAGCAAAAAAGTCAGATTTCTCTGACTTATGGTAATCTTTTCTTAATAGAAGCATGATAGATGAAATACCATTCTTCTCTCGTTAATTCTATTTCACTACCTTTGCATAATTCTATCAAATGATGTGGATTGGTTGTTCCAGCAAGTGGTACCATATCGGCTGGATGTTTTAATATCCATGCTAGAACAATTGCAGTTTTGGTAACTTGATATTTTTCTGCATATTCTTGTAATAATGCATTTAGTTCTGGATATTCAGGATTATCTAAATAAGAGCCTAAATACTTACTAATTTGTAAAATGGAATATGGTTGAATGGTAATATCATGTAAACGACAATAATCGAGTGTTGAACCATCGCGATCTAATGCTTCATCATCAAAACGATTCATAAACACACTACTTGTTAACATACTTGATGTAACTGGATTGAATTGTAGTTGGTTAAACATGATTTTTTGTTTGCAGTGTTTTTGTAATAATTCCATCTGCATGCTATTCATATTGGATACACCAAAGTATTTGACTTTTCCACTTTCATATAATGTATTGAAAGCATCCGCTACTTCTTTAGGATCCATTAAAAGATCTGGACGATGTAATAGTAGAATATCAATGTAATGTACACCTAGACGCTTTAAACTACCATCTACACTCTTTATAATGTATTCTTTACTAAAATCATAGTAATTGGTATTTGTGGCTCTACGGACACCACATTTTGTTTGAATCACCATGTGTTTTCGCCAATCTGGATGACGTTTAAGTACTTCACCAAATAGTTTTTCGCTATTTCCATTGCCATAGATATCCGCATGATCAAAGAAGTTAATTCCATTATCTAATGCTGTTTTTACTAACATTTCAACTTCATCTACTGTTTTTTCTTTGATGCGCATACAACCTAAACCAATACGTGATATTTTTAAATGATCTTTTTGTATATATTTCATGTGATTCACCTCATCTAAATTATCGCAACAAAAAAGGAATTATTCAATTCCTTCTTCTTTATAAAAATGATTTTCCATATAATCTGCCCAACCATCTTCTATGCATGTTTTTTCAGTAATAATATCTGCACAAGCTTTTGTGTCATCACTACCATTTAACATACAAACACCTGTACCAGCAACTTTTAACATTTCATTATCATTACTCGTATCTCCAAAGGCTATAACTTCTTCTAACGACACATCATTCATTTCACAGAATTTTTCTAAAGCATACCCTTTATTGATGCGTTTATCACAGAATTCAAATAATGTTGGTTGTGTTTTAAAACCATTGTAGTTTGGATTTGTGTGTTTAGCGAAGTATTCTTCTACCTTAGGCATCATTTCTTCGCTAATTCTAAACATGATTTTACCATTTTCTTTTTCCCATAAACGAGATTCATTTTCCGCAAAACAAATATCACGTTTTGTGGATTCTGCTGATAAGCGTACCATGTCATCAACACGCGTTGTTACCACAATACCTGGTTCATAAATAATAGGATTCGCATTAAATGGTTTCATAGCGTCTAATGTTTCCTTTAGCCATTCTCTTTTCATGACAAAGTATTCATACTCTTCTTGATGAAAACGATCCCATAAAGAACCACCATTCATCCCAATGTATACATCCACTTTGTTTGAATCAAAATTCCAACCATCTACAATTTTACGTAAATCTTCAATTGGTCTACCACTAGCAATACCAAATAAAATACCTTTTGATCGAATGTAATCAATTACCTGTTTTGCTCGATCACTTAAAGGTTTATGTTTCATGACAAGTGTTGAATCAATGTCACAAATTACCAATTTCTTTTTCATATCTATCCTCTACATAAAATGGTTAACAGCAATTGCATACGCAAAGAATCCAATGCTAATTAGTAATACTGTCCATCCAAATCCTAATAAAACCTTTTTACCTAATCCCATTTTTTCTCCCATAAAAGATTCCTCCATTATTTACTTACTTATATTATCATGTACGTTTACAAATTTCATCTTTATTTTTACATAACAAAAGCTCCTTTACGGAGCTTTATGATTATTCTTTTGTTACTACTTCTTTAGCACCAACTAATGCTGAAGCCATTGTTTGAAGTTCTGTTGGAACCACAATCTTTGTAGCTTTACCATCAGCCATTTTTTCGTATGCTTCTAAAGTTTTTAGTGATAAGTATTCTTTAGATGGAGCTGCATCTTTAATCATTTGAATACCTCTAGCTTCTGCTTGGTATTTACGTTCAATTGCTTGTGCTTCCCCTTCTGCTTCTGCAATCATTGCTTCTTTACGAGCTGTAGCACGTAATAACATAGATTCTTTTTCACCTTCTGCACTTAAGATAGCACTTCTCTTTTCACCTTCAGCACGTAAGATAGCTTCACGACGTTCACGTTCTGCACGCATTTGTTTTTCCATTGCTTCTTGGATGTCGCGTGGTGGAATGATATTTTTAACTTCTACACGAGTTACTTTAATTCCCCAAGGATCTGTTGCTTCATCTAAGATTGCTCTCATCTTAGTATTAATAACATCACGAGATGTTAATGTTTCATCTAATTCTAAATCCCCAATGATATTACGAAGGGTTGTTGCTGTTAAATTTTCAATAGCAGTAATAGGACCAACAACTCCATATGTGTATAATTTAGGATCTGAAATAAAGAAATAAACTACTGTATCAATTTGCATTGTTACATTATCTTTTGTAATAACTGGTTGTGGTGCGAAGTCTTTTACAATTTCTTTTAATGTAACTTTATTTGCTACACGATCAATAATTGGAATTAGGATGTGTAATCCTGTTGTCCATGTCGCATGATACGCACCCAAACGTTCAATAACATACGCTTCAGCTTGTGGTACTAAACGTACTAAATAAGCAAAAATACCACCAACAACTAATAAAATAACTAAAATTACAATTAAATATGTCAACCATTCCATAATATTTCCTCCTTGACACTATTGTCCTTTTTTAACAATTAATTTAGCTCCTTCAATAGCTAATACTTTAACATGACTACCTGCTTCTACAGCCTTACCATTTACTTCCACAGCACTCCATGTCATACCACTAACTGTTACTTCCCCCCAAGCATCAGTAGTAATCTCTTTACTTACTTTTACAGTTGAACCAATTAAACTATCATAGTTTGTTGGAACAATATTACCTCGTAAGTAATTTGCGGCCATTGGACGAATGATAATAAATGATGCTACAGATACTACAATAAATACAATCAACTGAATCATTGTACCTAATTTTAATAGAGCCAACACTAACGCGATTAGAGCACCTACCGCAAACCAAATCGATGTCATTGCGCCAACTGTTGCGATTTCTAACAACAACGCAGCAACGGCTACAATCCCCCATACAATTACCATGTTCATGTATTTCCCCTCCTATTCTACATCATTCAAATCCGCTACAAACATATTTTCGGATTCATCATATTCTACTTCTATTTTTAAACCTGTAATGTCGCGATTTAATAATTTAGCTACTTCTTGCATAATGGCTTTATTACTAATACGACCATATCCATTACCAATCGATACTTTATGCAATTGATTCATATCCACCAATTTCAAATCAATTTCACGTTTTGTAATTGGTTTAATGGCTAATTTACACTCATCACGATCTAACCCTAACATTACCCATCGAATATTCTCTAATTTACTAATAACACTACTATTCAATGTAATGTTTGTCGGATACAACGTAATAATCATGTGGTAAACACTACCTTTAATCCACTCGTACATATTCGATACCTTCTTTCTATTTATATTATATTATTATTCTTATTTTTCCGCAATATCCATTTATATAATAAAAAAAGGAAATCTTTCGATTTCCTCAATTAACGAATATAACCAAAATCTCTTAAGCACTCTTCAACATCTTCTTCAAAAGTACCTAAAGAAATTCCACAAGATTCAATCTTAGAATTATCTAAACGATAATCTCTAAAACGATCTGCATAACGTTCTGTATTCGGTAAAATATACTTATCAATTAATTCTTCAGAATAACCTAATTTTCTAGCTACAATCTTTGCAGATTCATATGTATTATTCTTATTTACATTAGAGAAATGATATGTACCTGCAGGCAATTCTAAAATCTTCGCAAAGTTTTCCGCTAAATGTTTCGCATATGTCATACCACGAATTTCATTAACTGTAAATTTCGTTGGTTTTTGATAGAACATTGCTTTCATTACATTATCAATAATATTTGGAGAAGTACGAACACCTGGATAAGATAATCCCATCATCCAAGAGAAACGTAATACGATGTAGTTATTCATATTTGCATAAATGTATTTTTCACATTCAATTTTATGATTACCATATGCAGTTACACAAACAGGTTCGCTTTCTTCTGTAAATGGTCCAGCTTCTGTTTTACCATTGAATACTTGTTCAGTACTAATAAATACTAAACGAGCATTTCTCTTAGCACATACTTTCGCAATTTCAATTGTAGATTCTACATTAATACGATGTGTTAATTCTGGATAGTTTTCGCAATCAGCAGTTTGTGCCATAGCACCAGTATGGAATACTGCATCAAATTCCGCATTTTCAAAATATTCTTTAACTGCTTCTGGATTGCTTAAATCCAATTCATTTCTATCAATAGAAACCCATTCAATTTGTGGATTTAACTTCTTAGTCAAAGAAGCGATATATCCATTACCACCAGTAATAATAACTCTCATTATTTTCCTCCACAAGCCAAGAATTGATCACGAATAGCAATACTAGAACTTGTACCAATACGTTCAGCACCAGCTTCAATCATTGCTTTACAGGTTTCCCAATCGCGGATACCACCAGCAGCTTTAACCTTAACAACATCACCAACAACTTCTTTCATTAATTTAACATCTTCAAGTGTAGCTCCACCTGTTCCAAATCCTGTAGAAGTTTTAATAAAGTCTGGTTTAACTTCTTTAGAAATTTCTGCTAATTTACGAATTTCATCTTTTGTTAAATAACAGTTTTCAAAAATAACTTTAATTAAAATATTATATTTACGACATACAGCTACGATTTGTTCCATTTCATCTTTAATATAATCCCAATGACCCATCTTAGCTTCACCAATATTAATTACATAGTCAATTTCATCAGCACCATTTTTAATAGCGTCTTCTGTTTCAAATACTTTAGTCGCAATGGTTGTTTGTCCTAAAGGGAAACCAATAGCTGCACCAACATGTACATCTGTACCTTTTAATAATTCTTTACACATAGTAACAGGTGATGAGTTAATAGCTACCATCGCTGTTCCTAATTCTTTAGCTTCGTTACACAATTTTTCAAAATCTGCTTTTGTTGCAAATGCTTTTAAAAATGTGTGGTCAAAATACTTACATAATTCTCTTTCTGTCATAATCGTTACCTCCAATGTAATTACATTCTAACGTTATAACTTCATATTGTCAACTAAATTACTTTGCTTTATAATTAAAATAACTAAAGGGGAAATACATATGAATTTACAAGAATTATTTCACATTGATAAAAACATTCCGATTCCTTTATATTATCAATTTAAACAAGAATTGAAGAATAGAATTCAAGATGGCACATTTAAAGTTAACGATCAAATTCCTACAGAAAATGAGTTTTGTGAAGCTTTACAAATTTCTCGTCCAACAGTAAGACAAGCACTAAAAGAATTAATTCAAGAAGGTTTGTTAACAAGAAGAAAGCCTTTAGGAACTTTTGTATCACAGCCTAAAATTGATAGTTATTTCTTTGAACAATTGGCTAGCTTTAATGATGAAATGAAAATGCTTGGTTTAACTCCATCTACTACCTTATTATCTAATGAAATCGAAACAGTTAATAATGTAGTTGCGGACGCATTACAACTACCAAAAGATGCGAAAGTTTTACATTTGAAACGCTTGCGTTTTGCGAATCATGATCCAATGGTTATTGTAGAAACATATTTACCATGTACAATGTTTCCTCTATTAGAAAATGAAGATTTTGAAAACAATTCTTTATATTCTTTGTTAGAACAAAAATACAATTGTTCAATTCAGTCTGTTAATCGTACTATTGAAGCTACTTTAGCAGATGATAAAACTGCTAAACTATTACAAACAAATAAAAATAGTGCTATTTGTCAAACAACAACTATTAGTTATAATCAAAACGATGTTCCTATGGAATACAGTATTGCGAAATATAGGGGCGATCGTAGTAAATTTAGTTTAAAACTAGTTAAGAAATAGAGGTGAGATTTATGGAAGTTAAAATTGTAGCGCAAATCAACGCAAAAGAATATTTTGATTTTGTAATCTCCACAATTCAAACAATTGTTGATGTCAGTGATGTTGAAAATAAAACTATACGTAAAGGCTTAAAATTTGAACGGTCACTAAATACTGGATTTAAAAACGAATTATCAACTGTTAAAATCCTAGATTATGTATATCCTAGAGTTATAGAAATGGAATATAAAACGAGTAAACAAACAAATATCAACAAATATCTTATTCTTCCAAAAGGTGATAACCAATGTGAAATTACCTATACAGAAAAGATGTATGATCAAAACAACAAGCTTAAAAAGTATAATTCATTCATTGAAAAAGGTTTTATTAAAAAAACTGAGAAGCGAATGAGAGATGTAGAAAAGTATTTATTAGAGCAAAAGAAAACACAAGAGAAATAATATATCTCTCTTGTGTGTTTTTTTGTTTAAAACATTGGATGATCATTTTTAGATGTTTCTGGCATAGGTTGAATCACATCCCAATGTTCAACAATTTTGCCATTTTCTACTCTAAAAATATCAACTGCTGCATGCCCTTTGACCTGTGGATTTCTTTTTAATATATTGTGTATAAACACTAAGTCTCCTCTTGATACAACGCGTTTTATTTCTGTATGACATTCTTTCATATCTGTATAAAAACGATCATGAAATTCATTTCTAAATGCTTCTATTCCATCTGCAACTTTTGGATTGTGTTGTAAATATGGTTCTTCTAAATAGTCATCAATTGCAGTTTCGTCATGTTGATCAAAAAATCGCAACCAAAAATCTACCGCAATATCTTCGTTCGTTACACATGATGAATCTAATTCATTTTCTTTAGTAATTAAGTAAAAACTACCTTGATTGACATCAAAATCACCATTTTCTTTAATTGAAGTGAATGTAATCATATGATTGCATAAATTTATGATTGCTGTTGTAGTTTGTTGTTCATATGTAAATAACAATTGATAAATACCATCTTCTATTTTCAAACATTTACATTTAGGAATTATTATATGGCATTCATCTTCTGCCACATCTTTTTGAAAGAAGATAATTATCTTCTTATCATCTTTCAATTTAATTTCTGCAATTTTATTTAGTAAATCGCATGTATCCATCATTCTCATTTTTAAAACTTTCATACTTATGCGTATCTCCTTAAATTGTTTCGCCTACACCATAACCTTCAAAGGTTGCTTCTTGAATCAATCTTGGTCGGATAACATCTCCAATTTCATATGTTTCACATGTAATTCCATAAAATTCATGAATAATGTCTCGTTTTGACTTGACGCCTGTACATAAAATTACTGTATCTGCATATACTTCTTTAATGCTTCCATCTTTACTTTGTAATACAACACTTTCTTTTGTAATTTTGGTCGCTTTACTTTCGCAATGAATCTTTAATGGATTTTTTAAACTTTCATACTTTTGTCTTAATGCAATACGGTATAACATATTACCTTGTGCAGCTAATTTATCCGTTAACTCTACAATGGTTACATCTTTTCCATGTATTTCATTAAACTCTATTGCTAATTCTAAACCTATAGTTCCTCCCCCAATAATTAAAGGATGATTCCCAACACTTTCAGGATTCATAATTGCTTGTTCATATGTCATAACATGAGGCAAATGTACTCCTTCTATTGGTAAGACAACTGGTTCTCCACCTAATGCTAGTACTAAAGCATCTGGTTGCATTTCTTTGATTTTTTCTGGAGTTGCATTATAATTCAAACGAGTTACAACCTCTGATTTTGCTAATTGTGTTTTTAAGTATTGTAAATATCTAGCAACATCCGCTTTATAGTGTTCCTTGGCAATCAAATTCAAAGCGCCACCGACTTCACTATTCTTTTCTAATAATACAACTTGATGTCCTCGTTTTGATGCTGTAATAGCACACATCATTCCAGCAGGCCCCGCCCCTACAACAACCACTTTCTTTGGATTGTTTGTAGGTGTTACTTCTTTTTCAATTATTTTTTCATTATGATATCTTGGGTTTACCGAGCAACCAACATTTCTACGATAGGTTGTAATATGATAACATTGGTTACAACGTAAACAAGGACGAATATCTTCTTCTCTTCCTTCTTTTGCTTTATTTGGCCAATCAGGATCTGCATTAAAACTTCTACCAAATGCGACAGTATCCACGTATCCTTTTGCTAATATTTCTTCAGCTTCATCCGGTCCCATAATAGCTCCTACCATTGAAACGTTTATTTTCTTAACATGTTTTTTTACTTCTTTTGCCCAATGTAAATTTGGCATATGTTCTACTAAATTTGTTGATGCACAACGAGTATTACCTTCATAATTAATATCTAGTCCAGCAGATATTTGTACAGAATCAATATATGGTTCTGCCATTAATATGAATGACAATGTATCTTCAAATTTAATTGATCCAGGAACACATTCTTCCCCCGAAATACGCATTTCAATTGGATATGTTGAACCTACTACTTCACGAATTCGTTTTAAAATCATTAATGGAAATTTGGCACGATTTTCAATACATCCACCAAATTCATCCGTACGATGATTATACAATGGAGATAAAAACTGAGCTGGTAACCAACCATGACCGAAATGCAAGAAAATTGCATCAAAACCTAAATCTTTGGCATTTTTAGCCTCATTTGCATATAATTCGATTACCTTTGTCATGCTTTCTTCATCCAATGCTCTTACTTCTACACCATCTTCACGAACAAAGGCACATGGTCCCCATGCAAAAGTATCTGGTAGTGTTCTTGCATATAAACCAGCATGAAATAATTCAATTGAAGCGCGTGCTCCCGCTTTATGACATGTACGAATTTTTTGTTGTGTTTTTTCCACTTCATATTTAAAGAAAGCACTTTGCTCATATCCACTAGCAAAACTACTTCTACCATATTCCACAATAGAATGTCCGCAAACAACCAATGCAGCTCCACCTTTTGCTTTTTCTTCATATTCATCACTTATTGGGGCTGCAATAATTCTATTTTTTAGCATTATTCCATTGAATGGAATTGGTGAAAATAAATGTGTATATTTCATACATACTCCTTTCTTGTTAATCAACAACTTTATATCCAACTTTTTTTAATTTTTCATCAAAAGCTGCCATATTTTCAACAAACGTTTGCCAAACAGTATGTTCATATGGAACATCTCCTTCATAGAAGGTACCTAATACTTGAGATTGTCCGTGTTTGGCAAGATTTGGTGTACTTGTCCATCCTTTTAGACCCCATTTACCTTCAAAATGAATGGTTTTTGGTCCAATTTTAAAATCAAATTTTACCATTACACATGTTCCATCATCACAATACGGTAAATGTACCCAGTCACCGATAATTTGTACATTATCATCTACAATGGGTTCTTCTCCTTCTAACCAATATCCACCTGCTAAGTGTCCATAGTTGCCATTAAAGAATGCTATTTCTCTTCTACCATCTTTTCTAACGCCAGCACAGTTTGCGGTTAAATAATCTGTTGTTTTTTGGTAATTTTTTTCTTGTGTTTGTGCATCTACTTTTACATCTGGAATATATTGACGATCATCATTACCAATACCAATAATTGGTTTGCCTTCATATGTACCATGAATAATATGCGGATGCGTGTAAAATGTACTAACTGGAAATTGTTCACATCTATGCAAGAAGAAAGCTATTGGGAATGGTTCTAATCTCACATCTAAAATAGAACCATTTTCCCCTTCTTTCCATGTAATAGTCCCATCTTCATAATAGCGATACTCACAAAAAGGTTTATCTGCACTATACCCAAACAATAGTGGATGAGCAGATAATTGTTGATATCGTTTAATTGTTGCATTTGGACCAGCTAAATCTTCAACATGGGCTTCTGTTTGTGTTGTTAGTGGTCCTTCTCCTGTTTGTACCATGCCTGCAAAACGGGTTTTATCTACATTCATATGACGAAAAAAATGCACAGGTGCTTGACTTGTTCCATTCACATATAATGTCGCAATACTCTCTATACAATACACTTTAGCGAAACCATCTTTTTCGTTTTGAAAGCGATCTGGCTTTTCCGTATAATCATTTACTGTTTTTTTATCAAAATAAAAATCTGCCATGATACCACCTAATCTATTACCTTATGCCCTCTAGCTTTAAGCTTATAGTCAAACGCTTGCATATTTTCAATAAACGTTTGCCATACACGATGTTTATATGGAATATCTCCTTCATAGAATGTGCCTATACATTGTGATTCTCCATGTCGATCTCCAAAAGATGGCAATCCTTTTTCGGCATTTTCAGCTGAATCTTCTTTTCCCCATCCTTTTAAACCCCATTTTCCTTCAAAATGAATAGTTTTTGAACCAATTTGAATATCAAAAGTTGGCATTAAACAAGTACCATCATCTGTATATGGTAAATGTACCCAATTACCGGTAATTTTTACATTACCATCAACAATTGGTTCTTCTCCTTCTAACCAATATCCACCAACCAAATGATCGGCTTCACCATTAAAGAAACAAACCTCTTTTCTTCCATCTTCACGAATACCTACACAATTTGCCGTTAGATAATCTGTTGTTTTTTGCCATGCTGTTTCTTTATCTGTTTTATCCGTTGGCACAAATTGTCCATCATGAAAGCCAATTCCTTCAATTGGTTTTCCTTCATAAGTACCTTTCAAATAACATCCGTTCGAATAAAATGTACTAACTGGAAATTGTTCACATACATGAATAAAAAATGTATATGGAAAAGGTTCTAGTTTTACATCTAAGATACTTCCATCTTTCCCTTCTTTCCATGTAATGGTCCCATCTTCATAATATCTAACTTCCACAAATGGATCTTCAACGCCCCAACCCCAAACATCAGGATTACTTTGTAATTTTTGATAAGGAATCATGATATCTCCTTTTTGGGCAATATCATCTAAATGTAAAACTGTATGTTTTGTTAAAGGTCCATCACCCGGGCGTACCATACCCGCCCAACGAGGACTATCTAAATTCATTAAACGAAAATACGAAACAGGAGCTTTATCTGTCCCTTGATCAAACCATGTACCCAAACAAGTAACAATACTCCTTTCAGGGTGCATGTCTTCATCATTATTAAATCGTGTTGGACGTATTAACATATCTTCTTTGGTTAATGTATCCCAATAATATTTATCTGTACCGTATTTCATTTTTGCACCCCCTATTTACATTGCTCCAATTAATCTAGGAACAAAATTAATTACAAATCCAATTAAGGCACAAATAGCAAATAGTTTTGCAGCTTTTTCATCTTTTCTTTTATTACACATATACCATAATATTATTCCAACTAATGGTACCCATACACTAAATCCTGCCAATGCAAAAGTCGCTAATTTACTTTCAGTTTTCATATTCTATTTCTTCATTCTAAAAACGAATGATTTTCCTTTCTTATTTCCAATCAAGATTTTCTCCATTGGTTTGAATCACTTGTTGATACCAATAGAAAGATTCTTTACGACTGCGATTAAGCGTTCCATTACCATGGATATCACAATCAACATAAATAAATCCATAACGTTTCTTAATTTCTCCAGTACTCATCGAAATTAAATCTACACAGCCCCATGGCGTATATCCCATCAAATCAACACCATCTTCGTTAATTGCAATTGCCATTTGCTCAATATGCTTTTTCAAATAATCAATTCGATAATGGTCATGAATCATCCCATCTTCACCAATAGTGTCGATTGCACCTAATCCATTTTCTACTATAAATAATGGAACTTGATAACGGTCATATAATTGATTTAATGCTAAGCGTAGACCAACCGCATCAATTGTCCAACCCCATTCAGAAGCTTGAAGATATGGGTTTTTCCCACCAAAGAAATTACCACTACCTTCACTCTTTTCAGTTGCACTTGCAGTATGGCTATCATAATAACTAAATCCAATATAATCTACACAACCATTTTTTAATACTTCTTCATCTTCTTTTGTAATATCTAATTGTAGCCCTTTACGTTCAAAATATTTTTTAATTTTAGATGTATAATAACCTCTTACTTGTACATCAGAGAATAAATATTGTTTATCCATAGCTTCCATTAATGCAATTTGATCTTGTGGTTGACAAGTTAAAGCATATGTTGCTGGAAAAATCATCATCATACCAATCTTAAAGTTGGGATTAATACTATGTCCTGCCATAACCGCTTTTGCACTTGCGACCATTTGATAATGTGCTGCTTGATAACATACTTCTTCTTGATTTTCGTTTTCTTGTAAACGAATTCCTGTAGGAATATGTGGGAAAATTAATACTGAATTAATTTCATTAAAAGTTAACCAATATTTAACTTTGTTTTTATATCTTTCGAATACAGTTGTTGCATATCGTTCAAAGAACTCTATCATTTTACGATTGCGCCATGAACCGTATTTTTTAACCAATCCATATGGTGTTTCATAATGTGACAAAGTGACAACTGGTTCTATGCCGTATTTTAAGCATTCATCAAAAAGATTATCATAGAATTGTAAACCCTCTTCATTTGGTTCTAATTCATCACCATTAGGGAAAATACGAGACCATGCAATACTTGTTCGAAAACATTTGAAACCCATTTCTGCAAACAAGGCAATATCTTCTTTATAACGATGATAAAAATCAATCCCATTATGATTTGGATAATATTCTCCTTCAACTACCCCATCAGTATAAACTCTCTTTTTATGTAAACTTCCAGCAGTTAAGCAATCAGCTGTGCTTAATCCTTTGCCGCCTACATTATAGGCACCTTCACATTGGTTTGCCGCAACGGCTCCACCCCATAAAAATCCTTCTTTAAACTTCATATGCATACCTCTTTTCTACATATTTTCTGCTATAAAGTAAGCATCGTTGGTTGCTTGTAAAACTTGAGCAACTTTATAGCAGTCTCCAACCATAGCTGTTTCAGGAGTAATTCCATAGAAAGAAAAGGCCAATTCTCTTCTTTCTGTCATACCTGTTGCCAATACAATGGTATCTGCTTTTATAAAGCATTCTTTTCCATCTTTATCTATAAAAGATACACCGGTTGGAGTTATTTCCTTTACTTGACTTTCTACATATACTTTCAATAAATGACCAGAGTCTTTTACTGCATTATAGAAGCCATGTCGATATAACCAATTGGCATTTTTTACTAGTGCATCTTGTTTTTCAATAATAGAAACTTCGTGGTTTAGTAAACTTAGTTCATATGCAAGTTCACTTCCAATGGTTCCTCCACCAATAACAACTACACTACCTTTAACTTGATTTAATTTTGGATAAATATCTAATGCATGAATAGCATATTCTATACCCATAATTTGTGGTTTTTTAATATCAGCTCCTACCGCAATTATCAATCCATCAGGATGAAGCGATTCAACATATTCTTTGGTTGCTTCTTTATTTAATATTAGTTGAATATTTGCGTTTTGTACTTGATGTATTAAATACTCTCTATATTTCTTTAGTTCTTCTTTAAACATTCCATAATCAGCATATTTTAAGTTACCCCCTAATTGAGGTTCTTTTTCAATTAATGTTACCTTATGTCCTTTATCGTTTAAGGTTAATGCTGCTTTCATTCCAGCGGGACCTCCACCAATGACTACCACATGTTTATTAGACTCTACTTTTTCAAGTTTTAGTGGTACACGATTTTCTCTACGATATCGTGGATTCACTGAACATTGTGTATTATCATGTTCAGTAGAAATATGATAACAATACAAACATCTTAAACATGGAACAATATCTTCTTCCAATCCATTTTGTAATTTCTTTGGCCAATATGGATCTGCGATTAATTGTCTTCCCATCATAACTAAATCTGTTTTTCCTGCTTTAATCGCAGCTTCAGCTTCTTTAGGATCTAATACTCCACCAACAACACAAACTAATACATTACATTCCTTTTTCACTTTTTCTGCAAAAGCTAAATTGTACATTCTTGGTAAGAATATCGTTGAATGACTATATGTATTAGCAACATATTTATCAATTGTTCCGCCATAACAATCCATACCACAAGATACATTTACAATATCAATAAGATGTTGTACTTGTTTTATTAAATAGAGCATATCTTCTTCTTTGAAGGTTTCTTGCACTTTTAAACTTCTTGAAAAACGTACAAGAATTGGATAGTCTTCACCAACTGCTGTGCGGATTGCTTCTAATACTTCTTTAGCATATCGAATACGATTATCTAATGAACCACCGTACATATCATCTCTTTGATTCCATATAGGAGATAGAAATAAAGAACATAAACTATCATGTCCAAAATGTAACATCAACATATCAAAGCCAAATTCTTTAGCTTGTTGTGCACGTCTTACAAGATTATTTTTCATTTCTTTCATTTCTTCTAGTGACATTTCTTTCATGATTCCACCAGTAAAATGTTTCCCATTGCTTGGTCCTTGTATGGTTCCATCTGTATTTTTATTTCCCATAAAAGCAATTTCTAACATAGCTAAAGAACCCGCTTGACGGCAAATAGATAAAACTTCTCTTGTAACGTCTTTTGCATATTTACTAAAAGCATCTTTTTCCTGTGCCAAATTAGCAAGATACATATCAGACACAGTTACTACTGCTGCACCTCCTTTTGATTTATCCCAAATACTAAGTCCTCCATAATTGGTAGATGAAAGAACTGTTGCTTTTGGAGTACCCATAGGTGCTGCAATAATTCTGTTTTTCAACATTATATTTTTAACTCGTAGTGGTGCAAATATATTTGGATATTTCATATTATTCCTCAAACTACTTCAACATACATTCGATAAGGTCCCATATTTTGTTTTAAATATTTTTTTAAATTATCTTTTGCAATTTCTTCATTCTCACTATTTGTAGTGAATGTTGCTTGTATTCCTTGTATTTTACCAGTAAATGTATAAACAATACCATTAATATCTTGTCCATCAACTTTTTGTACTACTTCTTGTATTTTAGGCCCTGATACTTTAATCATATTTTTCTCCTTTATATTCCTGATACTGCAAAGTATCCTTCTTCTTCACATTCTCTTATATTTGCTGGTCTACGCAAATCTCCAATTATCGTTGTATGTGGAGTAATACCATAGAATTGTTCTACATTATGATTATTACTTCTAAATCCAACAGATAAAATTACTGTATTTGCATCTACACATTGTTTGTCCCCTTGTTCATTTTCGAATTCTACATATTCTTTTTCGATATGTGTACAAGTTGCATTGGTATAAACTTTGATGTTTGGATGATGTTTGATTAAATCATATGGTTTAAAGGTAGTGTTATCTAATTGTCCACCATATACATTTGATTTTTCAATAATTGTTACGTTATGTCCACGATATGCCAATGTTAAGGCAAATTCGCTTCCTACAAGTCCACCACCTATAATCACAACCTGTTTACCAATTTTATCAATTTCATAATGTGCATCTACACATTGTATTGCATTTTCGACACCCTCTATTCTTGGTGTAACTGGTAATGAACCTAATGCCAAAATCAATTGATCTGGTTGTTCTTGTTCGATTAAATCTTTTGTAGCTTTTGTATTATATTTAACTACTACTTTTGATTTATTTATTTGTCCAACTAAATAATCTTTATATCGCTTTAATTCGCGTTTATTTTCATCATATTCTGTAGTTTTCAGTAATCCACCTAGACTATTTGTTGCTTCATATAACACAACATCATAGCCTTTTTCATTTGCAGTTAATGCAGCCTTCATTCCTGCAGGACCACCGCCTATAACAACTACTTTCTTTTTATTCGCATCTTTTGGCAATTGTAAAGGTATATAATGTTCTTGATAACCTCTAAGATTTACTGAACAACGTTTATCAAAACATTTACCACAAGAAATGCATGGTACAATATCATCACTTCTACATTCAAAAGCCTTTTTAGCCCAATATGGATCCGCAATTGATGAACGACCAATAACTACCGCATCGGCTTTTTGATTAGCTAGAATCCATTCTGCTTGTTCAGGAGTCATAATCTTCCCAACAATTGCAACTGGTACAGATACAACTTTTTTGATTGCTTCACTATAATCCACATAGCACATATCTGGATCATATGGACTTGGATATGCAATATTATCATCTGATTCATATGAAAGTTCTCCTCCATATGATACATTGACCATATCTATCAACCCTTCATCAGCTACTTCTTTGATAAAACGAATCACTTCTTCTTTTGGCATGCAACCTGCAAATGCTTCATAAGCACTAATACGCATATCAATAGGATAATCTTTGCCAAGAGCTTCACGTATTGCACGTAAAATCATTTTTGGAAAACGTACACGATTTTCAAAACATCCACCAAATTCATCTGTTCTTTGATTATAACGAGTTGAGAAAAATTGTGATGCAATCCATCCATGAGCAAAATGTACCATAACCATGTCATAGCCTATTTCTTTCGCTATACGACACGTATTTGCAAAATCCATGGTCATATCTATCATCATTTCTTTGGTCATTTCAACGATTCTATGTCCTTTAGGACTTATACCTGCACTAGGCCCAATAACATAACCATCTTTTTCAGCATAAGCACAAATGCCTGCATGCATTACTTCTAAAGAAGCAATTGAACCAGCACGTTTTATTTCTGACAATTCTTTTTTTACTCGCGGTAATTCACTATTAGCAAATAACCATTTACCTGGTTTAATACGACACTTTGGATCTTCTAATGTTCCACTAGTTCCACGCATCATTACTGCAGCCCCAGCTAATGCACGATCATGATAATATTCAACTGGCGCATAAAAAATACGATTTGGTAACACCAATTTATTTATTTTCAATGGCGAAAATAATAATGGATATTTTGGATGTACATACATATATCTTCCTCCTTAAAGCAATTCTAAATATTCAAACGCCTTATATAACCCATCGTCATCAACATCATCAGTTATATAATCCGCTACTTTTTTTATTTGTTCTCCTCCATTGCCCATAGAAACACCAATATTGCAATATTCCAACATCGGAATATCTATTTTCGCATCACCAATAGCAATGGTTTGTTCGATTGTCATAGCTAAGTAATCTAATAAAAACGCAATTGCTTTTGCTTTATTGATATCCTTTAAACCAATATCTCCAAATAAAGCTTTATCAAATTCTCCTCCCCATGTTCCATTTTTAAAATTAGGGAATCTTTCTTTTACATCTAAATAATCTTGATAGCTATTTAATTTATAACTTATTTTATTAACATCATTACGATATACATTACCATTAAAGATCATATCAGGATATGCATCTGTAACTTGCATTTGCTCTACATGATTTCCACCTTTTCTTCGTGCATATTCTCGAATTGCATCAATAGCTTTACTTTCAAAATCTTTACTTGCAAAAAGACCATTATTGCTTTCTAGATAGTATGCAAAACCTTTTTCATCAAACCAATCCACTATTTCTTTACACTGCTCTAATGAAATATATTGGTGATAAATACAATTACCATCAACTTCTATATAACTTCCATTACCACCAATCATTCCATCAATACCAATATCCCAGATTTCTTGATAAACTTCCGCTTTACTTCTTCCTGTACTAATAAATACTTTATGGCCATTTTCTCTAGCCTTACGAATTGCACAAATAGCTGATTTTGGTAAATGATTTTCATAATTCACCAAAGTTCCATCTACATCAACAAAGACTATTTTTTTCATGTTTTATCCTCATATCATCTAATAAGTAAGCCGACAAATATATGCCGGCTTACTTTTTGACTACAGTTTTTAAATTATTTTTCTGCAGCTTCTGCTTCTTCAGCCAAAGCTTCTTTATCCATCATCTTAACGAATGGATACCAAATTAATAAGTTAATTACTAATTCAATTGCTAATGCAATACATGCACGGAATGGAGTTGAACTTGATAAAATCATGTTCAAGAAAGGAGGACATGTCCAGTGGATAGTAGCACCTGTAAATTTACCAACTAGACCAATTGCAATAATTGAATAAGCATAGATTTGGTTAAAAATAACAACACCAATAAATGGAATAAATGCTGTAGGATTTAACATGATTGGTAAACCAAATAAGATTGGTTCTCCAACACCGAAAATACCTGGAAGAACAGCAATTCTAGCAACACTTTGATATCTCTTAGATTTAGAGAAGATTAAGAATGCTAATGTAGCAGATAAGCAGCTTCCACCAGCTCCAATTAATGATAAGTTAGTGAATCCATATGGAGCAATATTTGGCAATTCTAAACCAGCTTGCCATGCAGCTAAGTTTTCAGCAGCAGCTGCATAACGTAATGGTTCAACAACACCGATAACTGTATTCGCATGTAAGCCTAAGAACATACATAATGTAGCCATAGTTTCAGTTACTGTTTGTCCAATTAATGATAAACCAACTGTTTGGAATGGTTTTTGTAAAATTGTGTAAATAACCATATGAACAGAACCAAATGATGTAGCAGCCATAAAGTGTTGTACAATAGCACATGTTACCCAAATAACAGCAGCAGGAACTAAAATACCAAATCCTTCTTCTACAAACTTAGGAACACCAGCAGGCATTCTTAAACAGATTTTCTTATCAATAAAGAATTTAGCAACACGTACAACTACAAATGAAATTAAAATAGCAGATAATAAACCTTTATTACCCAACCATTCAGTATGAATGTTTGTATATAATTCATGTGGTGTGATTAATAAGAAAGCTGCTAATGATAATGGAATCATTGTTAGCGATTGTTTCATACCTAATTTATTTGCATATAAATATGGTAATAATAGTAAAACATATAAAGCAAAGCAGCTTAATGTTAGTGATTGGATACTCATAGCAATTGTCATAATTGCTGGATGATTAGCTAAAAACGCTTGATATCCTCCAAGATCCAAGAAAGCTGCTAAACAAGCAAATGAACCAATAATAGTAATTGGCATTACTGCTTGCATTGTTTCAGCTAAAGCTGAAATTAAATGCATTTCTTGCATTTTTGCGGCAACTGGTGTTAAAACGTCCGCAATTTTATCGACAAAATTTGTTTTAGTTTCAGACATTATTATCTCTCCTTACTTCTTTTCTAAAACTTCTAGAGCAGTATTTAAAATACCTTCTCCATTTAGACGCCCATAATCAACTGGTTGCATTGGTACAATAGGTACACCATGATGTCCATGAGCCTTTTCTAAATTCTTTTGATGGAATCGAACTTGTGGTCCCAATAAAACAATATCCGCAGTAGGAATTACCTTAGCTGCTTCTGATACTGAATATGCATTTACAACTGCTTCAATCCCTCTTTTGTTAGCTGCTTCAACAATCTTATCCGCAACTAAGCCAGTACTTGCGCCATATTGACACAATAAGACAATATTAAGCATCAAAACTATCTCCTTTCATAAAGTTCAATAATTTCTCGAACAAAGTCCAATGTGACCTCTGCTACAGAAAGATGATTAGAAGCATGCACTAAAAGCAAACTAACTTGAATATTTTCTCCCTTGGCATCTTCTGTTAGCAATTGCGTATGTTCAACATGCGCACGATGTAGTGCTTCGCTAGATTCTGATAATAAATTATGAGCTTCTTCAAAATCTCCACTTTTTGCACATTCCATCGCAGCCATTGAACAGCTTCTACTGTCTCCAGCATTGGCGATAATGTAAACCGTTCTTTCGACTAATTTTTCGTTCAGAACAATACCTCCTTTCATCTCAAAACTATTTTCACTTATAGCTTTTGTTATTTACATTGTAGATGTTGCTTGTGAATTAAAAAACATTCAAAATTGTCAAGCATGTGACAAATTCAAATGTTTTTTTACACGAGTATACTTTTATAATTATTATTGAAGGGGTGCGTTTATGATTACTTTAGAAAAAAATAGTAAAAGCAATGACTTAATAAAACTATTACAATCTACTGATAAATGGCTACCATGTAGCACAATTGCTGAACAACTAAGCCTTTCTACGCGACAAGTTCGTTATTTAATTTCTAAAATCAATGAACAAGAATCCATTATTCTTTCTTCAAATAAAGGGTATCGCATCAATAACACAAATACTTTTATTCATGAAGAAAATCAAAATTTTCCAACTAATTATGAAGAAAGAAAAAAATTCATTTATCGTCAATTAGTTATTAAAAACGAAATAATGGATATCGATGCACTAGCTGATTCATTTGGCATTTCTTCTATTACTTTTAGAAATGAAATGGAAAAGTGGAAACGAGAACTTAAAAATTATAATATCCACCTCAAAACAAAACAAGGAAAGTTGTTTTCTATAGCGAAAGAAAGTGATCGTAAAGATTTTGCTTTAAATGTAATTCGTGACGAATTAGATCAAACATCTTTTTCTACTGAAAATGTTAAGAAATATTTTAAACATGTTAATTTATCTGATATTCGTCAAATTGTATTAGGAGTTTTTACTAAACATCAGTGTTATGTAGATCACTATTCTTTGTTAACGTATATTATTCATCTTGCAATTCGTATTGAACTTAGTTATGACAATCCAATAGAAAAAGATGAACATCAAATCTTACATCTTAATGTTGAAGAATACTCTGATCCTGAAATTACTAAAATCGTCACAGAGATAACAAAAGAATTGAGTCAATATTATAAAAATGCTAACTTCAGTATTAATGATATTATGGATGCATCTTTATTGATGTCTACACGTATAGTTTCCAAAGAAGTGGATTTATACGAATTAAATGATAGTATTGAAAAAGTAGTTGATATTGAAATGAGTTCTTTTCTTAATAAAATCATTGAAACTATTTATAATA
Source organism: Erysipelotrichaceae bacterium (assembly GCA_017473265.1). Lineage (GTDB taxonomy): Bacteria > Bacillota_I > Bacilli_A > Erysipelotrichales > Erysipelotrichaceae > RGIG4607. Next base: position 9,454 of record JAFULQ010000008.1, on the reverse strand, counting down.
CATATTCTATCGATTTAAATAGTCAACAGTTTAATATTCGTTTTGCTCTGCATCTTAAAAATGTGTTAATTAGAGCGGATAAAAAACTAACACTTAAAAATCAACAATTTAATGATATTAAAAATAAATATCCATTTTTATATGTCATTTCTGTAAATATTGCTTATATCATTCAACAAGAAACTGGTCATGTTTTATCTGAAGATGAAATTGCATATATTACTCTACATGTTGGTGTTATCTTAGAAGAACAAAAGGTACAACAACAAAAAATCATATGTGCTTTAGTTGTACCAGATTATTATGTAATTGGTAAAAACCTATATAAGAAAATTGAAAATTTGTTAGGTAATTTAATTTATATTGAAACAATGGTTACAAATACAGACGAATTAAAGAATCATGAGTTTGATGCTTTGATTTCTACTTATGACCTTACATATAGTTCAAATGTTCCTGTAATCTTAGTAGATCCATTTTTGAACGAACATAATGTAGATAGTATTCGAAGTAAGGTACGCAATTTGCAAATTATCAAAAAACGAAATGCTTCTTTTAAGAACTTTAAATCTTATTTAAACAAAGATTTATGTTTCTTTAATAAAGGCTTTAAAAACTCTAAGGAAGCCATTGAAACAATCTGTGATTATCTATATTCAAATAACTTAATTAACAATCAGTTCAAAGCAGAAATATATAATCACGAGAAAATAGCTCCTAGTTCTTATAATAATATTGCAATTGCACATACTTTATCTAATAATGACATTGCATCTTTTGTTGCTCTTTCTATCAATAAAAATCCTGTTATTTGGGGAGAAAATAGTGTTAATTTAATTTTTATTGTTTCGCTAAAGAAAGATGATCGTAGCAACTTTAGAGCATTATTCAGTACATTAACTGATATTATTTCAAATAATGAAATCTATCAACAAATGTTAAATACAAATAGTTTTGAAGAACTAGAACAAATTTTTACTCATTATGAATAGGAGGATTTTATGGTATTAATTATATTATGTTATCTTTTAGGAATCGCTATGTTGATTCTTGGATTCACTTCTCATATGTCCGAAGGCTTTACTTTTGGTATTATTTTAATTCTTTGTGCATTCATGTGGCATTACAAAGAAATCATGGCAAAAAGAGAAAAAAAATAGAGGAAAACCTCTATTTTTTATATGATTTTTAACTTTTCAAATACTTCTTTTATTCCATCTTCAACTACAGATGTTGTAACAATATCTGCGATTTTCTTAAGTTCATCGCAAGCATTTCCCATAGCAACACCAATTTCAGCATACTCAATCATTTCGATATCATTAACGCCATCACCAACAGCTATTATTTCTTCTTTAATGATATTTAATTTCTCACATAAGTATATTAATGAATTCTTTTTATTTTCTCCCTTTTTTACAACATCATAGTGATGAATCATACCAGCATCGATAAAATCCAGACTAGGAAATAAATTCCTATAGTGTTGTACATTCTCTTCTTCTAAAATACCCATACCAACTGTTGGTAATTCTTTATCCAAATTAATTTCTGACAGTATGTTTTTATGTATAAGTTCAAATATTCCAATATTAAATGTTCCAGACTTAAACTCAAAACTCATTCTATCATTGTTACGCTTTACTTCATTCATTAACAACTTTGTTGTTTCTTTATCTATATGTACTTCATATACAATTTTTTTATCATTTGAAATAATTTGTGTACCGTTTCCACATATAATATAGTCATATTGTAAATCTAAGACTTCTTTTTGAATAATATTATATGTTCTACCAGTAGCGATTATACAATAAATACCTTTTTTCTTTAATTTTTCAAAAACATCTATTACTGAGGGACGAATATATCCTTCTGTCCGATCAATCAAAGTATTATCTATGTCAAATACGGCTAGTTTAATCATTATTCTACCAACCCAAAATGTTGCAATGCTTTATACACTCCATCTTCTTCACAAGGACAAGTTATATAATCACACGCCTCTTTAACAAAATCTTTCGCATCTTCAAAAGTAACACCAATCTTAGCCTTCTTTAACATTGCTGTATCATTACCAGCATCACCAAAGCAAATAGCTTCATCCCAAGTATGACCAGTTAGTTTCATATATTCATCAATTCCGGTACTCTTATTAATATCTTCAATGAATACATCAAAACCGTCTTTAATGCTTCTTGCGACAATTAGATTACCAATTCTACCATGGAACAACTCTTCAATAACATTTTCATCACCAATGAAGAAGATACCGCATGGTAATCCATGTTCTAGATGATATTCTCTTTTTTCGCAATCATTCACAATCTTTTCTCTCCACTCTGGATTGTGTGGTAAATATCCTTCAATATATTTCTCATGGTTATGATAAGTTACAATATTGTCTTTAAACTTTAATCCTAATCCAATATCATATGTTTCACATACCTTTACAACATTCCATAAAGTATCTTCATCAATCGTAAAGTAATGAACTACTTCTCCATTAATTTTATTTAAACAAGATCCATTAATCGTAATCATGTAATCATTCGTTAAAGATTCAAATAATTTGGTTTGTGTAAAATTATAATGCCTTCCTGTAGCCACTAATAAATCAATACCCTTTTCGTGTAATTGTTTGAATGCTTTTTTAAGGTTATCTGAAATATCGTGACATCCTTTAGGAATAATCGTACCATCAATATCACAAATCACTAATTTAATATGTTCCATAACCTATCCTCCTGATACAAAACAATTATATCATTAAAATTTTTTATAACACTATATTGCAATGTAGAATAGTATATGTTAATATATAGCCACACAAGCTATATCACATTAAAATATAGTGAAGAAAGAGGTGACTGTATGAATGCACAATTTAAAAAAGGTGTATTGGAATTATGTGTTCTATCACAATTGGTTGCAAAGGATTTGTATGGTTATGAGCTAACAGATACCATATCGAAAGAGATGTCTTTGGCAGCTGGTACCTTATACCTAATACTAAAAAGGTTAAAGGATGAAGGTTATGTAGAAACCTATTTAGTAGAATCACCTAGTGGTCCTGCTCGAAAGTATTATCACCTTACTGATAAAGGTAGAGACTTTCAACAAGAACAAAAGAATGAATGGTTATCTTTCGTTAAGAAAGTAGAAAGGTTATTATAATGACAAAACAAGAATATATTAATGAACTAAAAAAAGGATTATGTGTATACCCTACATCTTTTCAAAATGAGATTTTAGAAGCATTTGAAGAACACTTTAATGCAGGATTAGCTGAAGGACAAAGTGAAGAAGAAATTATGACAACTCTTGGAACCGTAGAAGAGGTATTACAAAATATACGCGAAATGGAAGAAGCACCTGTTACTTTAGTTAATTTACATCATCAAGAAGAGCAAAAGAAAGAATCAGAAGAAACAAATGCAGAACCTTTTCAAGATTTGGCTGATACCATCGCAAAAGCGGTTGCGGACTCTTTAAAAGGCATTGATGGAACAGTTGAAGAAATTGTAAAAAAGAGTATTCATGTGGCTGAAGACGCTGTAAAAGGCATCAAACGTTGGAATGATGACTATGAAACAAAACATACTAAAAAAAGATATTATCAAGAATACTATGATACAGAAGACACTGTTTTAGAGGCAGAAGATTGTACAAAAATTCAAATTAGTATTCCATTAGGAGATTGTGATGTAGAGATTTATGATGCTCCTACAACTAGTTATCATTTTGAAAGATCTCGTAATGTATTCTCTAATTCTAATGGTATGATTCATGCAACAATTTCTAATAATACTTTAATGCTAGAACCAAATGTTGGACATGTGGATGGAAAGCTAATTGTTTATGTTTCTGACATTGTTGAGCAATTACAGATTAGTACAAAATCAAGTGATATTGATATCAGCAATATTCAAATAGACCATCTTCAAATAGAATCAATTTCTGGAGATGTAACTATTGAACGTTCTACTTGCGAAAACAGCTTAATCTCTACAACCAGTGGTGATATTGATCTTAGAAGAGTCGATGGAAACTTTAGAATGCATACCACTAGTGGTGATATCGAAGCAATCGACGTTCATACAGAACAATTGAGTGCACACAGTACCAGTGGTGATATTGATTTTACAGGAGATTGTGATAATTTATTGCTAAAAACAATTAGTGGTGATGTGGATGTGACACTTGAAAGCCCTGTTACAGAAGCTAAAATCCAAACCACAAGTGGTGATGTGGATATAAATGTAGATGATGAAGATTACACAGTGATGATTGAAACTATGTCCGGCGATGTATGTAATCGTACGAGAATGCGTGCATATAAAGAATCTCATCGCACAATTCGTTTAGGTGATGGAAAAAAAGCGGATATTGCTATTTCAACATTGTCTGGTGATATTACCATTCGATAATGTGCTGTTAGACTCTATATTTCCCTATTTATAATCGTAGCACATGGCGGAGAAATCCGCCTTTTTTATTTGTTGTAATAATAAAGAAACCATACTATAATAGCAACTTGAAGGAGGGATGCTATGCAAAAAACAAAACAAAATATTAGTACAGTATCTTTTATACGCGCTTTGATTGTCATATTTACCCTTATGGCTTTTACCTATGGATTAACGTTTGTTATACCAAGTGGAGAATATGTACGAAGTGTTGATGCTTTGGGAAATTTAGTCATTGATCCAAGTTTATCGTTTACTTTTGTAGATGGGCATATATCCTTTTTCAATTGGTTATTATCACCGCTTCTTGTTTTATTTTCTGAAGGCAGTTTTTCGATTATAGCTGTTATCTTATTCTTATTAATCATTGGTGGCATATTTAATTGTTTAGATGTTTGTGGTTTGATGCGTTATATGCTAGATAGTATTACGATTAAATTTCAAAATAAACGTTATCTTTTATTAGCGATGATTACTCTATTTTTTATGGCACTTGGTTCTTTAGTTGGTTCTTTTGAGGAATGTGTACCTCTAGTACCGATTGTTGTTATGATTGCTATACGTTTTGGATGGGACAAAATCACAGGACTAGGCATGAGTTTATTAGCTGTTGGTTGTGGGTTTGCTTGTGGCGTATGTAATCCATTTACTGTTGGAGTGGCTCAACAATTAGCGAATCTGCCGATGTTCTCGGGTATGGGATATCGTTTATTTGCCTTTGTCATCATTTATCTAGTATTATTACTATTCTTATATAGTCATAGTAAAAAAGTTGAACAAAACATTCAAAATGTATCATTTTCGTTTAAACCAGAAAAACATATGCAAAAGGCTTTGTATGCATTTACAAGTATTTTATGCATTGGTATCTTGTGTGTCATCTTGTCTGCTTTTATTCCTGCATTACAAGATATAACCATGATTATTGTGGCAATTACCTTCTTGGTTGCTGGATTAACTGCCACTATCCTAGCAAAAATGTCTAATAAGGATATTCTTCATCATTTTACAAGTGGTGTAATCAACATGTTACCAGCTATACTCATGATTCTTATGGCAAATTCTATTAAATATACATTAATAGAAGCACAAATTTTGGATACATTATTATATTATGCAATGCAAATTGCGAATACCTTACCGAAATATACAATCATCTTATTCATTTATTTGATTGTATTAATTATGAATTTCTTTATTCCATCAGGTTCGGCAAAAGCATTCTTATTAATACCATTGATTGTACCTGTTGCCCAAGTATTTGGCATTTCAACACAATTATGTATTATGGCATTCGCTTTTGGAGATGGTTTTTCTAAGATCTTCTACCCTACTAATCCAGTGTTATTGATTTCATTGGGTGTTGCGGAATTGGATTACTTTTCATGGATTAAATGGAGTTGGAAGTTTCAGTTATTAAATATTCTGATTACTTCTGGATTATTGTTATTAGGAATGGTTATTGGATATTAAAAAAGGATTCGTTTCATCATTACGAATCCTTTTTTGTTTTATTCACTTCTTAACGCTAATACTGGATCTTTCTTAGCCGCTTGTCTTGATGGAATCAATCCACTTAATAATGTTAGAACAACACTTAATACCACTAATATAATAGCTGCAGGTGTAGGTAACACGGCATTAATATCTGGATTATCCGCAACCGCATGAATGAAAGAATTAATTGGTGGAATCAATAATAACGTTACACCAATACCCAATACCCCTGAAATCAATCCAACGATGAATGTTTCCGCATTGAAGATAGATGAAATATTCTTCTTACTTGCTCCAATCGCACGTAATACCCCAATTTCCTTAGTTCTTTCTAATACAGAAATATAGGTAATAATACCAATCATAATTGAAGATACAATTAACGAAATACTAACAAAGGCAATTAATACATAACTAACACTATCCACAATGGTTTTTACTCCAGACATCAATAATCCTGTAATATCAGAGTAAGATAGTTCTTTTTCTTCATCAATGGCTTTCATTTCTTCGTTATATGCATCTAAATAATCAATGAATAATTCTTTGTTATCAAAACTATCAAAGTAGAAAGAAACTGATGTTGGTTCATCCACATGTTGATAGCCTAAAGATAATAAGTTTGTATAAGCTGTTTTATCAGCACTTACACTAGACATAGTACTCATTAAGCGTCCTAATTCTTCTTCACTTAAATCAAAAGTAAAGGCACTCGCAATCATGTTTGGATCCACTTGCATAGCAGATGACATTGTTTCTACTAACTTACCTGTTAGTTCCCCAACTTTTGTTAGTACTGTAGCTTGCATTTTCGCCTCTGTCATTCCTGTACCCATTTTAGAAGCTGTTGCTTGTACCATTGCTTGACTTGTAAATGATTCTACTAATGGATCAATAGCCATTTCTACAATCATAGCTGTATCTGAACCAGATGTTTGAATATATGCTTGTAACATACCTACTAACAATGGTTTATAAACACTTATATAGGTATCTTGTGGAATCACATATTGTGTTTCCATATCCAATAACATAGCTTTTACTTCTTCTGTTGCTAGATATGTATCTACAACCGTTTCAACATTAGCTAGTTGAATCATAGCCATACCAGTTCCATTTGGATCATTTTTAGTTAAATAATCAACAAACATTCCTTTCGCAATTTTCTTTAGATTGTCCGTAAATAAAGTTGTTGCACCAGTCGTATCTGTAGTAATTGCACCAGAAATTTCGCTCATATAGCCTGTAGTCATACTTTGAATTGCACTGGCATCTACATCAGAGCCAAAGGCTTTTGACAACTTATCTGTATCAATGGAAATCATATCTTCAAAGTCTAAGCCACTTTCTTTACTATCATCATCAAAACGTTTGCCACTAAATACGTTAATATCTTTATTCAATAATTGTTTTTTAACAATTTCTTGATTTTTAGCTTGATTCATTACATGTTCTGTTAATGCACGAGTATAAGCAACACCACTTTGTAAACTCATACTATTAGAATCCTCTTTAGCACAAACTACACCAACAATATTCAATTTATGACTCTTGTTATATAACTTAGCCATGAAGTCTTTATCATCTACCATACTTTCATAAATATCGTATTTATCGTTATATTTATAAGTATCGCTAGCATATACCAATCTAAAATCTAAGCCTAACAATTGGTCATAGGTTAAACGTAATGGTTCATTGGTATTTTCAACAGCTTCACCAGCCATAATTTTAGATACCATATCTTTTAATTCATTTACATCACGTAATCCTAAACTATAAACCAAGATATCAGGAATGCCATTTGGTTCTGATAAAACAATAATCGCTTCATCATATGCTTTAGGCCATCTACCCGATAAAACATCATAACTATCATAAATGGCTTCATCGTCTATCATTTCATAGAAAATGCTTGTCGCAGCTTGTTGCATCATATTTGATTGTCCCATTAAGGTATTCATCATGGTACTAGGGTTTACTTGTGTATATTCCCCGGTAACATCTTTTGTGTAAATATTTGGTTGTACACTATAGGTGTAGTGTATTTTTTCTACCATTGTATCTACATTAGACTTATCCTCTTCTAAATGCTTTTTAAAAGTAGTTAAATCATTTTTGCCAACACTAGACATCATTGTAGAAATAAATTGATTTTCTTTCACAATGTCTGTTTCAGATAAATCCTCTTGACGATTCGCTACCATAGATAATAACGCACTCGTTGTATCCGCAGTATCTGCATAAATTGTTAATGGATAACTTGTTAGTGTATCTTCTTGAATTTTATCAATATAGTTTTGGAAACCAGTTGATAGAGCTAAAATCAAGGCAATACCAATAATACCAATAGAACCAGCAAATGCTGTTAAAATGGTTCTACCTTTTTTCGTTAATAAGTTATTAAAACTTAATGATAATGCTGTAGTAAAAGCCATAGATGCTTTACCAAGATTCTTATATGTTGCCGCTTCATCACTTTCAACAACAAATGGATCAGAATCATCAATAATCTTTCCATCTCTTAACTTAACAATACGTGTTGAATATTCTTCAGCTAATTCTGGATTATGGGTAACCATAACAACCAAACGATCTTTAGCTACTTCCTTCAATAGTTCCATAACTTGAACACTTGTTTGCGTATCTAAAGCACCAGTAGGTTCATCCGCTAATAAGATATCTGGATTATTTACTAATGCACGTGCAATCGCAACACGTTGCATTTGTCCACCTGACATTTGGTTTGGACGTTTATGTGCTTGATCTTTTAATCCTACTTCATCTAATGCAGCCAACGCTCTTTCTCTACGTTCTTTTTTTGAAATACCACCAATAGTTAATGCCAATTCTACATTGGATAATACACTTTGGTGTGGAATTAAATTATAGCTTTGGAATACAAATCCAATCGTATGATTACGATAGGAATCCCAATCGCGGTCTTTATAGTCTTTGGTAGAAACATTGTTAATGATTAAGTCCCCACTATCATAGCGATCCAATCCACCAATAATATTTAATAATGTTGTTTTCCCAGAGCCACTTGGTCCTAAAATGGAAACAAATTCATTATCTCTTAAATTCAAGCTTACATTATCTAATGCAATTTGAACTAATTCTCCCGTTTTATATTGCTTTGAAACATTTTTAATTTGAAGCATACAAAACCACCTTTCCTAGACTATTGTATCACAAAATCATTTTAATGCTTATGACATCTTTGCATAGTTGTAAATACTCTTTATTCGTATTCCAATAAGAATGTGGAAAACTCCTGTATTTTGAGACAAATTATCTATTTTAGTATGCTATAATATTTGTGCAAGGACTCCTTGATATCAAATGAATAAATATCCACTAGCATAGCTAGTGGTTTTTCATATGCGGGCATAGCCCTATCCTACCAGCAGCGCCTTACAGCGCAAATGTGGTCTGCGGCGTGCATTATTTCTTAGTTCCCTTAAAAGGATCTTCTAACTCCATCT
>JAFULQ010000002.1 GCA_017473265.1 Erysipelotrichaceae bacterium | reverse complement strand
TTTCTTTACTATCACTTCTACCACTTAAGCCTAAGTCTAAGAATTCTTGCCAACTTAAACTATTTTCTTGTGGTTTACCTTCACTTATATAATTGAATGCTTCTAAAATATCTTCTAAAGACGCATGTTCAATTCCTACTTTGCGTTTAGTTCTTGCTTGTTTTGGTTGCAAGTACAAATGATGTGCACTAGGAACCAATTGTTGAATTCGATGACGAATTCGATTTCCTGGTGAATCAGGATCCGTAAAAATAATAATCTCTCTTGTTTTCGCAAGTTTAACAATGGTGTCTAAAATATCTTTACTCATTTGTAAGCCATTGGTACAAAGCATATCTGCATCAATCACCTGTTTCAAACGATGAATATCATTTTTTCCTTCCACTATAATTACTGCATCAATCTTCTTCATTATAGTTTACATCCCCTTTGTCCTAAATGATTGACTGTTTGCTTACCAAACTTAACAATCGTAGCTTTCGTTTTTTCTTTAGTTTTCCATTTTCCATATCCAATTTGCATATTAGACTCTAAGCCAATAAATAAATCAAAACGATTTCCTTGGATAACTCCACCACGGTCTAATACAATTACTTGGAAAGGAACATTATTCTCAATTCCAGCGCCTTCCCAACGATGGTTAGTAACTTCCAATACTGTACAGAATGGAATTCTACGATCGGTAGCCACAATATAATACCCTTCATAAGTAATTCCTTGTTTATAAGTACCATCCCATTGACGAACACCTTTATCTTTGTGATATCTTACACCATTGGCAAATACACCAATTCCATCAAACTCACCACTACAGCCAACACAGTCTACACCATATCTTGAATAGAATGGATAAAAATACGAACCAATAGCTACTTGAGCCCCTTTTGAGAATTCAATATTTTGAGCCTCTTGTGTTTGTTTTTCTGAAACCGGAAGTTTCATTAATAAGCGACCAAACATATCATATTGAAGTTCATAACTTTGATAAGTAAATCCCATTTCCCCATCTGTCGCTTGTGAATACATAAAAGACGGACCTTTTCCTTGGTTCTTTTCATTGTGTTCCACTTCAGGATATTCCAAGAAATTTCCTTCTTCTACTTGATACGTCTGATTCACGATATCACTGGTATAAAATTGATAACTACCATTGGTAGCAACAATCTCAGGATTATATTCTCTAAATAAACCAGTAAATAGTATAAATAAACAAAGTACTAATCGAGTTACTTGCTTATAATGTAAAGAAGTAACATAATTCCAGCAAAAAGAACCCACTTCTTTCAATGTGAGTTTTTTTATTCTTTCTACTTTTTCTTTTACTTTCTTCACAATCCAATTTTTCATTACATATCCTTCACTTTAAATAAATTTTTATAGTTTTTAATCATTTGTTGTTGAACTGTTTCAACATCCAATTCTTTTAATTCAGCTAAATATTCACCTGTATAATGCACATAAGCTGTTTCGTTTTGTTTTCCTCTATGTGGCACTGGTGTTAAATATGGGCAATCTGTTTCTACAAACAAACGATTTAATGGTAATGCTTTTACCACTTCTTTAGATTCTTTTGAATTCTTAAATGTTAATGGTCCAGCAAATGAGAAATATAATCCCAGCTTCTCAAAACGTTTTGCCATTTCAACAGATCCACTATAACAATGTAACAAGGCTCCATATTCTGCTTTATAAGCAGCTAAAATATCATATGTATCTTGTGCCGCATCTCTACTATGAATTAAAATCGGTTTTTGCACTTTATTCGCTAATTCAATTTGACGAATAAAGCATTCTTTTTGTAATTCTACAAAACTCTTATCCCAATAATAATCTAAACCAATTTCACCAATCGCAATTACTCGTTCATCTTTAGCAACTTCTTCCAAGCGTTTCCAATCTTCTTCTGAAAATTTTGGTACATCACCAGGATAGAATCCTACAGCAATATCTAAAAATGGATATTGTGCTTTCAATACAAATGCTCTTTCTAATTCTTCGAAATTTAAACAAATAACCAAAGTTTTCTTAACATTCGCATCCAATGCTCGTTGCATATAAACATCAAATTCTTCTTGATAACATTCTTCCGTCATATGGGCATGACTATCAATCCAATAACTCATATTACTTACCTAAGCAGAATCTTGTAAAGATTTCATCCAACAAGCCTTCCTTGCTATAAGACCCTTCTATTTCTTTCAAGCAACGATAACAATCTTGTAAATCAATTGTTACTAAATCTAATTCTACATTAAATTGTAATGCTTCATATGCTCTAGCCATCGCCATTTTTGCTTGCATCATCAAACCAATTTGACGTTCATTAATTAAGATTGGTTCATCAATTAATGCATGTGCATCTTCATATCTATTATTTATTTCATCAATTAATGCTTGAATATCACCTTCTTGTGCACAAATTGTTAAACCATCATGAATATTTCCTAAATCACTCTTGTTATATACAACAATACGATTACGATTCTTTGTCATTTCTAATAACTCTTTATCTTCATCATCCAATGGTTGACTACCATCAAATACTAAAATAACCAATTGAGCTTTCTCAATAACTGCTTTACTCTTTTCAACACCAATTTGTTCAACAACATCACTTGTATCACGAATACCAGCAGTATCCATTAAATGCAATGTAATATTCTTTAAACGAACATCACCTTCAACAATATCACGTGTTGTCCCTGCAATATTAGTAACAATCGCTTTATCTTCTTCTAATAAAGCATTCAACAAGCTACTTTTTCCTACATTTGGTTTACCAACAATTACTGTTTGTAATCCTTCTTTAATAATAGAACCACTTTGTGATTTCTCTAAAATAGTATCAATTTCTTTTAACCACAATTCAACATCAGGTAAAATTGTTTCTTGCGTTAATACTTCCACATCATCATATTCAGGATAATCAATATTTACCTCAATATTGGAAATAATTTGTACCAAACGATCTAATAATGGTTCCATTAATTTATGTACACTACCCTTTAATGCAGATAATGCAATTTTCACTTGATCATCATGTTTCGCATCCAACAAATCTTGTACTGCTTCTGCTTGTGATAAATCAATACGCCCATTTAAGAAAGCACGTTTTGTGAATTCACCAGGTTCCGCAAGTCTTGCTCCACATCCTAATACTAAAGATAAAATCTTTTTAGTAATAAAAGCTCCACCATGACAATTAATCTCAATAACATCTTCTTTTGTATATGTTCTAGGCGCTCTAAAAACACTCACTAAAACTTCATCCACCAATTCTCCATTAAGTGGATTTTTAATATATCCATAATGAATCGTATGACTTGGTACAGTATCTAACTTTTTAGTAAACAATTGATTGATGATTGTAAACACCTCATCACCACTCATACGAATAATAGAAACAGCTGATAAATCTTTTCCAGTACTTATAGCCGCAATAGTATCATTTAACATACAATCCCTACTTTCTCACTTTATATTTTACTTCATTTCCCAGGAAATAGAAACAATAAACACAAAATAAGAAAAAGCCAGCTAGTTGCTGACTATTTCTTTTCCAATTCAAATTGTTTAAGCTCATTATCTGATAACTCTTCCGGCTTCATCCCTTTTTCTTTACAATATTTATCTAAAGCTCGAATATTATATTCTGGTCCATCGTAGTTAATAGGAGGCAAGCCAATTGTATCTAGAATATATTCATCATCATTTTTTAATAAAATATTTATCATATAGTTCCCTCGATTTTCTTTCATCTATAAACATTTGTTGTGATTTCCCAATTTGTATAGCTCCTAACTCTCTTTTGTAATACTCAACAAGCTTACTTTTGGCAATAAATACTATAAAACCATCAAACTGTGCATCATAACTTTGTCTTATTGCTTCTGCAAATAAATGACCACCAATACCTTCATACTCCTTTTTAACATAGTTTTTATTGTGAGGATTATTCATTGGCGCTGCTTCTACAAGGCTTACTTCTATAGCATGAATATCATGCCTAATTCTCGTTGAAATCAAACCTTGAATCCTAGAATCTCCTTGTACATATAACTGCATAATCGTATGACCATTGTTAATTTCTTGATTCCAGTCAAACTCCCAATCCAATAATTCTTTTTTTGATGGAATTCCTTCTACAAAATAAGTATCTACAAATTTGCCATCACTCAATCTTTTTAAGCATGGAGTAAGCATGTCAATCTCTATACTTATTTTACCACACTCTTTAGGTAGCATAGCATATTTTATGGATTCTCCACTTCGCTGTGCAACCTTTCGTTTTATTCTTTTTAATTTCTTTCTTTGCATAAAAGATTACCCTCCTACTAATCCTTTACGCCAAGTTTTCGAAAAATCCCTACCTCTTTTTGTTACGAGTTTGTTTCATTTTTGTCCACATATGTGAACAACAAAAAAGCCAGCGTAGCTGACTTAAATGTTAAATAAAAATTTTACCTGTGGTCTAGATTTATTACGATGATCTTCATCAATATGCACAATCTCTCCACCCATTTTCTTATAAAACTCTTGAGCACCAAGATTATACTTATTACATGACACAATAAAAGTATGAATATCACTAGCCAAGAATTGTTCCTTAGCCATATTAAATAACTCTGTACCAATCCCTTGTCTTTGATAAGCATCATCTACATACATATATCCAATATCATATTTATAATCTTCAAAAGGACGACGAATGAATCCATAACTCATATATCCCTTTACTGTATTATCAATCCATACAATAAATAACTTTTGTTTCCCTTCAAAAATCATTTTTTGGAATTTACGTGCATGATCTCTTACATTAAATTGATCAATATATTCATCTGGATAAATTCCACGATATGTACTTTCCCACATTTTCTTTTTAAAGATTGCTAGTAAATAACAATCACTAATTGTTGCTAATTCAATATTCATCATAATCACCACATTCATTATACAGAAAACTGTGCTAAAATAACAACAGAAAGAAGGTAACTATGAATCTAACAAGCATCTATCATCATGAAATTCCTGAATTTCTAGTACAATTCGCAAATACCCCAGCAATGTTACGCCTTAAACAGGTAGGCATGCATTGTGGATGTGAATATACAAGTTTTCCGATATTTAAACATTTAGAACGTTATTCACGTTATGATCATAGTATCGGAGTTGCCTTGATTATTTATCATTTTACTAAGGATATCAAACAATCGTTAGCTGGATTATTTCATGATATTGCGACACCTTCTTTTTCACATGTCATCGATTTTCTAAACAATGACCATCTTACACAAGAATCTACAGAAGATGGCACTAAAGAAATCATTGAACAAGATGCACAAATTCAAGAATTATTACAATTATATCAGCTAACAACAGAGGATGTTTACGATTACCATAAATATCCCATTGCAGATAATGATACTCCAAAGCTATCTGCAGACAGATTAGAATATACATTGAATAATATGATAAATTTTAATTATGCAAATATGGAAATAGTTCAAGCAATGTACAATGATTTACTTGTTACTACTAACGAATTTCATGAAGTAGAACTACAATTTCAAAATCTAGAATTGGCCAAACAATTTGCATTCGGTTCTTTATTTTGTTCCAAAATTTATGTATCTGATGAAGATCGATATTCCATGCAACATCTTGCTGAACTATTAAAAAATGCAATCGACAACAACATACTTACAACATTGGATTTATATCAAGATGAACCAACTGTAATTCAAAAATTACTAAAACATCCAACATTCCAAAAAAAGTGGAATCATTTTCAACAACTAGAAATGATAGACAAACAAAATTATCAACAAAATGATGATTATCGTATGATTTTAGCAAAAAAGCGTTTTATAAATCCCTATATACAAAACACAGGACGGATTACGACTATAGATAGTAATTATCAAAAACAATTACAAGAATACTTAGACTATTCATTTAATTATTGGATTTGTGGGAGGAGTTTATGATTTTATCAACTTTATGTTACATTGAAAAAGATAACCAAGTATTAATGCTACATCGTACCAAAAAATCCATTGATCCTAATGGAGGAAAATGGATAGGAGTAGGTGGTAAATTAGAACAAAATGAATCACCAGATGAATGCATTATTCGAGAAGTATATGAAGAAACAGGATTACATATTCAACCACAATTACGCGGAATCTTAACATTCATATTACCAAAATGGGAAAATGAACTTACATTCTTATATACTTCAAATAACTTTGAAGGCACCTTAAAAGAATGCAATGAAGGACAATTACATTGGATAGATAAAGATAAAGTAATAGATTTAAACCTTTGGGAAGGAGATAAACACTTCTTACCTAAATTATTAGAAACAAATGATTTCTTTACCATGAAATTAGTTTATGATAAAGAAGATCAATTATTAGAAGTAAAATAAGGAGAATTATATGGAACATAACATATTATTATGGTTTCAAAAACATAGAACAGAACCCATGAATAAAATCATGTGGTATATAACAAAAATTGGTTATTCAAAAATGTGGCTACCATTTTGCGCATTATTAACTCTACTTCCTTTACCAATGGAATTCCGTATCCGTTTATGGTGTGCATTAGGATTGCAAGCTATTCTTGTGCATGTAGTATTAAAGAAAGGTTTAAAAAGACAAAGACCATTTGAAGCATGTCCTGAAATTATTCCTTTAGTTAAGCGACCTAAAGATCGTTCCTTTCCATCAGGACATACCTGTATTACATTTACCACAGCATTCTTATTTATTCCACAAATACCAATTCTAGGTTATGCACTATTAGTAACCGCTTGTTTAGTAGCATATTCTAGAATGTATTTAGGTCATCACTATCCTACAGATGTACTTGGTGGATTTATACTTGCTATCTTCTTAGTATTTATTACATCATTTATATAGAAAAAAGGTTCGCAATAAAGTGAACCTTTTAATTTGTACCCATACTCATTGTTTCAGGTAATGTACTACCACCATCAATAACAAATTGACCACCGGTAATATAACTTGATTCATCGCTACCTAAGAATGCGAATAATTCACCAACTTCAGTTGGTTTTGCTAGACGTTTCATTGGTACACCTCTAGCAATATCCTTAATAGCACTTTCAGGATCTGCTGGATTTGATTCCACAGCCATCTTTTCTACCATTGGTGTTCTAGCATAACCTAATTGAGAACAATTCACGCGAATATTACGATCCGCATATTCAACTGCTAAACACTTTGTTAAACCAACTAATGCAGCTTTTGTCATTGCATAAGCCGCTTCCCCAGCATCTGCTACAATATCACCAGTTACACTTGAAGCAATAACAATATTTCCTCCACCTTGTTGTAACATATATGGAATAACTGCTTTACATGCATTCCATACCCCCTTAATATTTACATCAATGTGGAAATCTCTCATTTCATCACTCATTTCTTCAAATGGTGCTAAACGACAAACACCCGCATTACAACAAGCTACATTCACTTCACCAAATGCTTCTACTGTTTTACGCACAGCTTCATGCATATCTTCTTTCTTAGAAACATCACCTACATAAGTAATAATTTCAGCCCCATATTCTTTACGAATACGTTCAGCTGTTTCTTCTACTTCTTTAGAGATATCAATCATACAAAGTTTTGCGCCATATTTTGCATAAACTTCCGCGATCCCTTCTCCTAATCCTACTGCAGCACCAGTAATCACTGCAACTTTCCCGTCTAATTTTGCCATATTTATGTCCCTCTTTCTATACTATAGAATATCACAATATTCCTTTCTTGTGAATTATTTGACAATCAAACAAATTTCATCTACACTACCATATAAGGGGTGATACAATGAGCAGTTTTAAAGACTTACGTATTGTAGATAATTTTTATCAAACTTCATCATTTTTTCCAATGCCAACCATATGTATTAGCACTGTAAATCCTGATGGTAGTTTAAACATTGGAACATATTCACTATGTTTTCCATATTACATTGCAGGCAAAGCAAGATATGCAATGTTATTAGAATGTAGAAATACATCAAATACCGCCATGAACTTATTACGCACAAAGAAATGTGCACTAAATTTCATTACCGATGAAAAAGAAACTTTTAAAGAAGCGGTAAGACTAGGTTTCCCAGGACCATCTAATGAAAAAATGCCAGACTTAAAATTTAAGATGGAAGATGGTATTGCTGATTCTAATGATCCACTTCGTCCACAAGTAATAAGCGATGCATATCAAGTATTTGAATGCACATGGGATGATTCATTAGAAAATGCTAGTAAATTTAATGTTGAAGACATTGATGATGGACATCCAGGACCATACAACGACTTTAACGGGATTACTTCTAAGTATGGCGCTCACTTCATTTTAAATATTGACAAAATCTTAATGAAAGAAAAATACTATAACGCAATTGTAAATGGGGTTACTAAAAAAGATTTCCCACCTGTACCAGTTGATTATGGATATCGTGATTCTACAAACTTCTGGTATACACAATTTCCAAAATTGAAAAAGCCAATTGCTGAACCAATTCCTGCAGCTAAAGAAGTAGATATTTCAAGTGTTCGTTATGCTGCTAGTCGTTGTCATGATACAATCAAATTCACTGATGAAGCACTTATGTGTTTTGTAAAAGTGCCTCGTCCATTCTTAAAAACCGTATTAAATGGTTGCATCGATTGGGCAAAAGAAAACAATGTAACTTTAATTACCGAAGAACATGTCAAAATTATTAATGACAAACGCAAACAAGAGAAGAATCGTTAACCGATTCTTTTTTTGTGGTAGAATATAAAAAAGGAGACTTCTTTATGCAATTACTAGAACAAATTCAAAAATATATTCCCTACAATTCACAAGAAGAAAATGATAAAAAAATACTTTTACAATGGCTACAAAGTCCATATGACATCTATACTCGAGACAACGAAACAGCACATTTAACTGTCTCTGCTTGGGTAGTGTCACCAGATCGACAACAGGTATTAATGATTTATCATAACTTATATAATTCTTGGGCCTGGATGGGTGGTCATGTAGATGGTGAAAAAGATTTATTAAAAGTTGCTAGAAAAGAAGTTGAAGAAGAAAGTGGTATTAAAAATTTAGTACTACTTACTCCAAATATTGTGTCACTAGAAACTCTATGTGTAGATGGACATGAGAAAAAAGGTAAATATGTATCCAGTCATCTACACTTAAATGTTACTTATTTATTTGAAGCTAATTCTAATGATCCTATTCGTATTAAACCAGATGAAAATAGTGCTGTTGGTTGGATTCATGTAAATGATATTGTGACTAAATGTAGTGAACCATGGTTTGTAAAACGTATTTACTCTAAATTAATAGATAAGATGAAAAACTATTAAAGCCCAGATATCTGGGCTTTTGTTATTTCTTCGTAGATTTTTTAGTTGTAGTTTTCTTAGCAGCAGTTGTCTTCTTAGCTGTAGTCTTTTTAACAGTAGTTTTTTTGGCTGTTGTACTCTTCTTTGCCGTAGATTTTTTAGCAGTTGAAGTACTCTTCTTAGCAGTTGCCTTTTTAGCTGTTGATTTCTTTGCAGTCGTAGACTTTTTAGCAGTAGTCTTCTTAGCTGTTGACTTCTTAGTTGTAGTTTTTTTAGCTGTTGATTTCTTTGTAGTTGATTTTTTCTTAGTTGTTTTTTTCTTTTTCTTAGTTTCTTCTTCAAATAAATCCGCAATCTTATCAAATAAGTCATTTTCTTTTGCATAAGCAGCTAAAGCAACTAATGCAGCAGAAACAGCACCAGTATCAATTGCTGATTCTTTATCAACACTGTATCCCTTGCTTTCTAATAAAGCAATCAATTCCTCTTCTTCTTGCTTTTCTTGACTCTTACTCAAACCAAGATTTTCTAATAAATTAGAAATAATATTTGTATCCTTTGCATCTGTTTTTGCTGCTTGTAATAAAGATGAAACAGATTTTTCTTCTTCCTCTTCTTCTTTTTCAGGTGCTTTCACAAGTGAGCTTAACGCAGAAACCATCTTAATTGATTGATTCTTATTATTTGATTGTTCTTGTTGTGATAAAGCAGTCGCTACATTGATAATGTCTTTTAAATCTAAACTCTTATTATTTGCCATACTTATACTCCTTATTTACTACATAGCTAAGATTTTTTCTTTTAACTCTTGATAACGTCTTGTGACATCCCAAGTTCCTTGAATCTCTAAATGATTTGAACCATATGCACTATTGGTTACCATAACAATAGGTGGCATTTGAATACGTTTGAAGATTGCTATACGCATTTGACGTAATACCCATTCTAAATCATCTATAAATGCTTTTGGCTCATCTAAATGATAATGCTTTATCCATCTACCTACTTCAGATTGTAATAAAGAACCATCAAGATAACTTTCCATAATATCTTCTACATTACATTTGCTATCTGTTAATTTAGAAATTAACCAATCATGATAGAACCACTTCATTGGATCATATTGGTTATCTTTTAATTCAGCACTAGGTGCCATTTCCCATAGTAACTCATTCTCAGTAACCACTGGTAATAAACGTTCTGGGATAATTTCTTTCTCAAATTTCATATTGATTTGACGAGATAATTCAAATAATTGTACTTTCGTTAAATCTCCTAAAGGACTCATTGCCCCAATACTATCACCATATAATGTCGCATATCCTAATGCTACTTCAATCTTATTACCATTATTCATGATAACTCCATTCTCAATTTGAGAGAAAGTACTTAATACATTACCACGAATTCTTGCTTGAATATTTTCATGAACCAATGTTGGCATTTGTTCATCATTATATCCATAAATATGCATCGTTTCAGTAGTAGCCTTATGAATGTCACTAATATATCCATTACGAATCTTAATTCCTAAAGCATCTGCTTCATTTTGTGCATTATCTTTTGTTTTTTGTGAATTATATTTAGTAGCTAAATTATATCCACAAACTCTTTCGCTTCCTAATGCCATCGTTAATAACGCTGCCGTTACACTACTATCCAAACCACCACTTAAACCAATAATCCATTTAGGATTATAGCCCATAATTTGACGATCAAATTCTTGAATTGCACGAACCAAACAATTCAATAATTTATATTTCTTACTATGATCATAATAATCACATACCGCATACTCTTCAGCAAAATCATCTCTTAAGGTACATACACGAATACCTTTTTCATAAACACAACTCTTACCATCAAACATCACAATGTTTTTACCCGTATTTTGCATGCCCGCTGCATTTACACTATACACTTTAGGTAACAAGGTTGCGACACGCTCATCTTTTTTGTTTTCATCATCTAATGTCCATGGTTTGCTTTCAATATGTAAAATATAATCACAAGCAACTAATCGTTCCATGACTTTATCATTATACAAATCATCACCAACAACAATTCCCAAAATATGTTGTTGCCTATCTTTTTCAAATACAAAGGCACAATTCGATGCTTGACTTGTTAGATAACGTCCATCATTATACACACCTGTTTGTTGTAAATTTTGTTTAGGTTGGATGTATGTAATTTCCTGATTATGTGCATAATATCCAGCATCAAATACAATATTATTTTCTTCATAGATATTACCCCATACAACACCAATACCATCACTACAACCAGCAATTTCTTCATTGTAAAATAGTAATTCTTTTCTCCACTCGCTGCTATACCATTTATCAGCTAGAAAGTAACCACCGACACACATTTGTGGAAAAACAATGATATCCACACCATCTTCTTTAGCTTGTGCAATCATATTCTTCATTTTTTGAACATTTACACTTGGATGTCCACTTTCAACTAATAATTGTCCTAATGCTATTTTTAATGTCATACGCATTCCTCCACATATAATTGATGTTCATATATATATTGTTTCACTGCTTCACAAACTAAACCATCAATCGATAGTCCTTGTTTTACATTCTCACGAATTTCACTAGAACTAGCTGAATTTACAGCCTCCTCTACTACATCATAATACGATATATTCTTGTTCAACCATTCATCTTCTTGTATGAGTTTTTCCACATCAATACCATCTCTAGAAATAACATACACTCCAAATTCAGATACTAATTCCTCAGCTTTATACCAAGTATGTAACTTCGCAACATTATCCGCTCCAATAATAAATACTAATGGTTCATCATATTGTTTTCGCAATTCATACATAGTTTCAATGGTTTTATTTTGTCTACCAAGCTGCTCTGCCATTTCAATCTCAATCGTATTCACTGACATATTCTCATATCCGGAAATAGCCAAACGAATCATTTGTACACGATAATCATCTTCTACTTTCAAACTAGCTTTACCATACAAATCCGATACAGGCACAAACATCACATGTGTACACTCTGTATGCTGTAATATACTTTCAGCAATATATACATGACCCTGGGTAATTGGATTAAACGAACCAATAAATACCCCTATCATTGCCATTCTCCATTATCCTTCAACATTTGAATCTTCAATTCACTCAATTCATAACTCAAATCAACATAATGCTTATGTGGATAATTAAAACGTTTTTCCTCTTCCATTACATATTCTTGTTGTTGCTTACTATAAGCAATAATTTCTTCTAATGTAGGAACTTTATAAACTAATTCACCTTTTCTAAAGATTGGTACTAGCAATTCTTCCATTGTTCCTTCATTTACTTCATATACCTTCCAAGACTTTTTAGGATCTACCACTTTAAGATTTCCAATACTCAAATCTTCATGATATAACGCAATCACATCAATCTTTGATAAATGATTTTCATCATACACACGATATGCTCTCTTACGTCCTGGATTAATAATCTTTTCAACATTTTCACTAATTTTAATACGAGGTTCAAACTCATGTGTTTCTGTATTTTCAACAGCCACTAATTTGTAAACACCACCAAACACAGGTTCTGCTTTTGAAGTAATTAAACGTTCACCCACTCCAAAAGAGTCAATTTTCGCATCTTGCATATTTAATGATTGAATCAAATATTCATCAATACTATTTGATACAACAATTGTACAATCCTGCATACCATGTTTATCTAATTCTTTACGAACTTTTTTAGATAAGTACGCTAAGTCACCACTATCTAAACGAACCCCTTTTAAACGATATCCTTGTGGTTCAATAATTTCTTTCGCAACCTTAATCGCTGCTGGCAAACCACTAGTTAATACATCAAAGGTATCTAATAAGAATACAGAACTACTTGGATAAACTTCTGCATACTTTTTAAATGCTTCATAATCATTATTAAAGAATTGAATCCATGAATGAGCCATCGTACCTGTTGCAGGGAAACCAAACATTTCATCCGCAATAGTCGTAGCCGTCATTTTAGCACCACCAATAGCAGCAGCTCTTGCTCCTAAAATAGATGCATCATAACCATGTGCACGACGAGCACCAAATTCCATAACTACACGATCGCCCGCAGCTCTTACAATACGATTCGTTTTTGTTGCAATTAAACTTTGATGATTGATAGATAACAATAACATTGTTTCCACTAATTGTGCTTCACATAATGGAGCACAAACAGTAACAAGCGGAACATGTGGATACACTGGAGTTCCTTCTCTAATTGCATCAATATCACCAGTAAATTTAAAATTACGTAAATATTCTAAGAACCCTTCATCAAAGATTCCTTTATCTCTTAAAAAAGCAATATCACCATCTGTAAAATGCATATTTTTAATATAAGAAATAGCACTTTCTAAACCAGCCGCAATTACAAACCCACCACTTTCAGGTATCTTTCTAAAGAATAAATCAAAACACACCCATTGGTCTTTAAGTCCTAATTTATAATACCCATTAGCCATAGTTAGCTCATAATAATCCATCAACATTGTTAAGTTACGTTCTTGATTAATGTTCATTAAATTTGTATCCATAATTTTCACCTCTAATTAATTTTATTATACACTAATATTGATTAAATACTTCCTTGATTTCCTGAATATCCTTAGTCTTAGATAATGCTAAAGAAAGAAGAATTCGAGCTTTTTGTCCACTCAATGTATTTGAAGCAATACAATACTCATTTGGATCAAACACATGGTCACTAAATACAATCCCTAACGGAACTCTTGATGCACGAACAAAAATCGTACCATATTCTTCATAACAATAATTGATCATTCGCATCCATTCTTTCGAATAGTTACCATTACCACTACCCACAATAATAATTCCTTGATGATGTTGCGATAAATATTTTAAAATGTCACTATCTGCTCCTGCATAATAATATGCAATAGCTACATTAGCTAATACATCTAATTTACCTGCAAATCTTGATAAATATGTATGTGTTTTAAATGTCTTAGAAAAGAAATACGCTTTTTCATCTTGCATATATCCCAAACAACCAAATGATTTTTGATCAAAAGCATCTATCTTATAATTATTAACCTTTTGAATATCTCTACCAGAATAAATAGTATTAGAGAACAATACCATTACACCTTGACCTACTGCTTCTTCATTAGCAGCCAATGCAATTGCTTGATATAAATTATATGGACCATCTGCACTAGTTGCAGTTGCAGGACGCATTGCACCAGTTAATACAATTGGTTTATTAGAACCAATGGTTAAATTTAGAAAATAAGCAGTTTCTTCAATGGTATCCGTTCCATGAGTAACTACAATACCATCCACATCATCTCTTATAATAATGTCATTAATAGTATTACTCAATGCAATCCATGTATCTATATTCATCTCATTTGAGTCCACATTCATAAATTGAACAATCTCTAATTCAGCTACATTTTTTACATTGGGAATTGATACTAAAATATCATCAATCGATATTTCTCCTGCATGATATGCCACTGTTTTTCCTTTTTCACCAATACCAGCAATTGTGCCTCCGGTGGCTACGATTACTATATGTTTCATGATTATCACCATCTCTTTGATTTATTATAGCATGCCAATAGAAAAAGGAATCTTACGATTCCATAATAATTTGTTCAACTTCATCTTTTTTACGATTTTTCCAAAAGAATGAAATCATAATTGGAAAACCAAACATTCCAATAAAACCAAATAATTGTAAACCAATAAACATACTAACTAATGTAATAATTGGATGCAATCCCATTTGTGCTCCAACAATCTTTGGCTCAACATAATTACGAATTGCAGTAACAATCACATAGATAAACAAGATTTTAGCACCCATGATTCTATGCCCCAATACCGCAGCAATAATACCCCAAGGAATTAAAATACCACCTGTACCAAGTACTGGCAAAATATCAAAAACAGCAATTAAGAATGCAAGAGGTATAGCATATGGAATATCAAATACAGTGAATAAAATAGATAATTCTGTAAAAGTCAATGTACAGATAATAACATATGAACGAATAACAATTAACAAGGTATTCATCAAATATTCTCTAATTGTACTAACTGTACCCTTTACTTTATCAGGCATATACTTTTCATAAAATATGCCAATTTTTTCATAATCCACAACAAAGAAGAATGTAGATACTAACATCATCAATATACTAATAAATATAGCCGGAATACTTGCAATAGCACTAGAAGCATTCGTCACAACAATTTCTGTTACTGTAGTCACTGTACTATATAAAGAAGATACCATACTATTCCATACACTACTTAGAATGGTATGAATATTTGGATCTAAACTCTCAATAATCGGATGCAAAATATCTTTATGAAATGTTTTAACCGTTGGAATTAACACATCTTGCACAAAGGTTGGTACATTTACAATTTTTTCACCAATCCAAGTCATAAAAGCGACTAATACAACCATAGCAACAACCGCAAAAATTGCATATAGCAAAATAACAATTCCTGCACGTAACCATTTATTCTTTGTATGAAAACGATCTGTTATTTTAACAACGATCCACGCCACCAATAATCCAAGAATAAAAGGCAAAGTAATTGGTAATATGTATTTATAAAGTAAAAATACAACAGCAAGAACAAATAAAGCAAAAACTACTTCAATTAAAAAATCCTTCTTTTGGTTTGTTGTCATAAGCATCATCCTCTCTTAAATATTACCATGAAATTAAACAACTGATACGTAAATTATTTGTAAAAATTTGTTTATTATATAGAAACAAAAAAAGAAGTTTTCGTTTTAAAAGAAAACTCCTTTTTATTTAGATTTTAATACTTAATGTACTACCCCTATTACTTCCTTTAACAACAATCTTTTGTGGAATAATTTCATCTAATTTACTAACATGTGAAATAATTCCAATTTGCTTGCTATCACCAGCAATATCTTCTAATACATTTTTAGCCTTAATTAACAACGCTTCATCTAAAGAACCAAATCCTTCATCAATAAAAATCGCATCAATTTTCTTACCATTCGCATGTGCTTGTACAACATCACTTAATCCTAATGCTAGCGACATAGAAACTTCAAATGTTTCACCACCTGATAATGATGCTGAATCTCGGATTTCATTAGTAAATGCATCTAACACTTTAATATCAAAGCCAGCTTGTGAACTACTACGAGATGCTTTCGTTTCATGTATCAACTCATACTTTCCACCACTCATATGATTCAAACGAGCATTTGCAGCTTGTAAAATCTCTTTAAAAGTATTCGCAAGCGAGTAACTTTCAAAATTGTATTTACCACCTTCAGAACTACTTTTAGCATTCGCAATATCATTCAATCTTTGAAGTCGTAAATAAGCAGGCTTAATTAAGTCAATTTGCTTTTTATAGCCTTTCATCGTTTTACATACGCCAATATGTAAACTCTTATTACCTATTAATGTTGTTCGATACGCTACTTTAGGTTCCAATTCTCCCTGTAATTTTGAAATTTCATTTTCAATCTCTATTGTATCTTCTGTAACAAAATCTTTTGTCTTTTCTTGTTGCTCTTTAACACGTTTTGCATTATCTACAACACTGTGTTCATAATTTACAACTTCTTCACTTCTTTGTTTAATCCATGTATCCGCATATTGCACATCCACAATATAGCCTAAACTTGCATGATACACATCCTCTGTAACAAAATGTTCAACAATTGCTTTTTGATACAATTCCTTTGATGCCTCAACTTGTTTACACAGTGTATCCACTTGCGCTTGATTCCCTTGAACAATACCACGCAATTCTTGTACTGCATTATTCACAGCATCTCGAATTTGCTCATCTTGTAATAATTTTTGTTCTAACGTTTCTTTTTCTTTTTGCATTGCAGCTAATTTTTGCACAGCAACATCTTTAGAAGCTTCTGGCAAAGTAGTCATTAAAGAATCTAATGCTGTCTTACTTTGAACAAAATCCACTTCTGCTTTTTGTTTTTCTTGTGCTTTTACTTCTTTAGAGGCAATTAATTCTTGAATCACTTTACTATATTTTTCTTGATCTAATTTTAACTGCTCCAATTGTTGCTTAGCATTAACAGTTTCTTCATATTTCTTTTTTGCTTCTTCATATGCTTTTTGAATATTCGATTGAACATATACAGCATACTCTTTCGTATACATCTTATCATCATTAGCTACACCCAATTTTTGAATTTGTGCGAAACAAGCTTCCTTGATTTGTTCAATCTTAGCCTTAACTGTATCTACATTCACCTGTTCATTACGACGCATTAGATCCGTTGTATCAAAAGCATTCTTAGCCACATCCACATCCTCTTGTGTGCAAACATCAACAATAGAACCAGCTAAATGCACAATATCATCATTCACCAAATGTGTATGACAAACTGGGCATACACCTTCTCCGTGAGTTTCAATTTCCGTAACTAAATTTTTCGCAATAATGCCTGCTTGTCCAGCAATAAAGCGTTGATATAGTTGTAAATAAGTTGTGCTTTGAACTTTTGCCTTATCCATCAATTCTTTCAATAATTTGCAATGTTGCTCATATTTGCTATTTTCAACTATTAAACTATCTACATTCCTACTATATTCATTAACAACATCCACATCATTAGACGCATCACTATACACTTTATAACAAGTATCAGACAAGCCAACTACTTTTTCTAATGCATCCATCTTTTCTTTATTAGATTCTACAAGTGCATTCCCATTCACAATTCTTCCATCTAATACACGGATATCGTTATCCAATGTTTCTAATGTCGTATGTAATGTATTGGTTTGCGTTCGTAATTGTTCCAAACGATCATATTCACCAAGTTTACTTTCAACATCATGCATCTTAGTTACATATCCTTCAACATCTTTATACAAAGGCAAATTCTTTTCAACAACTGTTAATTTTTCCTTCAATTCAACTTCCTTGTTTTTCAATAATGAAGTATTACTTTCAAACAAATTCTTTGCTCTATCATATTCACTACATACTCTTTGATAATCTTTTTCTGCAGAATACACTTTACGATACGCAACTTCCGCTTGTTCCAATTGTTGCTTTTTAGTAGTCATTTCATCTTTCTTAGATTCCAACGCTACTTTTTCTTTCAATAAATTATCTAATATAACTAATTCATCATTCTTACGTTGTACATCATGTAATCTTGTATTTAAAGATTGAATCATTTCATTAGTATCTTTAATATATTCATCCAAATCTTTTATTTCATTTTCTTCATTTGTTATTAGTTCTTCAATATTCTCAATAACACTAGGATGATTAGGATGATACTTTTGTTTTTCAACTTCATCTAAAGTATCAGGCAATGGAAAAGTATCTTTATTAATAACAGTAGACAATTGATTATTTAATAATTCATTTTGTTTACGCAATTTCTTTTCTGCTTCATCTAATCGATCTTGAAAACTTACATATGCAGAACTATCAAACAAATTACCTAAAATTGTTTTTTTACTACTATTATCCGCTTTTAAGAAAGCTTGGAATTCACCTTGAGCCAACATTACAATCTTACGGAATTGATCTACATTTAGTCCAATCAATTCTTCAACTTTTTCTGTAATATTTTTTTCAATAACTTCGCCATTTTCTTCTTTTAAATACTGTTTTGTAATTTCTGGCTTATCACTATACATTTTTGTTTTAGCATTTCTAGCAAAATGAATATTACGATATACCTCATATGCTTTTCCATTATGACTAAATGTAAATGTAACTTCTGTATCTACGCCTTTATCTACATAGTCACTATGAAACATACGATATTCACGATTTGTACCACTAGCTTTCCCAAACAGTGCAAAAACCATCGCATCAAAAATCGTTGTTTTTCCCGCACCTGTATCACCAGTAATTAAAAACAATCCATTCTTCAATTGTTCAAAATCTACAACCGTCTCTTCCGCATACGCCCCAAAAGCTTTAATTGTCAATTTCAATGGTTTCATCTTATTCATCCCCCATTTCCATAACAAACTTCACTAATTGATCAGTAGATAGTTCATCAATTTTACCATCTTCACTACCTTCAATTTGCGAACAAATATATTCAATAATCTTACTATCTACACTATCTGGATAATCACCATTATTTTTTTCTTTATAAAATTCTACAAAGGCATCGTGCACACTTAACTCTTCGATGTGCTCATTACTTGTTACCCCATGATTCACAATACGACTAGGTACATGCGCAGTTTCCATAAGAAGACTATTCTTACTACTAAATAAAGTTTCTAATTGATTTAAAGCGCCTACAGGTACATAATCATCTTTTAATACCACTCGAATATATTGATTACATTCCATGATGTTTTTCTCTTCTTCAATAATTTGTTCTAATGTACCTTCTACTTGACGCAAACTATGTAACGGTTTAATTTCTCGTTGTTGAATATCTATATTTCCTTTTTCTTTTATTTCAACCACCAATGGACCTTTTTTAGGCTTCTTTAATTCATCAAAGTGATAACATAAATTAGAGCCAGCATAGCGAATATGATTATATTTTACTTTCTGAGATGCATGAATATGTCCTAACGCTACATAATCAAATGGTTCATAGACAGATACATCAATACCACCTACTCCACCAACCATTTCTTCAGAGCCACCCTTTTCAGGTTCATCACCCATAACAGTCACAAGTTGATGAGAAACTAAAATATTACGCATAGAATAATCAATATCTTGTGCATCCAATAAAGCTTTCATTGCTTCATTGTAATCTTTATATTTACCCCCCAAAACTTGCTCAACAGCCACAGGGAAAAGATATGGTACTAAATACACATTCACTTTACCATACACATCTTCAAATACCACTTTTTCAACTTCTTTCGTAATATCCCCAACAATATGTACTTTATGTTCTTTTAAAATAGAACTCATACTAGCCAATCTAGCACCACTATCATGGTTGCCAGCGATAATACATACTTCCACACCTAATTTAACTAATGATGTCACAAAGTAATCAAACAGTTTAATAGCTTCCTTTGGTGCAATACTACGATCATAAATATCCCCAGCCATTAATACAGCATCCACTTTTTCTTGTTCAACTAACTTAATAAATTCATCTATCCAAAATACTTGATCTTGATTATCTATCATAGAATAACCATGCACATACTTTCCTAAATGTAAGTCAGCTATATGTATAAACTTCATAGATAATACCTCCATGTTATATTCGTAGATTCATTATATACTATGTTTTTTTTATTGATAACTCTTGAAATGAATATATTTACAATCATCATAAAAAAGAAGGTTAAAATTTAATAACCTTCTTAATCGCTAATACGAACTTATATGGAAGATTCTCCATCTTCTTTACATTCTTTAATTCTTCTCGAATCTTAATACCTTGTGGACAATGTTTCTCACACTTACCACACTCAATACAATTAGAAGCTGATGTTGTGTTTTTACGCAAAGCTGTACACATCATATACTCAGCCCATCCCCAGAATTTACTTTCCGTATACATCCTATTATATGCCGCAAAACTACCTGGAATATCAACTCCCTTTGGACAAGGCATACAATATCCACATCCTGTACAACCTATTTTCATTTTACGATTTAGCACATTTACTA
This sequence comes from Erysipelotrichaceae bacterium, assembly GCA_017473265.1. Lineage (GTDB taxonomy): Bacteria > Bacillota_I > Bacilli_A > Erysipelotrichales > Erysipelotrichaceae > RGIG4607. The sequence continues at coordinate 151,316 of JAFULQ010000002.1, read as the reverse complement.
CTTCTTGTAACATCGATTCATCTTCAACTGTTAGTTCGTTAATAGTGGTTGTAGAAGCTGTATGAATATTATCTTTTACCATTTCCATAGAATTCATGCCACTCAATACACAAGTAACTTCTTTTTGATTAAATAACCATTTAAAAGCCCATTGAGCAGCTGTATGTTTCTTAGGATATTTACTAAAGATATCTAAAGCTTCTTGTGGTAATCGATTTACCAATTTACCTCCACGTAAAGGTTCCATAATAATTACCGCAAGATTTTTACTATGTGCATAATGAAGCCCTTTTCTTCCAGCTTGGGAATGCTCATCCATATAGTTATATTGAATTTGGCAAAAATCCCAATCATACACATCAATCAACTTACAAAACATATCTGAATTACCATGATACGAAAAGCCTACTTGTTTAATAATGCCTTTACTTTTCTTTTCTTCAATCCACTCAACAATACCAATATCTACTAAACGCTTCCATGTATCAACATCCGCCAACATATGCATAAGATAATAATCTACATAATCGGTTTGTAATCTTTTTAATTCTTCATTAAATATCTTATCCAATCCATCTTTATTCTTAATTAAATAATGAGGTAACTTCGTCGCAATATTAACCTTATCTCTTAAATGATTTTTCTTCAATATACTTCCCAATACCGCTTCACTTTCAGGATAAATATACGCTGTATCAAAATAATTGACTCCATTATGAATCGCTTCTAGAATTTGTTGTTCTGTTTTTTCAACATCTGTTTTACCTACTGCATTTCTAGCAAAACGCATGCATCCAAACCCTAATAAAGACACCTTATTTCCATATTTATCATATCTATAATTCATTTTTATCACCTGTATTTGATTGTACCATAAAGATATAGAAAAACCCCCGCTTTTTAAAAAACAGGGGTATATTTAAAATACATTTTATTTCCAAACAGCTTCAGCGTAATACACTTTACTATGGTTCAACATATTCACTACATCTTCTGTAGTTTTTAATCCTTCAACTTTCTTACAATTCTCAAAAACAACATATCTAAATTCAGTATTATCCATATCATAATCAAAAGACAATTCAATAGAACTTGTTGACTTTTTATCACTCCATCTCACATTAGTTGCTTCATACAATTGCCAACCACTAAAAGATGCACCTTCTTTTACAACATCTGTGAAATATTGCCAAGAATCATTCGTTAATAAATCTGCTATACATTTTCCATCTTCCATCCAATATACATATGTCTTACTTTCTGATAAACCTTTATCATCTGCTGAACTAAGCTGAATGACTCCATCTGTTGCATTGAATACAAATGCACCACTTGTATCTGAATCAATCATCATATCATCTTCAACAAAATACAAATTAGAATCCAAAGTAGCCCACTTAGCGACAATAGTAATATTGAAATCAGCTAGTTTATAATCCAATACCTCTTCTGTTGTATATAGTGAATTAGATAATAGTGTATGCACTACTACATCTGTTCCATCTTCTTGTGAAGTATACTCTGTTTTATAAATCAGCCATCCTTCAAAAACATCATTTTCATGCACTGCTTCAATATTTGTTATTTCATTTTTCTTTAATACATCCGAAACCGTTTCATTTCCTCCCATAGATACCAAATCAATAGAAACTGTTTCTTCATTTGTTGTAGTTGTATTTACTTTCAACACACCACCATGAAGGCCATAACCATCAAAAGTTACAAAAACTTCATTTCCTTCAATATTGTTGTTTTTGTTACAACCAAACAAACACCCCAAAACCATCATGATTACCAGTAATTTTTTCATAATTTGACCTCCTTCAGACAATCTCTTGTCAGTTTTATTATACATAATTACCAAGATTAATATATAGGTAATGATTCATATTCATCCAAAGTTCATCTATTGCACACAAAAAAAGCACTATTACTAGTGCTTAAATAAATTGTTGAAACTCTACTTTATATCCATTAGGATCCATTAAGAAGAATGAATATACTGGTGCAGTTGGATGAACCTTCGGTTTATCCAATGCATATTCTTGCAATTCACGATATCTTTTATCCACTTCTTCTTTTGTTTGAACAACCAAAGAGATACAAGAATACTTCGGAATCATATGTTCTTTAGACTCAACAAATCCTACCATACCTTCTTTAGAATCAAAGATAATAGTATTTGGTTGTCTCATATATACTACCAATCCCATCTTCAACCAAAACTCTTCAGTTTCTTGTAAATTTCTACACGTATAAAAATTAATCATTTCCAACCTCAAATAATGTGCGATCAAAATTCGTTAAAAATTCTGCTCCAGTTTCAGTTACTAAAACCATATCCTCAACACGCATAAAACATTCACCCTCAATCATAATTTTAGGTTCCGAACAGAAAATCATTCCCGGACGAAGAATGGCATCAGTTGCACGATTCAACATTGGAAATTCATGGCAATCAATACCAATTTGATGTCCTAGCATACCCAATTCTTTATGACGTAATACATCACCAAATCCTCTACGTTCTACTTCCTCATATACTAAATCAAATAATTCATTCACATTCGTTTGATTTGGGATAATTTTACTTACCATATATTGTTGTCCAGCTTGTAATGCTTCATACGCTTTCTTTACACGTTCAGGAGCCTTACCAAAATACACCGTTCTACCCCAGTCACTACAATATCCTTTATCCATATATCCCACATCAAAAGCAATACCTGTACCCTTAACTAATTTGCTATCTCTAGGAAATTCAAAATTTTGTTCTGGTGTAAATGTACCTCTTGTTTTAAAACCACATGTTGGACTAAAAGAAAAATCTTGAATACCATGGAACATACCATAATCCATTAATAATTTCTCGGCATCATATTGTGTCATACCTTCTTTTAAATTATTGACTACATACATTACTGCATCATCAGTAAACTTCGCCAATTTACGCATTTGCGCAATTTCTGCTTCATCTTTACATGCTCTTAATTCAAAAAATAATGGTTCCGCATCAACTACTTCAATTTCTTTATCCACTTCTTTTAAAGTTGCTTCTAAATATTCATGACAATCATGTCCTATACCAATTTTCTTACCATCAATAATTTTAGATAATGTATCCTCCCATTGATCCATATAGCTAATGACAACATCATGATTCTCAAAACAGTTTCGATATTGAGGAATACTTACAATTGTACGTTTCCCTTCTTTATTCATATAGATTAACACTTCAGGTAATACTTTTGCAGAAAATCTACCCATAATATTATTCATACTATGACGTTGCCAAAAATAATTTGTGCATTCACTTAAATATTGAAAGTTAGCTCCCTGTGCATAGACTACACCATCCAAATTCGCTTCTCTAATTTTTTCTAAACATCTTTCAATTCGTAAACTCATATTATATTCCTCCCACATCATTACTTAATTGTTTATATACTGTCATCCTCATCGTTGTATAACAAGCAATACCACCAATTACATTACTAATAGGTTCAGCCATAAATACACCCATAACACCAAAACCTAGTCTAGGTAACAATAATGTTAAAGGCACTACAATAATAGCTTTACGCAATAACGAGAACATAATTGCATGTTTCGCATCTCCAACAGACTGAAAAGTCGATTGCCCAGATAACTGCAATGCCATAAATACAAACCCAAAGAAATAAATATGTATTGCCTCAACACCATGTTGTAACATTGAAACATCATCAGAAAAAATACCAAAGAAATATTCTGGATATACAAATACCAATAACCATGCAATCATCATATAAATACATCCAACCAAAGTATTAAAACGAATACCCTCTTTTACTCGATCATACTTCTTAGCGCCATAATTAAAGCCCAATACTGGTTGAGAACCATGTATCATACCCGAAATTGGCAACATCAAAATTTCACGAATCGAATTCGTTACTGTCATAATACCAACAAACAAATCTCCACCATAACTTTGTAACATCGTATTACATGATACTTGTACAAAGAAATTGGTACCCTGCATAATAAAATTAGCAGTACCCAATTTAAAAATACTAAATGTAATATCCTTTTTAATACGAATCTTCTCTAACTGTAATGGAATATGAATCTTTTTACCAAACAAGAAAGACAACACCCAAATTGCTGAACAACATTGACTAATAATTGTAGCCAAAGCCGCTCCACTAACTCCCATATTCAATCCAAAAATAAAGATAGGGTCTAAAATAATGTTAACAATGGCTCCAATAATAATAGAAAACATCCCAATCTTAGGAAACCCTTGGGCATTAATATATCCATTCATACCTGTACTCATCATAGAAAATGTTGTTCCAATTAAATAGATTTGTAGATATTGACTTGCGAATACATAAGACTCATCACTAGCCCCAAAAGCATATAAAATCGGCTCACAAAAAGTATAACCAAACACCATTAAAACAACAGAACTAACCAACAATAAAGCAAACGAATTTCCCATGATACGACTCGCTCTATCTTCATTACCTTTTCCTCTTTCAATAGAAAATAAAGGAACTCCACCAACACCAAACAAAGCAGTAAAGGCCATAATTAAAGTAATGACTGGCAAAGATAAACCAACACCTGTTAAAGCCAAACTATTCGCATCTGATAAATGTCCTAAATAAATTCTATCTACAACATTATATAGAAGCTGTACCAATTGAGCTACAGTTAAAGGAACTGCTTGCGCAACTATGCATTTCCAAACTGGACCTTTAGAAAAATCGTTTCTATTTCTTTCCATTTCATACACTTCTTTCAATTATTAATATTTTAGCACAGCATATAAAAAAGGGTACATGCTTTTCTAAGCATATACACCATAAAATTATATAAACTTCAATAATCCTAGTATCAACATATGCACAGGATAAAATGCATAATATACATATTTTAATACTATATTATGATATCCCTGTTTACCACGATATAACCAAATAGGAATTAGAGCAAGCATCGCAAACGATTGTTGTAATACAAACACCGTATGCCCCATAACATCAATTTCATATCCTAAACCACCAAGCAATTCTCGATTGATATACCATAAGCCAACAAACTGTCCAACATAGCTCCACCATTTTCTTTGTCTAAAGAAGTAGAACATTAACACAGTTAAAATACCTGCATGATAGAAATCAACCATCGTAATAATTCCCACAATATATCCTAATAAAACAGTACCAATTCCTGTTAGGATTCGTTTCCAAAGCTTACCACTAGCTTTAGATTTTTCATTCAGATGTATAAGACCAATTGCAATCAGAAATGTCCACAACACATTTTGATGAATAGGATATATAATACGACTACCCATCATTATATTAAAAGGAATTTCAGAAAGCACAGCAAAAATAAATAACCTTCGCACATACTTTTTAAGATTACTTGTATGAAAATACCCTTCTACCACCAAAAAAGCAAAGATAGGAAAACAAATACGTCCAACACAGGTTAACCAATCATTTCCTGATACAATCGTACCCCACAAATGATCACATAACATAAAAATCATTGCTATTATATGTAAAGACATGTATGTAGTTTCAAATACAAACTTTTTATTCTTTTCCATTTACTACATCCTTTCTTCATTTCCCCTTAATCATTATTATTACTTTACCATTTTATCAAAAGTATGCAAAAAGGCATATACATAATGCATATACCTTTATAATATTACGATATAATTTTAATCTCACATTCTAATTGCTTATTTGTCTTCTCATATACTATTTTTTGCACATCCTTAATCAATTGCAAATACTCATTAAATGTCGCATTTTCTTCATTAATCAAAAAACCTGCATGTTTCATAGATACACTAGCACCATTCACTCGATACCCCTTTAATTGGCAATCACTAATTAACTGACTAGCATAAAAATCTTTTCCTCTTTTAAAAGTAGAACCTGCACTATAGGCATCTAATGGTTGTTTTTCAATTCTTCTTTGTAACAACTCCTTCATTTTTTGAAGAATCATAGAAGAATCCCCTTTACGCAATTGAAAATAACCACTTAAAATACACTCTTCAGAATGAGAAAATCTAGAAGTTCGATAACCAAATTCACAATCTTTATTCTCATAGAACTGCTTATTCGTCTTTACTCCCACAAGTACATCCTTAATCTCTCCACCATAAGCACCAGCATTCATAACAATAGCTCCACCAACACTACCAGGAATTCCATACGCAAATTCCAATCCAGTCAAACCATGTTCATAAGCAAATAGACAAACATCCATTAACTTGGCACCCGCTTCCGCAATAATCGTATTCCCCATCAAAGTAATTTTATTGAATTTCGTTAATACCATCGCATTTTCAAACACTTTTGTATCATCGATTAATACATTACTACCACATCCTAGAATAATTGGATGTAAATCCAACACCTCATTTACTTCTTCTACCGTTTTGGGGAAATACACATTTTTACACTTTCCACCAATATGCAATGTTGTATACTTTTTCAAATCTTCATTTTTTATTACTTCTATCTTTTTCATACTTATATTATATGAATATAGTTAAAAGTTTGCTATTGATATGCTTAAATGAAAAAAGAGCATGAATTTCATGCTCTAAGCTATTACTGTATCAAGTTCTGTATATTCTAAATTCAATGATTCAGCTACATTTTGATTTACACATTTGTGTGCATAAATATTTACACCATTTGCTAAACCTGTATCCATTTTGATTGCTTTTTCAAATCCATAATTAGCCATCATACGTGCATACTTAAATGTCGCATTATTTAATGCTAATGTAGATGTATAAGGTACTGCACCAGGCATATTCCCTACACAGTAATGAACAATATCATCCACAATGTATACTGGTTCTTGGTGTGTAGTAACTTCACTAGTTTCACAACATCCACCTTGGTCAATTGCAATATCTACAATAACCGCACCCTTTTTCATAAGTGATAAATGTTCTCTACGAATCAATTTTGGTGCTTTTCCACCAGGAATTAATACAGAACCAATAACTAAATCTGCTTCCATAAGAGACTTGCGAATATTTGCTTCTGTTGAATATAAAGTTGTTACGCTTGCTCCAAATACATCTTCCAAATATGATAAACGATTTAAATCAATGTCTAATAATGTTACTTGAGCATCAATACCAACAGCCGCTTTTGCTGCATAAGTACCCGCAACTCCTCCACCAATAATTACAATCTTACCTCTTTCAACACCTGGAACTCCACCTAATAGAATCCCTCTTCCACCAAAACTCTTTTCCAAATATTTAGCACCTTGTTGAACACTTAAGCGTCCAGCAATTTGACTCATTGGACGAAGGCATGGAAGATTTCCTTCTTTATCTGTGATTGTTTCATACGCTACTGCTTTCACACCTTTTTCCATTAATATTTTTGTTAATGAAGCATTTGGAGCTAAATGTAAATATGTATATAAAATTTGATTTTCTCTTAATAAATCATATTCACATTCAATTGGTTCTTTAACCTTAACAATCATATCCGCAATATCATATACTTCTTTAGCAGTGTCTAAAATAATAGCTCCCGCTTCTTTATACATTTCATCTGTAAAACCAGCACCTACACCAGCATTTGTTTCCACATATACACTGTGTCCCTCTTTCACAAATGTATACACATTATCCGGAATCAAACCAACACGGTATTCATGGTTTTTTAATTCTTTAGGACATCCAATAATCATAAAACTTCACTCCTATACTACAAACATTTTTAATAATACTATTTTCAATTACATTTGACAAGATTTTCCACACTTAAATTAATCCGAATTTTGCTAATGCATTAATACTTTTCTTACATAAGAAAACCCGATTCTACAACCGGGTTACTTATTCAATTTTATATTCTTTATGTGTAAATAATTTTTTATATTACTCCCAATTCTTTGCAATAATCCACCACTTTTTCTGCTGCTTCCTCTTCATTTTCTCCTTCAATAAGAAACGTGATTTGATCTCCATCTTTTACATTAATTGCACATACTGACATACCAGCTTTTGCATTCGCTCGCTTGTCACCGCAACATAAAGTAATATTACAGTCGCGAATCCATTGCATGTTATAAGAGAAAATTCCTTGACCAGGAATAAATCTTCCCCCTGAACACTTTACCAATCCATAAGAATCTTTCACAGTCATTTTCAATTCTACCATCTTAATTCTCCTCATTATTTATCCACGGATACACATACATTTTCTATTATAAATAAATTTCTATGTACCAGATAATATCTATCTTTATTGTATATATTGTATCATACTTTTTCTATATATTTCTTAACTTATCACAAAGCAAACTATTCATATTGATTCTACCATATCCAAACATAGAACAAAAGAAAACCTGACTTCATATGAAATCAGGTTCAGCGTTTTATTTATTTTTCATGTGAGGGAATAAGTCTAGATTCATAAAAGCCTTTATCCATCGGATATTTTTGTCCCCACACTATTCCCTGTGCCTAATTTGTGCCTATCTGTACAATATATGTATAAAATCGTATAAGATTGAAACTAATTAAATATATAATTAATAGCTTCTACTTTATCCTTTTCTTCTATATGAGTATAAACATTTAGTGTGGTTCTTATATCTGCATGACGAACTAATTCTTTGGCCACTATTGGAGTAATACCTCCTAACACTAATCTAGATGCAAATGAATGCCTTAACATGTGATAATGAAATTGAATGCCTGTCTTTATTAATATTCTTGCCTTGAATAGGCAATATTATTAATAAAGGCAGAACATTCTACAATTTCAGCATCAGGCATATTTTTATCGATCCATGTTTGCATCATTTCTGTACCCTTTTCAGTGATATAAGTAGCATCTTCATGTTCATAATTATCACAACTTACAAGGTTAATACTCATAATTAACATCAAAAGTAAACATAAAACATGGCGTTTCATAATATTCCTCCTTCTATGATGAATATATAAACATTTTTACAATTTTTTTAGTAATCTTTTGATTATTGTTTTCTAAATCATAACATACAACTTAAAAAACGACAGGAGCAACTATCCCTGTCGTACATATATTTATTAAATTACTATTGAGAACTAATTAGATTTTCACAATACTCTAAAAATACATTTTTCTCATTTAAAGATTCAAATGAAAATACTTGATACTTACCTTTATCACCATTCCAATAAATATATAAAGACAATATAGTACTTTCTGTTTCTAATTTAGGATTTCTTTTATTAACAATCCCATTATTTAAGTAATTCAAAAATTCATTCCATTGTTCATTTGTTAAATCAATAGTACCAGATTGCGTAATATATGACTCTGTTAAAGGCCAAGCATCACCTTCTCTTTTTTCATGATAAAACTTATAAGTTCCTTCATCTACATAGAAACGATATCGTTGATATTTTGGTGGATTAGTAGATGTAGAATCCGTATAATAGAAATCCGTAATAGAATTTAATGAAATATCATTCCCTACTACTCGTTCCTTTTTGTCTAACTGTATATAAAATATAGCAGCCACTAAAACCACAACGATAAAAACCATAGCTCCCATAATAAAATATTTACCTTTCTTTGATGTATTTTTCCTCATATTTACAATTTGCATAATAGAAATAATTTCTACTCCTTTATAAATTATATATAACATACCTATATACATAATCATAGGATTTTAGTTGAAAATAAGTAAATTAATTCATTTATTTGGTTGTAGTTTTAGGAAATAATAAACATACGTATTCACCACTATTTGATTTCATAGGGACAACAGTTTTTAGGTACGAAATAGCCATGCACTTAGAATGCATGGCTGTTTATGTATCGTTTTATTCAATTCGACAAATTGGAATTTGAAGTACTATTTTTTAATTATCATATTTTTTCAAAAGTTTACTATAATATTCATCTTGTATAGAAGAATAATCTTCAGTATTTCTAATTAATATTTGATAAGCTGCTAATAAATTATGCTCAATAGCAATATTAGCATAATTTATATCATTTGTAATATCAGCTATATGATAAATTGCTTCTATAACACCTAAATCATATGCTTTTTTAAAATAACTTAATGCATCTTCAAGATTTTTTTCATGATATCCATGTTTTAGAAATATTGCATAATTATATAATACATTTTTATTATTTAAATATAGTAAATCACCATAAGCTATATCACATTCTTGATAATTTTCCGAATTAAAATATTTAACTATTTCATTGCAGCATTCATCTTCTATAAATTGATATTCTATTTTTGCATGTTCGTATATTTTATAGTCTAATTCTCTTCTTGATTTTATACGATCCATACTAGACCATTCATACATTTCTTTTATCTTTTTAAGGACATCAAAATGACAAGCTTTTATGGCGTTCATATACGATCTATGTAATTCAAGAGTACTTTTCCAATTATCATGAGATATAGCATTATTTAAAATGGTTGCATAATCATAATGACAATCTCCTATTCTTTTTGTTAGTAATAGTTTATGTGCAGTATTATCTTCAATTTTAATAATTGATTGCAATAAGTCCATTAATTTAAATATTTCTTTGTAATCAATACGAATATAATACTGAATACGAGATTTACAATAAAATAATAAGCATGTAATTAATAAATCATATGCATCTTCAACACCATTTTTATAAGCATAATATAGACAATCTGTAGCACAATCATTATATAATTTTTGCATACCTTCTTTTTCAATTTCTAAACGATAATTGTAATAGAATTCTCCCAATTGATACGCCATAAATGGATTTTGTTCTACATTGGCTCCAAAAACAGTATATAAATATTCTACTCCCAATTCAGTATAGATGATGTGTAGTTGTTCGAAATAATCTTCACTATTACACACTTCTTCTATTATTTCATCAAGGTTATCAAAATTATGATGTGATAATCTTTCTCTGATTGACTCAAATTTTATTATATTAAGTACATTTTCTATTTGATCAAGATATTTCATAAAATCATCCCTTTCACAAATTCTAATTTATAGGGAACTATACATCCCTACTTTGTGTATATTTTAGCACTTTAGTTATTCAAATTCATTAACCAAATTTAACATATGTATATTTTCTAAATTATACTTTTAATCATAAATTATTTCTTTGGTTAGCGTATTTAGAAGAAATAACACTTCTTTTTCTTTATACCCAAGTTCTATAAGATTGTTAAATAATTCATTATATATTTCCATCAAATTAACCTCCTATATAGTTATTACCAAAAATATAGAAAGTTCCTACCATAAATTTTATTTTTATTATGGACTTTTGCTATTCCCATCCTTTTTATGAAGTGATGCTATTCCAAGATGTCAAATTCGCGCCTTTTTCGCGCCTCCGTTAGAAAATACCAAATAAATCAAAACAAGCCAAAACAATATAAAAACCCGATTTTTTAATCAAAATCGGGTTAAAATAAGCCAAAATAAGTCAAAATAGGGTATATTATTTAGCTCTATCCTTCATGTGAGGGAATAATAATACTTCACGAATTGTGCTTTGACCTGTTAATAACATTACAAAACGGTCGATACCAATACCGATACCACCTGTTGGAGGTAAACCGTATTCTAATGCTTCTACATAATCAACATCCATTTCATTAGCTTCATCATTACCTAATTCTTTTTCTTTTAATTGATTTTCGAAACGTTCTTTTTGATCAATTGGATCATTTAATTCAGAGAATGCATTACCATATTCTGAACCATCAATGAATAATTCGAAACGATCAGCGAAACGAGGATCATCAGGATTCTTCTTAGCTAAAGGAGAAATCGCTGTTGGATGACCATAAATGAATGTAGGTTGTACAATCTTATCTTCTACATATTTTTCGAAGAATAAGTTAATAATATGCCCAACATCAGTATGATGTTTTTCAACTTCAATATGATGTTCAGCTGCAATAGCTTTAGCTTCATCCAATGTCATTTCTTTCCAGAAATCAACACCAGCATATTCCTTAACTGCATCTACCATATGTAAACGTTTGAAAGGAGCTTTTAATGAAATAGTATGACCATTCCATTCTAAATCTGTAGTACCACAAACTTCTTTAGCCGTTGTTTCAAATAAACCTTCACATAAATCCATCATACCTAACATATCAGAATAAGCTACATAAGCTTCAACTGTTGTGAATTCTGGATTATGGTTTTTATCCATACCTTCATTACGGAATAAACGACCAATTTCATATACACCTTCTAAACCACCAACGATCAAACGTTTTAAAGGTAATTCAGTCGCAATACGTAAATAGAAAGGCATATCCAATGTATTATGATGAGTTACGAATGGTCTAGCAGCAGCTCCACCTAAAATAGGTTGTAATACTGGAGTTTCTACTTCAATTAATCCTTGAGAATCTAAATATCTTTGAATAGTACGAATAATTCTAGGACGCATTAATGCAATACGTTTAGATTCTTCATTCATAATCAAGTCAACATATCTTCTACGATATCTTTCTTCAACATCACTTAAACCATGGAATTTTTCAGGTAATGGACGTAACGCTTTTGTTAAGTGTGTATATACATCCGCTTTAATAGACAATTCACCATGATTTGTCTTCATTACTGTACCTTCGATACCAACGATATCACCAATATCTGCTTTCTTAAATACCTCAAACATTTCTTCGCCTAAAGCATCTTTACGAACATAGATTTGGATTTTTCCATCAATATCTTGAATATGCATGAAACCAGCTTTACCCATTTCACGCTTTGTCATAATACGACCAGCAATCTTAACATTTACATTAAGTTCTGCTAATTCTTCTTTAGTTTTTTCTTCGTACAACGCCTTGATTTCACCAGACTTATGTGTACGATCATATCTTCTACCAAATGGTTCAATACCTTTGGCTTCTAAATCTTTCATTTTCTCACGACGAACAATTTCTTGTTCAGTTAAATTTACTGCCATTTTATACACATCCTTCTTTTTTATCGTTAACATTATACCAACTTCATAACACAATGTACACGATTAATTTTCTATTTCTAACCAGCTATAATCTTCCGTTTCTACTGAGTTTTTATATTGATTTAATATTTCAGCAAACACTTCATACTTTGTCATTCTAGATAATTTAGCTTTTACTTTATTATTATGAGGCAATCCATGAATATACCAACAAGCATGCCCTCGCATTTCCTTCATACCCACACGCTCACCTTTTAATTCAATTAAACGTTGTGCATGTTCTAATGCTAATTCAAAACGTTGGGTTACCGGAATACTTTCCCCATAACTACCTGTTTCAAAATAATCCTTTAATTCTTTAATTAACCATGGATTTCCTAAAACACCTCTAGCAACCATAACCGCATCACAATTGGTTTGTTTCATCATTTCAATCGCATCTTCAACAGTTTTGATATCTCCATTCCCAATAACTGGAATACTAACTGCTTCTTTTACTTGACGAATAATATCCCAATTTGAATGTCCTTCATACATTTCCATCTTTGTACGAGGGTGAACAGCAATCGCTTTTGCGCCAGCTTGTTCTAAGCCTTTTGCTAGAGAAACCGCATTAATCATATCCAAATTCCAACCAGCACGAATCTTAACAGTTACTGGTTTTTTTACTTTTTCAACAATTGCTTTTACTAAAGCACAAGCATGTTCTTCATCTTTCATTAATGCACTACCAGAACCCGCTTTAACAACCTTTGTTACTGGACAACCCATATTAATATCAATAATGTCACAATCACTATGATTATCTAAGAAAATAGCCGCCTCAACCATACTTTCAATATCATGGCCAAATAATTGCATACTCAAAGGTCTTTCTTCTTCTATAACCTTAGTCATTTCATGCGTTTTACGGTTCTTAAATACGATAGCTTTATCAGATACCATCTCTGAATATATTAATCCAGCACCAAATTGCTTCGCAATACTACGAAACGCTTCATTACTTACACCAGCCATCGGACCAACAATCACACGATTATTAATTTTCACATCACCAATATACCATTCTTGATTATGCATGCGTTTTTTCCTTGATTACTAAATAATCATAAATCTCACGTAATTCTTTTTCTTCAAAATGATATGTACTAGAACAATATTCACAATGCATATCACAACCATGATCTTCTTCAATCATCGCTAATAAATCTTCTTTAGGAAGAGTTCCCAATACACGATAACAACGCTCTCTAGAACAATTACAACTAAAAGATAACTCACAAGTTTCTAACTCTTCATAATCTTCAAAAATCATATCAATCATATCTTTAGGTGTTTTACCATCTGCAATCAAACTAGAAACTGTAGGAAAACCATTTAATTTGTTTTCAATATATACAATATCTTCTTCAGTTGCATCCGGTAACATTTGAATAATAAATCCACCAGAAGCAATAACACTTGCATCTGTATCAACTAATACACCAACACTAACTGCAGAAGGTGTTTGTTCACTTACTGCAAAATAGTACGCAAAATCATCACCAATTTCACCAGTTTGCAATTCAACTTGTCCAGTAAATGCTTGTTTTAATCCCATGTCTTTAATCACTTTTAAATAACCATCACGACCAACAGCTACACCTACTGCCAATTTATTTGTATCGTTATAAATATAATGATGTTCAGGATCTGCTACAAACCCACGTACACTACCATCATGATGTGCATCTACCATAATTGTACCCATAGGTCCACCACCATTAATTTCAATCGTAATCTTTTCGTTTTCACTCTTTAACATACTACCCATCATACAACCAACACTCATTGTACGACCCAAAGCAGCACTAGCAACTGGCCATAAACCATGTTTTACTTGTGCTACATTTACTAATGCTGTTGTATCACATGCAAAAACACGTACTCTTCCATTACGTGCAATACCACGCGTTAAAATATCTGCCATACTTTCATCTCCTTTAGAAAACCCCTGTAGAAACAGGGGTAATTAACTATTCACTAACTTTAGATTCTTCTACTTTTACTTCTTCACTAACAGCAACTTCTTCAGCCTTTACTTCTTCAACAACAGGCTCAGCCACTACAGAAGCAGTCTTCTTTTCAAGAACACCATGTTCAAGAATGTAATCTAAATCTTCTTTCGTTAATGTTTCGTGTTCAACTAATTCACGTACGATATTATCTAAAACATCGCGATGTGCATTAATTGTTTCCTTCGCTTGATTATAACATTGGTCAATAATCTTACGAACTTCATTATCAATCTCAAATGCTACTTGAGAAGAATAATTCTTACTACTAGAGTAATCACGACCTAAGAACACACTACCAGTACCATGTTCATATTGAATAGGTCCTAAAGAACTCATACCATAACTCATAACCATTTCACGAGCAATCTTAGTTGCACGTTCAATATCATTACTTGCCCCAGTACTCATTTCACCAAGACAAATTTCTTCCGCAACACGTCCACCTAAGAAACTTGTAATATGTGCTAACAATTCATTACGAGTTGATAACATTCTTTCTTCCTTAGGTAACATTAAGTTATATCCACCAGCTAAACCACGAGGAATAATTGTAACTTTTTGCACAATGTTCGCATCAGTAACAAATAATCCAATAACAGCATGTCCAGCTTCATGAATAGCCACCATACGTTTTTCTTCTGGACTATATTTACGAGACTTCTTAGCAGGACCACTCATAACACGATCCACAGCCTCATCTAAATCATCCATTGTAATTTCTGTATGATTACGACGAACCGCCATAATAGCCGCTTCATTTAATACGTTAGCTAAATCCGCACCACTATATCCTGGAGTACGAGTAGCTAAAGCTTCTAAATCTACATCAGCCGCAAACTTCTTATTGCGAGCATGTACTTCAAGAATTTCTTTACGACCTTTTTTATCAGGTAAATTAACAGTGATTTGTCTATCAAAACGACCAGGTCTTAATAATGCAGGGTCCAATACATCTGGACGGTTTGTAGCAGCGATAATAACGATACCCGTATTTTCACCAATACCATCCATTTCAACTAATAATTGGTTAAGAGTTTGTTCACGTTCATCGTGACCTCCACCAACACCAGCACCACGTTGACGACCAACCGCATCAATTTCATCAATAAAAATCATACATGGAGCAGTCGCTTGCGCCTTCTTAAACATATCACGAACACGGCTAGCACCAACACCAACAAACATTTCAACGAAATCAGAACCAGAAATTGAATAGAAAGGTACATCTGCTTCACCAGCTACCGCTTTCGCTAATAATGTCTTCCCAGTACCTGGAGGACCAACCATCAAGATACCTTTTGGAATACGAGCACCCATCTTAACGAATTTCTTAGGACTACGTAAATAATCAATCAATTCCGCCATTTCTTCTTTTTCTTCATCACAACCAGCTACATCTTTAAAGCGAACTTTAATATTTCCTTCTAAACGAGCTCTAGATTTAGAAAATTCAAATGCTTTATTATTTGAATTCGCACCCATACGAGAAAACATAAAGAATGCAAAACCAGCAAATAAAACTAGTGGAAGAACATTAGAAATAATAGTCACTAAATAATTTGTCGCATGAGGATTAATTACCTTTAATTGACCATTTCCAACTTCTTCTTCTAAAATATCCATTAATTCATTAACTTGTACATCAGTATTTGGAATACGAGCAGTAAATGTGTAAGATTGATTACCATCCACATATGTACCACTAATATCAACTACAGTTGTATCAACACTCACTTCTGCAGCCACTACATCTTTAGTCGCAATTACTTCCATAAATTGGTCGTAACTTAAAGCTTTATTGTTATTTGTGCTAGTCATAGCTAATAAGCTATAAATACACATCGCAACCAAAAGATATGGAAGCCACATCATCCATCTTTTGTTATTTTTCAAAGAATCCACACTCCTTTATTCATAAATCTCAGGTTTTAATATACCAATATAAGGTAAATTACGATACTTTTGATTGTAATCTAAACCATAACCTACTACAAATTCATTTGGAATTGTAAAACCAACATAATCTGCTTCAATATCCACAACACGACGATCTGGTTTATCTAATAAAGAAACAATCTTAACACGTTGTGCTCCCTTATTATAAAGCATTTGTTTAACAACACTTAATGTTCTGCCCGTATCAACAATATCTTCAACAAGCAAAATATCCAATCCCTTAACAGAACAATCTAAGTCTTTAATAATACGAATATCTCCACTAGATTCAGTGCCTTCATAACTAGATACATCCATAAAATCCATTTGTAAAGGTAATTCAATATACTTCATTAATTCTGCCATAAAAGGTACAGAACCTTTTAATAAACCAACAACCATTAGTTTATCTGCATCACTAGCATAAGCCTTAGTTAATTCAGCTCCTAACTCTTTACATTTTTCTTTAATTTCTTCTTCTGTAATTAAAATCTTTTCAATTTCTGAACCAAACATAACATATCCTCCTATACCAATACTGTACTATTTTATCACAAACAGGTTATATTTTGCATTATAATGTGTTACATTACACCCAATTTGTGAAACTAAAATCACTTCATGATGTCTATTTTCCACCACTGGCCATATTTTTCTTTGCCACAAAGGTATTTTTCGATCCATAAACCAACGAGAAATCTTCTTATGACCAAAGCGCATATGAATCGTATCCCCATCTTGATAATTACGAATCACCAAAGGAAAATCATCTTCCGTAACATATACACCACAAGTACTAGGACCATCCACACTCGAAACCCTAAAATACTCATGTTCATAATCTACTATATTATCCAATACAAATTCATATTCACATGCATTCTTTACGATACACATAACACCATAACTAACATCCAAAACATATTGTTCGTTTAATACTTCTTGGAAGTTATTACCAGATAAAATCTTATCATCTAATTCTTTAAGATATACATCACGATAATGGTCAACTTCATCACTATTATGTGTTCTCAAAAACATTCTTAAACCATCAATACGCACTTTTTCACATTCTTTCGCATATTCTTCTACACAAGAAATTCTATCTACAAATTTCCCTAAATACTCTTGATATTCTCTCAATTCTTTGTTTTTATCTTTAATTTCAGTTAACCACAATTCTCTTTGTTTAAAACTCGCAACCTCTACAACATCATGACGAATTTGATTTCTACGATAATCATTCGTTAAATTACTTTCATCAATGCCATATGGAATATCATTTTTACTAACATACTCCATAATTTGTTTTCGAGACCAATTCAATAATGGACGATACACCATCATTCCTTGATAACTTCGACTATCAGAAATTCCATAATAATCCACTTGAGAACCACGTTCTACCTGCATCAAATATGTTTCTAAAACATCATCCTGATGATGCGCCAACAAAACACCATCACAATTATGTTTTTCACACAACTGTTTATAAAAAGCATACCGTACATCTCTTGCCCATCCTTGAAAATTGCCTTCTTCATATGTTGGATAATACACTTCACAAATAAGACCATGCTTCTTACAAAACTCTAAAACTATATTCTCATCACGATCTGCACTATCTCTTTTTTTATAATTCACATGAGACACAACCACTGAAATACCTTGTTTTACACATAGAGAAAGAAGTGTCATCGAATCTGGTCCACCTGACACTCCAATTACGTATTTACCCTTTGTGTCAAAACAAATATGCATATGCTCATCACCGCTTGTATTATAGCATCAGCCTTTTGGCCTAGCAATTAAAACCGTTACATCATCCTTAACCCCATCCATATCCATTTGTTCCAATTCATTATGAATACAAACTTCAATATCCTCATCCTGCATTTGATTCACCCATTTATAAACCACATTCTTATGTATACCATCACTTGTCATGATGAATAAATCATCACTATTTACTTCCATACAATAACAATCTGCCTCCACCTCTTTTATAATACCAATCGGTAAAGAACTACCCGTTACTTCAATTACTCTTCCTTCGCGCACTAAATACGTACTAGCCGCTGAAGATTTAGATATATATACCTCTTTTTTCTTATGATCAAAATACAAAACATCCAACGTCGCAAAACTTTGATTTTGTGCTTGTAATAACTTATTCACACAACGAACCGAACTCTCTAAGCTTAAATTAGATAACACTAATTTTTGAAATAAATTCGTTACAAAATTACTCGTACGCATCGCAGCTTCACCAACACCCATTCCATCACTAATTGTACAAACCGTCGCATGACGATGCCTAAAAATGGAATAGGTATCACCACTACAAACTTCATCAGCCTTTACTTTCCAAGCTTGGGTATAAATATCAAAAAACGCTGGAACCACAAACTCCATATGATGATACCCATTCCACAAATAATTGCGATAACACTCCACCATTTGCACCTGTTTACCCACTACACTAGCTAACAAAGGTAAAACAACATCCTCCGCCTCACCCTTCTTTAAGTTAGAAATATGTAAAATGACCTTCATACCTCTACGATCATATTCATCCACTTTACAACGAACAACATCATAGTGATATGCTTTTAACACTTTAATTAATTTCTGTTCATAGGTTTCTGCTTGTAAAAAATTTTGTTTAATTTCCAAAGAAATTGTTTGAAATGCTTTAGCCATACCATCTAAAAATACAACTTCTTTATCATAAGTAGAACCATAATAATTTTTAATCAATTGAAAAATACTCGCAAACTGTTGTAACTGAAAAGACAACAATTTCTTACTCGCACTCAAAGACGCATCTTCCATATCTACAGATAACGGTTGTACAAATAACTGACTCATTAAACCAAATGGAGTTATACAATACATTAAAGAAAGAACACTGAAAATCATTAGATTCATTAAGTTCCACTCTACCATACTCAAACTTAGTGATAGCGCCAAAACACTAAATAAACGATTTTCATTTTTCATTACAAGAGAAAACAACCCCATAACCATCCAAACCGTATTCAACATTTCAAAGCCAAACAACCAATACGATACACCTAACAATAATAAAACATGTTCACTTTTCAAAATTCGTGCATAAACCATAAACACATATACTAAGATATAGGGAACATAGGTATCACCAAAAGCTGAAGAAAACCCATATACCAATCCTAATCCAATTGCACCAAACACCATTTCACTCACACGATAACTAGAATCCACATCCAAAACATCACGAATGGAATACTTAGTTACTACAAAAGAAAGAACACAAATAAACAATGTTTGAATCATTGAAGTAAATTGAAATACTTGACTAACAATAACCGTAATTAATACTAGAAATGGTAAATAATGATAAATATTTTGTTGCAATAAATGCACAATGGTTATTAAAAGCCACAAAACAAAGGCTAATAAAAATTGAAAATATACTGCCTGCAATCCATAAACAAACGAACCAACTAAAGCCCCTGTAACCGCTACTACATATTGCATAACACTTCTTTGGTACCAAAACGCATAATATGGTAATAATAACACCAAAGAAAATTGTCCAATACCAATTAACGATAAAATAACTCCCCCAAATAAAACTAAAACATCCTCTTTTTGTACAATCGATTGATTTCTCATTCGTTGCTTTAATGCAGTTATTCGCTCACTCATATCCCTACACCTTTCTTTGTCTTCATTGTAGCGAACACAAAGAACAAATATTGTCGAAGTCTATCCTAAATTAATACATTCCTTAATTCGATTTATTATTAATGTAAATAATGGTGATGACACCGCAATATGTGCTTTCACATCTATAATACGCGCCGTATTAATAAACTTTGCGTCATTCATAAACAAAACAGAAGGACGAACAAGACCAGGTATTAAACCTATTTGCAACAAATGACGCTTCCCATTTGGATTATGTATTGGATGATATCCTTGTGCATAGGTACTTGGATTAGACGTCATCGGAATAACAAAGGCTTTACCATGATACATAGCTACAATTAAACCAAAATGTTGAAAACCCGCTTCTTGTATATATGCTCTACCAAAATCTACATAACAAATATCACCAATCCGAATATTCACACCCAATTGTTCACAAGATAACAATTGATGTCTTTCCCTCCAATTCACTTCACTAATCAAATGACTTTTTAACTCCTTTTGACACATCGAATGATACGTTTTCTTTTGATCCTCTAAATATCCTTCAATGTGTTCATGTACTCGTAGAATATCTTCACACTCATCTTCTTTAAAATGCATATGTAATTCTTGTGCTTTCATAAGACACCTCCTCACATATATAATTCCCAAGAAAATGCAATTTACCCTACCAAAAAAGCAAAAAAGATACAAAATTATGTATCTTTAGTCCTTATCTTGTTCAATTAATAATTTAACTGCATCACAAGCAATTTGAATTGTATCTTCCATTTTACCCCAATTCATGATTGCGGATGCTCTAGCATGACGAATACTAGAAATAACAAAAATAGCTGCACACTCCATTTCAGAACACACAACATTTCCTTTTTGCCAAGCTCTCCAACGCTGTTTTAACCATTCACCATTTGGGCAACTATCAGGATCAATTTCACCAAAGAAAGAATCCTTAGATTGAGAAATACCTTCTAAATAATTCTTACCTCTAGCTTTCGCAGCTCTACTTAATGCATCAACTACATGGCGATCGGCAATTGCTGGATATTCAATTGGAATATATTGAACAGTAGTCCCTTCATCACGAACAGCACCCGTCACAATTGTCCCATCATATTTTTGATTATCCATTTCATCTTTACAAGTACCAGCAGTACCAATACGAATAAATGTATCTGCACCAACTTTAATTAACTCTTCAACCGCAATAGCTGTAGAAGGACAACCCATACCTGTACTAGTTACTGATACCTTTTCACCATTTAAATAACCCGTCCATGTTTTATGTTCTCTAGCATGTGCCACTAATTTCGCATCATCTAAAAAACTCGCAATCAAATCTGTACGGAAAGGATCTCCAGGTAAAAATACATAGCGCCCTACATCACCTTTTTTTAATTTCGTATGATACATTACTTCTTCCATAACTTCACCTATTTACTTTGAGAAACATAATATGCATGTTCTCTTTTTTTAATCTTTAATAATTTAAAATACATCAATACTAAATAAACAACAGTTCCAACAATATAAAATGCATAATGAACATACATAGCTAATAAACCTAAAACAACAACTAAAGTAATAAAACCATAGAAATTGCGTTTTACACTACGAGTTACATCATATCCATCTTCTTGCATTGTATAATTAGACCACGCTTGTTTCATATAGGCTTTATCATATACATACAAACTCCAATTTGAAATACCCACAATTACAACAACCAAAGATACAATTGTCATAAGAATACTTGTCAATAATTGTCCCTTACCTGTATAAAAACCCATCGTCATAAAACACATAAGAGATAATACAATTCCATAAATAACCATATTCCCCATAATAGATATATGTAAATCCATTTCACTTACATAACGCTTATTTTGTTTATGACAATGTGGACAAACCACTTTACCTACTTCATACAATGCCATTTGTTTTTGAACAGAACTACCAATATCTTTACCACAATGACAACAAGATACTTTCATAGATTATTCCTTTCCACTAGTTGTATGTTTTTTCACTTTGTCTAATAACCCCATAATTGGATGATACTTCTTATGAATCATTCCCGTTACTTCAACAAACAATTCACATACAAAAATTAAAATAGCTAATAATACTAACCCCAACATTTCATCCACAACAAATAAATATGCCGCAAAACTAAACATCATTGTAATACCATAAATAATTAAAACTGTTTCTCTTTGTCCTAATTTCCATGTACGCATTAATGTATGATGTAAATGATTCTTATCAGGATCACTAATACGTTTACCACTCAATTTGCGACGAATAATCGCAATAAATGTATCCATAATAGGTACAAATAAAATAATAATTGGCATAACCAAAGTAATAAATGTACCACCCTTAAATCCTAATAGAGCAATAGTAGAAATCATATACCCTAAATATTGAGCACCACAATCACCAATAAAAATTGAAGCTGGATGGAAATTGTAACATAAGAAACCAGCAGTCGCTCCAGCCAATGCCAAACAAATAATCATGACATCTGCACGACCATTCAATGTAGTTAAAATTGCAATTGTTAATAAAACAATGATACTAAAACCACTACTTAATCCATCTAAACCATCAATTAAATTTACTGCATTAGTAATTCCAATAATCCATACAAATGTAACTAACATACTAATTACTTGAAAATCAATCATCAATCCAAATGGTAAATTGATTTCAACTAAATATACATCACCAATAATCATTGCACAAAGAGCACCAACACTTTGGAAACCAATTTTACCAATGGCAGGAAGATTATACATATCATCCAATAAACCACCAATAAATACAAAGAAACCACCAAGTAAAATACCACTTAAAGCCGCATCCATATCCATAAAGAATGGAAGACATCCCATAAATGCTAAAAAAACAGCCACTCCGCCAATACGTGCAATTTTACCTTTATGTACAGTTCTTTCATTTTCAACTGCATATATATCTAATCTCCAAGCAATCTTTTTCACCAATGGTACAAAAATTGCGGAAATAATCATCGGTATTAGAAATAAGAATATTTTTTCCACATCTTCACCTTCCCTCAT
This sequence comes from Erysipelotrichaceae bacterium, assembly GCA_017473265.1. Taxonomy (GTDB): domain Bacteria; phylum Bacillota_I; class Bacilli_A; order Erysipelotrichales; family Erysipelotrichaceae; genus RGIG4607. The sequence continues at coordinate 127,535 of JAFULQ010000002.1, read as the reverse complement.
CTTGATTATTATAGCATGAATTGTATCACAAATATTGAGGATTTCCAAAAGAAATAGGAGTGTTACAAACACCCCTATTTTATACAAAATCTTTCACCATCATAATCTAAACACATATTTATGTTTATTGATTTATCTAATATTAACTCTACATTCTTACTATCCGATTCTACATAGTGTTGATATGCTTGTTCATACGTATATCCACCCTTACACTTGCGTTCAATTAGACGTTCTTTTACAATTTCTTTTTCACATGAGATAAAGATTGCATAATCACAATATGCATATAAATCTTTCCATCCAACTTCATCTAAAAGTAAATAATTTCCTTCAATCAACACAATATCTTGATCAACCAACACTCCATCATCAATTGGATTATGAATTTTACGACTATATACCGGCCAATAACAATCATTCACTCTTGATTCATTCAATTTCTGTTTTAATAACTCTACATCAAATGTTGAATAATGCCCTTTAATACTAGCTAAACCATGACTATCTAAATAGCTTTGTTTATAATGAAAGCCATCTAAGCCAACACATTGCATAGACATTTCTTTATCTTTCGCTAGTTTTTCTAATACCAATCCCAAAGTAGTTTTTCCACAGCCTGCAGGTCCAGCTAAGAATACAAAAACGCGACACTTCTTTGCAGATTGTATTTGTCGTATTTTATCCAATAAAGGTATAAATACTGTATCAATATCTTCTTGATGATATTGCGCCTTCACTTCATAACCATTTACATCTAAATAATATGTAACTCTATCCTTTTTTCCACAATTTTGATTCATCATATCCAATAAACTCTTTAATCTTTTCAATACTATTATTTAAAATTAAATCTTCATCAAATCCAAAGTTATCCACAAATTCTATTGCCTTTGTGACTTCACCAACCCAATCCGGATCATGAGCATCACTACTCAAAATGATTGGTACACGATGTTCCATACACAATTGCAACATTTTTGAGATATTTTCGCGACAATTCAAACGATCCGTTTTAATTAAAGAACTATTATTCACTTCTAATGCCACATGATATTCCTTAGCTGCTTTTACTAATCGTTCATAATTTAGTGGAGTATAGCCATCATCTGGATGAGAAACAAAAAATACTTTTGGATGTTTCATACAAGCAATCAAATTATCCGTATTTTTATCTATACCTTCATCACCATAACATTCTTTATGAATACCTACAATCGCATAATCCAAACACTTCATAAAGCATTCATCCAATGATAATTTACCACCAGTTAATACATTTACTTCAGCACCATGAATCAATTCCACACCATACAAATATCTTGGTGCAATTTTGCAATTATAGAAATAAAATGGATCACAAGTACCAGGAATACCAGGCGCATGTTCAGTAATCCCTAATAACTGTATACCATTTTCTTTAGCACCCATAGCCATTTCACGAACTGTACCAAACGCATGTCCACTCATAATAGAATGTGTATGGATATCCGCAATAATTTGTTGTTTCATAACTTCCACCTCGATATTTATTGTATCACTAAAAAAGAACAATCATTACAATTGTCCTTTAATTTCTTTAAACACCTTTTCTTTTATACTTTCACTTTCACTAAGCATAGCATCAATTTTATCTAACCACTTCGCTACTTGTTCATCATTAGATAAATTAATACGTACATTCAAATATGCTCCATGAATAGCCATATCTGAACATAGAATAGCACATCCCATATCACTTAAAGCATTCTTATTCCCATAAGGTAATAATTGTAAACACAACTTCATAGCAGCTAATGCATGTTCCATCATACGATACGGAGATAAGATAGCACCTTCCATTGCACTATCAATAGCACTTTGACGAATAACTTTTTCTTCATCACTATCTTTCGGTAAACGATACGCTTCTATTACTTTTTGATATGCACAAGTATCCAAATCTACACCATCTGCTAAGGCATCTTTATAATATGTTAATTGTTCAAAACAATTCTCAAATTCTAGACGAACTTCTTCATCTAAAAGCATATACTTCTTTTTCCCAATTGATAAATGACCATACATTCTCGCTAAAGCTACACCCATAGCACCAACCAAACTAGAAACACTTCCTCCGCCTGGTGCAGCACTATTACTATCCACTTCATTAAGAAAATCTAATACACTTTGTTCAACTAACATAGAATATTTTCTCCTTTCTTATAAACTGCCGTAATTGGATTTTTCATCATATTCGCTATTACTTCATCAAAACTACTACAATTCATAACCACAAAATCTGCTTGTTTATTACATTCTAATGAACCAATTATGTCTTCACGATCAATAGCCTTAGCTGAATTAATCGTCATCATACTTAATACTTCATTAGGAGTCAAACGCAATCCACGAGACGCAATTCTAGCCATCCACAAACTATCGGTACAAGGACAAGAACCCGGATTAAAATCATTACTTAACGCAATAATTAATCCTTTTTCCTTCATTAAAGACACATTCGCATACTCCTTACACAAATTAAAAGACGTAGCCGGTAATATAACCGCCACAATACCCTTATCTTTTAACTTATCCATACTTGAACCATTCGTCACCATACAATGTTCAACACTTGTTGCACCTAAAGCACAAGCCACATCTGTACCACCAATATCTTCAATTTCATCAATATGAATTTTAATTTTCAATCCAGCCTCTTTACCTGCCTTTAAAATATGATACGATTCATCACAATCAAAAACACCTTTTTCCAAAAAACAATCCATATATTCAGCTAATTGTTCTTCCACCACTACTGGTAATACAGTATCCTTCATTTCATCTAAATACACATAAGAAGTATATCCTTTAGGCAAAGCATGTGCAGGCATAAAGGTAGAAACAATATCAATTGGTAAATCCTTATCTAATTGTTTCACAACACGCAATTGTTTTAATTCAGTCTCTTTATTTAATCCATACCCACTCTTCACTTCTAAAGTCGTTACTCCACAAGCTACCATTTCATAAATATGTTTTTTCGCTTGTTCATACAACTCTTCAAAAGAAGCTTCACGAGTCGCTTTTACAGTAGAATGAATACCACCACCAGCATTATAGATATCCATATAACTAGCACCCTGAATCTTCATAGCATATTCATTCACACGACTTCCACCAAACACTAAATGACTATGTGCATCCACAATACCAGGAATCACAATTTGATTATGTAAATCAATCACTACTTCATCCACAATTTTCAAATCACACATATATCCAACATCAACAATCTTGCCATCACAAACACGCATATATGCATTTTCATAAATAGCACAATCATTTAATGCATCATGAATACGAACTCCACCCGCTAAAGAATATAATTTCGAAATATTAATAAATACTTTATTTAACATAATATTCAATCACTTTCTCTTTAGAGAAACCATGTACTTGTAAATTCTTAACAACAACATCAATTACTTCATCCATAGATAAAGTGACATCATCCTTAGATGGTAAACACAAATAATAAGCCGCAATATCCTTCAAACAATCCATATTCACCAAACCAATAAACTCACTACCACAAACATCTACTCCAAAACGTTTCGCTTCCATTTTCACTGTTTCATATACACGATATACACTTGTCATAGTATAATCTGTAACATTCATTGTTACTTGAACATGATCTTCCAATGATGCTGGACCCGCTTGAATGCAACGATATCCACCATTTGAATAACGAATCATACGTGCAATCGCTGAAGCAACCTTACGATCATTTGTTTGTAAATCAATATTGTAAGCTACTAAAAGTGGACGACAACCAACCGCAGTAACCCCTGCAGTAGGATGTACTTCACTACCAAAATCTGGTTTCCAATATGAATCTTGTAACTTTTCTTTCATACCTTCAAATTCACCTTTGCGAATATCTGGTAATTTCTTACATTGTTCTCTTTTTGCACTTAAGTTATATAAGAAAACAGGAATATTTGTAAGTTCATAAATCTCTTTTGCACATTCTTCACTTAAAGCAATTGTTTCTTCAATTGTCATATCTTGAATAGGAATAAATGGTACAACATCTGTAGCTCCCATACGCTTATGTTCACCACGATGTTCTCTCATATCAATTACTTCACTAGCAATCTTACAAGATTGTACCATCGCACTTTTAACTGCTTGAGGCTCTCCAATAGCAGTAACTACTGTACGATTATAACTTGTATCCGGTTCAACATTAACAAGTTCAACACCGTCTGTATCAATAAAAGGTTGTACAATCTTCTTAATACCTTCTACATCTTCACTAATTGAATAATTAGGTACACATTCCACAATTTTCATATTACTTAACCTCTTTATCTACTAAAGCATGAATCATATCCATATCCGCTAAATACGGCATTGTAATATTATCCGTATCTTTCATTACCGTATTATATTCTTCAACCGTTTCTAAAGAATGCGGATTACCAGCCCAACTTCTACGAGCAACTCCACCCATAACATCCCATAACATCGCTTGATATAAGATATCATCAACACGTTTTGAACCATCCAATACTAATCCAAAACCACCATTAATCGCTTTACCAATACCAACACCACCGCCATTATGCAAGGCAACTAAACTCATACCACGAGCCGCATTCCCCGCAAAACATTGCGTAGCCATATCCGCCATAAATTGAGAACCATCTTTAATATTAGAAGTTTCTCTAAATGGAGAATCCGTACCAGATACATCATGATGATCTCTACCCATCATAACTGGACCAATCTCACCATTACGAACCATCTCATTAAACTTCAAACCAATATTCATACGACCAAACGCATCTTGATATAAAATACGCGCTTTTGTACCAACCACTAATTTATTTTCTTTCGCATCTTGAATCCATTTCCAGTTATCATAATCTTGGAAACGACGATCTTTATCAATACAACTCATCGCAGCCATATCCGTCTTATCCAAATCTTCTTGTTTACCACTCAAACAAACCCATCTAAATGGACCATAACCATAATCAAACAATTCAGGACCTAAAATATCTTCCACATAACTTGGGAAAATAAAACCTTCCTTATCATCTACACCATTTTTACTAATTTCTTTAACACCACTATCAAATACAGACTTCATAAAACTATTTCCATAATCAAAGAAATATGTACCCATTTCATGTAATTTCTTAATCGCATGAAAATGATTCTTTAATGATTGATTAACTAAAGCCACAAACTGTTCTCTATCATCTTTTAATAAACGTGTACGCTCTTCAAAAGAAATACCTTGTGGACAATATCCACCATCATATACTTCATGACAACTTGTTTGATCACTTAATAAATCAATAGTTATATTCTGTTCAATTGCATACTCTAATAAATCTACAATATTACCATGATAAGCAATAGCTCTAGCTTCCTTCTTTACTTGATACTCTTTCGCTTTCGCAAAAGCTTCCTCTTTAGTTTCAACAACTTCATCAACCCATCCTTGTGAGAAACGAGTTTGAATACGAGACGCATCAACTTCCGCAATAATAGCTACACCATTTGCAATCTTACAAGCCTTACCTTGCGCACCACTCATACCACCTAAGCCACTAGACACAAACAATAAATAGTTCATATCATTTTGTCCAGGATGTAACATTCTAGCCGCATTTAATAAAGTAGAATACGTACCATGAACAATACCTTGAGGTCCAATATACATCCATCCTCCAGCAGTCATTTGTCCATAATTCGCTACACCCAACGCCGCAAAACGTTTAAAATTCTCTAAATTATCAACTTCACCAACCATTAAACCATTGGTAATAATAACTCTAGGAGCATTCTTTGGAGAATGAAATACTCCTAATGGATGCCCAGATTCCATAACTAATGTTTGTTCATCCGTTAATTGTTCTAAATACTTTTTAATTAATTGATATTGCATCCAGTTTTGACATACTTGTCCTGTTTCTCCATAAGTAACTAACTCATATGGATACAATGCTGTTTCAAAGTCTAAATTATTATCAATCATAACTTGCATAGCTTTACCTTCTATGCAATTCCCCTTATACTCATCAATCGGCTTACCATATATACGACCCTCAGGTCTAAAACGATAACCATAAATACGTCCACGAGTCATTAATTCCTCTAAAAATTCTGGTGCCAATTCCTCATGATATTCCTTAGGAACATAACGCAATGCATTACGTACTGCCAATTCTATATCCTTCTTAGACAATTTCGCTTCACGTTTTGGAGCTCTACGAATCCCTTCAATAAATTCAGGTTTCTTTTTAGGAACTTCTAATAACATCATATATTATACCTCCTGTAAATACATCGTTTCACACACTGTGTCCACTAACAATCCACTACTAATTAATTCATTTACTTTATGAATATATGGATACATCACAACATCCTTATCCAAATATTCCACTACACTACGAACACAATCATAAACAAGTTGAGTACCTTGTCCTAAAGCTTGATGTTCAACAATATCTACTGCTTGACATGCGGCTAATAATTCCATTGCTAAAACATTTTGTACATTACGCAAAATCTTTCTAGCTTTCATAGCACCAATAGTTCCCATAGATACATGATCTTCTTGATTTGCACTAGAAGGAATAGAATCCACACTTGAAGGATGTGCTAATACTTTATTCTCAGACACCAAAGCAGCCGCAGAATATTGTACAATCATAAATCCAGAATGTAATCCACCATTCTTAGTTAGAAAAGCAGGTAAACCATGATTAATTGCTGGATTCAACATCTTCTCTAAACGACGCTCTGAAATATTTGCCATTTCACTCAATGCAATAGATAAGTAATCAAAAGCTAAAGCCACACTTTCACCATGGAAATTACCACCACTAATTGCATCACCATCTTCAACAAATAAAATTGGATTATCTGTAACACTATTAATTTCAATTTCTAATTTCTCTTTTACATGATGCAATGCATCCTTAATTGCACCATGTACTTGTGGTGTACAACGCAAAGAATACGCATCTTGAACACGAACCTCACCTTGTCTTGTTACATTACCACTACCACTTAATAACTGTAGAATATTTTCAGCAGTATGAATTTGACCCGCATGAGGACGAACCAAATGTAAGCGCAAATCAAAAGCATCAATAATCCCTGATAAAGCTTCCATTGTCATTGCCAAAGTCATATCTGCACACTTACTTAATTGCAATGCATCATACATTGTTAAACAACCAACCGAACACATCGCTTGTGTGCCATTAATTAAAGCTAAACCTTCTTTCGCTATTAAAGTCACCGGTTCTAATCCAACACTACGTAAAGCCTCTAAACCAGAAACACGTTTACCCTCTACAAATGCTTCTCCTTCACCAATTAATACCAAAGCCAAATGCGCAAGTGGACATAAATCCCCACTAGCACCTAAACTACCTTTTTCATATACAACTGGATACACATCACTATTTAACATAGCTAATAACGTTTCAAAAGTAGATAAACGAATTCCTGAATACCCTTGAGCTAAACTATTCAATCGTAAAAGTATAATTGCTCTTACTACTTCCTCTTCTAAAACATCTCCCACACCACAAGCATGAGACATAATCAAATTTCTTTGTAAAATCCCAGTATCACCGTTAGAAATATAGGTATCACTAAACTTCCCAAAGCCAGTTGTAATACCATAACTCACAATACCATTATCCACATAATGCTGAACCATTTTTTCAGCATCCATAATTCTTTGTTTCGCATCATCATCCAACACAACACGAACATGATCACGAGCAATTTGTTTCACTTGTTCTATCGTCAAATGATGACCATCAATACAAATATTCATTAAAATCAACTCCCATTGTATTATACCTAAAAAACATTTATATGCATAACCCAATTATTTGAAATTGTTAAAGTAAACTATATTTTTACAATTGCTCTTTATTTCTCAATATTTCCATTGCCTTTTGATATTTTTGATAACGCAATTCATCTTTAGCAGTAATCATTTCTAATCTTGTTCTATCACTATTATGTTGTAAATCCGCTAATTTCACTTTACATGCTAAAGTATTCGATTTAATTGCTTTAACATACTCAAAATAATCAACATTTGCTTCATGGGTCATCAAAGCTATCGCATCCACAATTTCGCTAGGAAATTCCCTTCTTAATTCATCTAGGGAAATCTCTCCATCTTCCACCACATCATGTAACAATGCTACCACTACACTATACTCATCATTCATTTGTTCAGCTAAATGAAATGGATGAAATACATATGGTAAACCAGACTTATCCACTTGATCTTTATGTATTTCAAAACATATCTTCATTGCTTTCTTTGTTAATACTGTATAAATCATATTTCCTCCACAAAAAAAGCCTCTTTAAAAAAGGCTATTACATTACAAATTTACCATCTACCTCAACATGAACAACACCATCATCATTGTGTGTTCCATCTTTTACACCATCTTTAGGACTACATCCTGTGAAAATAACACTTACTAAAAACAAAACTACTAATACTTTTTTCATACAATGTCCTCCCTTATTTGTTATATTATACCAAAAATAGAACCTCAAATGAGGTCCTATTTCAACAAACTTTCTACATCCACATACTGATTATTCATTTTTGCACTAACAAATACATGCACACCACATTCTTTGTAATATTCACTATTACCAGCCACACCAAGTACATCACCCTGTTTAACTGCTGCACCTTTTTTTACTGCAGTACTTGCAAGACCTTGATAAGAAATAAGTACATTATCACAATTTAGGATTACAGTATTACCTAATAATGGATCTTCATATACATTTTCAATAACACCACTTTTACAAGCTACTGCTTCAAATGCTTTTCCATCATAGGTATATACATTCCCTAAATTTGGACGATACACACCATCATACGCAATAACCGCTTGATTCAATTGCTCATCTGATAATGCTTTATCAAAAAAGAGCATTGTTTTTTTAGCATTTACTGTAAATGGTAATACCATACCTTCTTCTACCTTTACAACTTCTTTCGTTGTATCAGGAAGATGAATCACAGGAATTTCTACATCCGTATCAACAACTGGAATATCAAAATCCAATACATCCTCCCATAACATGAAACCACCAATCAATAAAATTAAAGACGTTACACAAATGGTTAATCCTAAAACTACATACACCTTAGTATTTTTCACATAATCACCTCTACAATGATTATGCCCTTCTTTTTATCCTTTATTCATAAATCGAAACAATATCCACGCCTTGATAATAATGCTTCAAAATTTCATCAAAGGTATATCCATGCAAAGCCATACCATGAGCACCATATTGACTCATTCCCACACCATGACCACTACCATACGTAATAAAAGTAAGACTATCTTCTTTGGTTAATACTTCAAAACAACTAGAACGCAATCCCAACTTCTCACGCACAACTTTCCCACTCATCTTTTTATTACCAACTCTAACTTCTTTGACATAGCCACTATCATACCAAGACAATACCTCAATATCCCAAGAACCTAATTGTTCAATTATAAAATCTTTATTGATGTCCACATTCTTTTCAAAGTTCTTATTTACTTCAATATCATACGTACTTTCAACACTTACTAAATAAGGAAATTGACTACTGTAATATTCACTAGAATTAGCAGTATGACCATTAGAGCAACTATAAAATAATGCACGTACAATTTTGTTATCATACTTCATCACCAATCCTTTAGTATCATAAACAGCCTCTCTAATTTTCGTGATATACATATCATAATCATTTCCCCATTTTTTCTTAAACTGTTCATCACTTTGATACACTTGTGTCTTCGTACTGTCATCTACTTTTAGATTACGACTCATCACATATGTACGACTAGCAACCGCTTGTGCTTTTAATGCTTCCATATCAAAAGAAGCCGGCATTTCACTACCGACTACTTGTACTACATATTCCTCTAAATCTAATTGAATATTCCCATCACTTCTAGTAATAGAAACCTCCATACTTTCCTCTTCTAATACTCCCACACTCTGATTCACAATATCTGTATCCAATAATAAATACCCAGTATACATAAGTACCAATCCAATCATTACTGGAACGACTTTCACAAAAAATCCTCCTTATATGTTAGAAATACCTAAGAAAAATTGTACAACCAAATATGCTAAAGCTAATGCAAATAACAATAACAATCCTTGCGCTTTATGACTGTGTCCTTTACGAAAAAATCTCGCAAAATCTACTCCACTTAAACAATAAAAACACAAAGCAAAAGAGATACAATACAAGCCATATTCAACAATACTACGCATGCGCAATCTCCTTTAATACACGCTTTAATGCCACAACAAACCAAGGTGTATACTTTGTAGGATTACAAACGATGTCTTTCTTTAATTCCTCAAAAGAAATCCACTTCACCTCTTCTATTTCACTAGAATCAAAAGAAACCTCTCCATCATACTCACCAATATACACATGATCCAACTCAAATTCTGTCAAACCATTAGAGAATTGATAATAATATACAAAAGAGAATATTTCTTTCGTATCACATTCTACGCCAAGCTCTTCCATCAAACGACGCTTTACAGCATCATCAAAGCTTTCATTCATTCTAGGATGCGAACAACAACTATTTGTCCATAAACCACCACAATGATATTTTTCACTAGCACGTTTATGAATCAACATCTTATCACCATGATATAAAATCACACTAAATGCACGATGTAATTTCCCTTCTACATGTGCTTGTTGTTTTTCCATTTCACCTAATACTTGATCATCAAAATCAATTAATACTACCTTTTCCATACAACACCTAATTCATAAATTGTTCAGCTTCTTCATATGCTTCATCATTAAACGTTTCAATAGCCAATTCAATTCCTCTAATTCCATCTAAATCTGACAATACGCCAGATAATACCCCCATAATTGCTTTACCAAACATATCCATTTCCAATGTAAAACGGAAAAAATCACGCGTAAAAGTAAATTGAGGATCAAAACTATCAGAAACACTAATATTCTTCTTAAAATATAAATATTTACTTTCAGGATCTAAAAATAACGTAGAAATACAATCCATCGAATTAAAACGATGTACAAAATCAGAAGCCCGTTGATATACTAACTCATTTTCAATTGCATAATCCACTTCACCTACTAAAGTAATACGACTACCAGCATTCATAATTAAAAGAGACACATTTCCTAAGTCATCATAATTCACACCAGAAAAATATAAATCATCATCTTCTTTATATTCATAATCAAATTCATATTCATCCAATACTTCTTCTACTACTTTATGAAAATCATAATTACAATCAAACTCCATAGTCTACCTCCTACATCAAACTATTAACTACTTCATCATCAATAGTTATACCCTTCTTTTTTAATTCATTAATTTTATCCTTAAACTGTGGCAAATACTTCTCATGCGCAAGCAACAATTCATGCAATACCATTATAGCATCTTCACCATTTTCAACCATTGGATTTAACATAAACGCTTCAATTGCTTGTCCATAATCACCATGTAATGCGGCATCAATAACACATTCTTCCATTGCCTTCATCATTTGTAGCCAACCTTTTTGTGCATAAGCTAATTTACCAACCGACAACGGTTCCGCTCCTTTAGCTCCTATTATAGCAGACACTTCAACAATACTATCTGCATCCAAACATGGAATACTTCCACGATTCTCACAACTAACTACCATATGTATCTTTTTATTATTATAAATAGCATTAATACATTCACATGCTGCTTCACTGTAATATGCACCACCACGCTTGGACAATTGTTCAGGTTTTTTATCTAAATTAGGATTTTTATAAATCTCAAACAACTCTTTTTCAACTTGTTTCATTTGTTCAGCACGTGTTCCACCACATCTAAATTCTTCCATACTATGTGCTAACATATCTTTGTGATTATAGTAATAACGATGATAACCACATGGTAATAAATTCATTTTTCTCAAGTGATCTAAATTAAATGGAGCACTAAATATATTTGCAGGTGTTCCTCCACCTGGTTCATTTATATGTTCAATTATTTCCTGGGTAATTTCTTTACCCTCTGTCGTGTACACTTTATGCCAATGGAAATGATTTAAACCAACAAAACGATATTCTAACTCTTCTTGCTTATAATTCATTTTTTGATATTCACTCATCATGGCAATTACAGGAACATTACATAAACCAATACACTTCTTCCAGCCAAAGTGTTTAATAACCGCCTCTGTAATAATTCCACTAGGATTTGTAAAATTGATTAACCACGCATCAGGACATAATTCCTTCATATCTTCTACAATTTCTTTCATAACAGGAATGGTACGAAAAGCCTTAAAAATACCACCAGCGCCATTTGTTTCTTGACCTAACATACCATGTAAAGATGGAATACGTTCATCTTTGATCCTTGCATCTAAAAAACCAACTCTAAATTGTGTAGTTACAAAATCAGCATCCACCAAAGCTTCTCTACGATCTAAAGTCGCATATACCTTTACATCGTACCCCGCTTTTTTCCACATTCTTTCTGATAAATCACGAATAATTTCAACCTTTTCTTTACCTTCTTCAATATCTACTAACCATATTTCAGAAATCGGTAATTCATGATAACGAGTAATGAAACCTTCCATTAATTCTGGAGTATATGAACTACCTCCACCAATGGTTACAATCTTAATTCCTTTATGCATGCATCATCACCTCACTATTTATTTTACTACAAAAAAAGTAGTTCAAATATATGAACTACTCAATAATTTCTGGTTCTTCAACAAGCTCTACATCAATAACTTCTGGTTCTTGTAAACTCTTAATCCAGTGATAAGCTTCTGCATCAGTTTGATGTACGTATGGCATTAATAAGTAAGATGCCAAACCGATTGTTAACATATCTAAAACCGCAAACAAGAAATACCATCCAATGAATGATAAATCCAATACCCATAAATCACTTTTATGACCATGTGTCATATTTTCACTAGCTTCTAACACTTGTTTATAATTCCAGTCTGGATGTTCTTCTAAAATTTGGTTTGTATAACGCCATTGGTAAATTTTAATAATTCCTGGAATAATAAATACAAATGTCCATAATGCAATAAATATACCTTTTAATAAATTAACAATGACAATATTTTTATAATTATTTCTAAAACCACAGAATAAATCATAACCCTCTAAAGAATCTGTAGACGCATACTTATAAGCATTTTGTAAACCATAATTTAAAACAGGACTTACTGCAATACCAAATACCAAAGAAGTTATAGTAAGGATTGCAACTAAAATGGCCATTGAACCACTTGGACTCACATTAAAAGATAAACCAAAAATTGATAAATAATAACTTGTCGTATACGTATCCGCTGATGTTTTTGCACCAAAGCCAATAAATGTTAATCCTAATACAACTGTAATAAAAGTAAAACCTAATAATTTAACATAGTGCTTTTTTAACACTTCTTTCGCTTGCGTTTTTAATAATTTACGATCCATAAAACACTCTCCATTCTATTTTCGAATCACATAATAGTATCCTAAAGAATGATATTCCCCTCTAAAGAAGAACACTTCTTGACGAACACCTTCATAAATCATATTTGCTTTTTCCATAACACGTTTACTTGCGACATTTGACAAGAAATGTGAACACTGAATCTTATGATACTCTGTATTTTTTAATAAATAATCAATAGCCGCTACTAATGCTTCCGTCGCAAAACCTTGATTCCAATATGGTGAATCCACTGCATATCCAATTTCAATCGTACTAGAATCATCATGTGATAAGAATGTATTTAACATACCAATCGGACGACCTTCATATTCTAATATCCATAAATACGTTTTACCATCATATTCAAAATTAGCCATTCTTTCAACAAATTTCGTAACTGCTTCATCCGTTTGTAAAGAATCACAAATATATGTCGCATTTACTAATGGATTTTGATACATACGTAATAAATAGTCTTTATCTTCCACTTGTATCTTACGCATTAATAAACGTTTTGTTTGTAATGAAAAATCCATTATTATTCAACTTCCTTTGTCGCAACTTCACTTGCATTCTTTCTCATAATAATATCAATGGCTTCCGCAACACTATCAACTGTATAACGAGCATATTTTCTAACACCAGGTGCAGCTGTACTCATTACAAAACTATTTCTAGGAGTCGCAAAGAACATAGAGATATCATTTTGGTTATCTCCAACTACCGCCACTTCATGTTCTTCTAATCCATAAAGTTTCATAATAGAACGAACACCATGTCCCTTATTAATACCTGGACGCATTAATTCAATATGCATAGGACCAGAAGCATAAATATCAAAATATTTATCAAATTTTTCTCGTAAGAAAGCAATCCATTCATGTAAACGACTACCATCACGAATTGTAACTGATAAACAAGTAATATCTGGACGTTTGCGATCATTTAACCAATCCAATAATTTAACATCGTGTAAACCACCAACTGTGCCATCATCAATTAATTTCGCAAAACCTGGTAAATACCAAGACTCCAATCCTTGACCCAAGATATATTTAAATGATAAGTCTACACCCATTACTTCGATGTGATCTTTATATTCATCTTTTGTTAATTCTTCAACAACTTCACGAACAATATGACGTTGTGGATTGTTGTGTTCAATTAAATGGTTATTATGGATTAAAGTAGCTCCATTTGTACCAATCATATCAAATTCAAATCCTAATTCTTCCATTAAAGAATATGAATATTCATGATGACGTCCACTTGCCGTAACAAATGTTCCACCAGCTTCTCTAAAGCGTTTCATTGCTTCCATATTCGCATCAGAAACAAAGCTTCCTTTTTCATTTCTTTCATGAGATAAAAATGTACCATCCAAATCACTAACTAATAATTTAATCATCTGTGTTTCCTCCTATTAGCTAACATAATTACGATATATTTCATTTTTAGATACACCATATTCTTGAGCGGTCTTCTTAATCGCATCTTTTGCACTCATACCCGCTTCCACATAGCGATCTACAATCTTTAATAAATCAGGCATTGATAAGGTTGGTTGTTCTTCTTGCTTACAACCTTCCATAATAATAACCATTTCACCTTTACATTCTTTCACTACTTCTAGTACTTCAGAAATCGTACCACGTAAATATTCTTCATACTTCTTGGTTAACTCTCTAGCCAAGCACATTCTACGATCTCCTAAAACAGTTAAACAATATTTCAATGTCTTTTCAATACGATGAGGAGATTCATAGAAAATTAAAGTTTCTTCATGGTTTTTCCATTTTTCTAATTGCTTTTTACACTCTTTCTCACTAGAACCTAAAAAACCAACAAAAGTAAATGGTTGAGCCGCAATACCACTAGCACACAATGCGGCTAAAATAGCACTAGGACCATTAATCGTTACTACATTATATCCAGCATCAATTACACGATTTACCAACACTTGCCCTGGATCACTAATTAATGGATAACCCGCATCGCTAACTAATGCAATATTCATACCATTATTTAACATTTCAATTAATCCATCACTACTTTGTTTTTCGTTGTACATATGATGCGCAATCAATTTGGTATTAATTTCAAAATGCTTTAATAATCCCATCGTATTACGAGTATCTTCTGCCGCAATTACATCAACTTCTTTAAGAATTTCCACCGCTCTTGGTGTCATTTCCTTTAAATTACCAATAGGAGTAGCCACTAAATATAAAGTAGGAACATTATTTAGAAAACTCTTTTGACTTTTCATGATGTGTATTCTCCTTTGGCATTTGATTCATCAATTCTTTTAATTCATCTAAAGGAATAATAACCATATTTTCTTTATTACCTAATTTTGCTGTTTGATTTAATAAATTCATACCTTGAATTCTAAAACGTTCACCATTATACACAACTTGTGCATTCATCTTAGGTAATCCTTTGCGTTGTTCTTTATACATTTCATCTTCAAAACTTAAACAACACATCAATTTTCCACATTGTCCACTCAATTTTTGAATATTTAATGCTAATAATTGATTCTTAGCCATATTAATAGAAATCACATCAAACTCTTCCATGTAGCGAGAACAACAAGTTTCCATACCACAACTTCCAAGACCACCTACAATTTTCGCCTTGTCTCTAGGACCAATTTGACGTAATTCAATACGACATCTAAAGATTGAAGCTAATTCTTTTAACAATTCTCTAAAGTCTACACGATCATCACTTACATAAGAGAAAATCACTTTGCTACGATCTAATGTATACTCTGCACTAATTAACTTCATTTCTAATTTAAGTTTATCAATACAGTTTTGACATTTTTGTAATGCATCCGCTTCATCTTCCTTATTGCGATTATAATCTTCAATATCTTTTTCAGAAGCCTTACGCAAAACTGGTTTCGTTGGTTTTTGATTTGGGAAATCTTCACACAAACGTAATTCACTAATTACATCACCCAATTCAATACCACGAATTGTTTCCACAACAACTTTATCACCATAATTATAAATAGCTTCATCCGTACCAAAATGATAGGCTTTTTTAGAACCTTTAAACTTTACAGAAACACTATACTTATAGTTCACAACTTCATGTTGTAATTCTTCCATTTTAGTTAACCTCCTTTAATAATAAATATCCTAATTGATCAACCGTCAATAATACATTCGCATTACGTAACGAACGATCTTTTATACTTAATAGAATGGACAACAACTTTTGAGAGGAAATATTCATTTTAGAATAATCCGCAATCAATTTTGTCCAATCTTCACTTTCTACTTTACGTTGATATAAACAATCTTGTGTAAATATCACTCCAATATTTAAAAATAACTCCAATACTTCTTTATTACTATACTTCGTTTTCGCATGAAAACCTTCTAGCATTAAGTACAACATTCCACCTTGGATATCTTCATAACATTTCTTCATAAAGCCCATCCACAATGATAATGCCGTTTGATATTCTTCTTGTTTTACTAAATTTTCCATTTCTGTAACATTTGATACCAATTGACTTGTCAAATGAGCATCTAATTCAGATAAACCATTTTCAATACCATACTTTTTGATAACTTGATAATCACTTAAACGAAATGGAACCAACTGACAACGTGATACAATCGTAGGTAAAATTCTTTCTAATTGATCTGTACAAAGAATCGCTAGTACATCACCTTCAGGTTCTTCTAAGAATTTTAATAAACTATTCATGGCCGCAGCTGTTGAATTCTCACAGTTATTTAGAATATAAATTTTCTTACCATACTTTTCTAATGCAGTTGTCGAAAATTCTTTTTGAATATGTAAGATATCTTCTTTTTTAATACTTACTTTTTCACCATCAACAAGAATTATGTCCGCAAACAGACCTTGTTGAATACGTAAACAAGTATCACAACAACCACACGCCATTCCATCACTAGTATGTTCACAAAACATAGATTGTGCAAACACCATAGCCATTTCTAATTTATGTGTACCTTTAGGCCCATGAAACAAATATGCATGTGCACTTCCTTTTTTAAGTGCATTTTTCACCATACGATACGCTACTGGTTGCTCAACAATAAAGTTATACTCCATTATTTCACCAACTTCTCAATATATGCAGTAATATCATTAATAATTTCTTCAGGTGTACGATTTGCATCAAACTTAACAATATCTTGACCAAAACGTTCATTCACTAACATATAACCATCAAACACTCGTTGATGGAAATCCATATTCTCTTGATCCAAACGATCTTTAAATGTACGAGTAGAAATACGAGATAATCCCACTTCAGGTAATACATCTAAGAAAATGGTTGTATCAGGCATATGTCCTTCAATTGCGAATTCATTGATTTTTAATACTTCATCTACACCAATATTTCTAGCATACCCTTGATATGCTAATGAACTAAATAAGAAACGATCACAAATAACAATCTTATGTTCATTTAATGCAGGTAATACTTTTTGAACCAAATGTTGTCTACGACTTGCGGCATATAATAATGCCTCTGTACGAGAATCCATTTCTGTATTTTTAGGATCTAAAATTACCTTACGAATTTGTTCCGCAATATCAATTCCACCAGGTTCACGAGTATAGATTACGGGATAACCTTTATCAATTAAATTTTGATAAACGCCTTGACTCACTGTAGTTTTGCCACTACCATCACAACCTTCAAAAACAATAAACCATCCACGATTCATATTCATACCCCACATTCCATTTTATTATAGCACGAAATGACTAATTTTCTCTATGTTTCATGCTATAATGACACCAGAATGGAGAATCCTTATGAAAATACGTTATACCCAAATAGAAGACATTCCAGCTATTTTAGCTATTTATAATCAAGCAAAGGAATATTTAAAGAGTCAGAATGTCAATCAATGGCAAGATGGCTACCCAAATGAAGAAAGCATCTTAAGTGATATAAAACAAAAACAAAGCTATGTCTTAGTTGAAAATGAACAAGTATTAGGTACTGCAGCTATTGTTTTAGAACTAGATCCAAACTATGCATATATAGAAGACGGTAAATGGTTAACTACCGAAGATCATTATTATTGTATTCACCGTATTGCGGTTGATAATACAATTAAAGGAAAACACTTTGCGAATGAATTTGTAAAATATGCTGAAAAGCTTGCTAAAGAAGATCATAAAATGAGTCTACGTATAGATACACATCATCAAAACATATCCATGCAAAGATTCCTAAATAAATGTGGATTTATACCATGTGGAACCATTTATTTACAAAATGGAGATAAACGTATTGCCTTCGAAAAGCTACTCTAAACTTAAAAATTTGTATTTTCTATAATCATGTGCTAAACTCTATATATACATTACAGTTTAAGGAGGGAAAACATGAGAGACTACTTTTCAATAGGTGAAGTATCAAAAATGACTGGTTTTACAATCAATGCACTACGTCACTATGACAAAATTGGTTTATGTAAACCGACTTACGTAAATGAAGAAACCAACTATCGCTATTACCACGCGAACCAACTTTTCATTTTCGAAATTATCAATTTTGCTAAAAGAATCAATCTTCCATTAGAAGATTTACGTCAAATGTTTGAAACACATAGCATGAATGATTTCAAAGAATTCTTAGAGGCTTTACAAGAAAGCATGATTGAACAAATCGAAATCTTAAAAACAAACATCATTGATATTACAAATATTCAAGATCAAATTAAAACAAGTGAAGTATTAGCTAATACTTCAGGTTTATACCAAAGAGAAATAGAAGAACGTAATATTGTTACTTCTGATGTATTTACATTATCTACTAACAATCGTTATGTAAAACAAATGGAACAAATTGAACTAAGAACTAAAGAATTAGATGTTACAACTACTTTTGAAAAAGGTACTATTTATAAATTACAAAATCAATTGTTACCAGTTATGACATATAAAGGTGTAATTTTAAATTATGATACAGATACATCTTCTATTACTCAAATTCCTGAAGGAACATATTTATGCATCACGTATACAGAAAACACAAAAGAACGTGCATTCACAACATTGATTAATGGTATTAATGAATTACAAATCAAAAACCCATTAATAATTGATGCTACTCTATTAAATAATGTTTTCTCACAAGAAGAAACTGCACATGAATTACAAGTGTATGTAGGAGATATTGTATAAAAATGAAACACGTTGAACTATTGGCACCCGCAGGTACAATGGAAGCATTGATTGCGGCAGTACAAAATGGAGCAGATGCTGTTTATCTTGCTGGCAAAGCTTATGGCGCACGCGCCTTTGCCGGCAATTTTTCTGATGAAGAGATGATTGAAGCTATCAATTATTGTCATCACTATCAAGTAAAAGTTTATGTAACTATGAATACCATTATCTATCCTGAAGAGATAGATTCTGCTTTTGAATATGCATTATTCTTACACAAACACAAAGTTGATGCTTTAATTATTCAAGACTTTGGATTATTAGAAGTTTTACATAATCGTTTACCAAATTTAGAGTTACATGCTTCTACCCAAATGCATGCACATAACATCAATTGCATTAAACTATTAAAAGAAGCAGGAATCTCTAGAGTCGTTGTTGCTAGAGAAACACCAATTGAGTTAATCAAAGAAATGACAAAATTAGGTGTTGAAATAGAAATGTTCGTATTTGGAGCTTTATGTGTTTCTTATTCTGGACAATGTTATATGTCTATTAACCAAGGAAATCGTTCTGGAAATCGTGGTGGTTGTGCACAACCTTGCCGTCTACAATATCAATTAATAAAAGATGGAACTCCATTAGATACTAAAGATGATTACCTATTAAGTCCTAGAGATTTAAATACATTGGAACATGTACAAGAATTAATCAAATTAGGTGTTTCAAGTTTTAAAATTGAAGGAAGAATGAAACGCCCAGAATATGTAGCGCTAATTACTTCAGAATATCGTAAAGCCATTGATCAAAAGAACTATAAACCAGATATTTTAGGATTAAAGAAAATCTTTAACCGTGGATTTACAGATGGTCATTTATACCATAAACGTGGTGATGAGTTAATGAATGCACATCGTCCAAATCATATGGGTATTCGACTAGGTACAGTTGTTGCTTATCGTAATAAGCAAGTATTCATTAAATTATCCGAAACTCTACACCAACAAGATGGTTTTCGTATTTTAGATAAAAAAGATTATGGATTTGTCGCAAATAGAATCTATAAAGATGGTAAATTAGTGAATCAAGCACACAAAGATGATGTTGTTGCTTTTGATTCTGATAACTATATCAACAAAGGTTCTCAAGTTATTTTAACTAGTGATGTTATGCAATTAAAACAATTGCGTACAACTTTTGAAAACAAACAAAGATATCAACCAATACAAGCTATTGTTACAGGTGTAATTGGTCAACCTTTACATTTGACATTACTACATCCAAACGCTGAAGTATCTTGCCATAGTGAAGAAATCATTCAACAAGCACAAAAACAACCAATTTCTTTAGAAAAAATTGAACAACAACTTACAAAAACACAAGATACTCCTTTTGTAATTGATGATATTCAATACTATGTGGATGATTCTATGTTTATTTCATTAAAAACAATCAATCAATTACGCAGAGATGCTATTGATCAATTGATTCAAACATTAGATGCACCAATTGAGCCACTAGTATTACCATATACATATGAATCAATCAAATTAAACAACAAAAATGAATTACGTCTTCATATTCATACAGAAGAGCAATATGAAACAGTTAAAGATTTGAAGTATCCCTTATATACATCAAATGTTGATTTATTAACTAAGTATCCACATCTTGGATATATGACATTACGTGTTAATGAATCAAATATTACACATTCTTGTGATTCAATTTATACTAGAGAATTAGGACAACTATACGTAAATCATCCAGATAAACACGGAGATATTTACTTTAACATTACCAATGCTTATGCACTATATTTCTTATATAAACATCATTGTGTATCCGCATGTTTATCACCAGAATTATCTTTACATCAAATCGAACATATAATCAGTCAATACCAAACGATTTATCAATCTCAACCAGTTATTGAACAAGTATTATATGGTAGACAAGATGTAATGGTAAGCAAATATTGTGCTGTAAATACCTTAGAAACAAAGACACAACAAAAACATTGTAATCTATGCAAAAAACATACCTATCAATTAAAAGGCAATCAAACATATCCTTTATTATTTGATGAAGAATGTTATATGCACATTTTACAAGCTACTCCAACCAATCATTTGGATGAATTAGAGAATTATGTAGATCTAGGAATTCAACAATTCTCAATTCGTTTTACTACAGAAACTAAACAAGAAGTAGAAAATATTCTTAGACAATACGGTAGATAACCATCTACCGTATTTTTTTGCACAAAAAAGAGATTAGTTATCAAAACCAATCTCTTTTTGTTTTATTTTTCAGAACAAGTACAACCAAGTTCTTTCATATTGTTAATAGAAGATTCTAAATCAATATATGTAGGAACTTCGCCATCTACCTTTTCCAATAATCCAAGATTTACTAATGCATTAAAATCAACTTTTGTATAATCAATATCTGTAGTTTCAGTTAAAGTTCCACCGTCTACTGACCAGTTATAACTTAACCCATCTACACCTGACATCTTTTTAACATAATCTTCAGCAGCTACTTGTAAATATGGAAGCAAAGTTTCATCAACAGTAATTGAATTTACATATTTTATTGATTGTACCTTATTTCCTTGAGAAATTAATGTGTTTTCTACATTAACACCTTCATAATTCATAGTACAAACTGTAGTTGTCGTTTTCTTACCACCACATGCAGTTAATCCAAATACCATGAATACAATTAATAATAATGTGAATAATTTTTTCATAATTTACTCTTCTTATTTAATAATTGCTTCTAACCAGTTTGCATCTGGTTCAAATCCTAATAATTTAGCAACGCATGGAGCTACGTTAGCTAAACCAAAGTCACCTTCATTGAATTCAACATCAGCGCCATAAACGATGAATGGAACTTTATTTAATGTATGACTTGTTTTTGGTTTATCTGGTGCTTCTGGTTTCTTTTTCTTTTCATACATTTCATCTGCGTTACCATGGTCAGCAGTAATAATAGCTACACCACCAACTTTATCAACAGCATCTAAAATACGTTTTAAGCATAAATCAACAGTTTCAACACCGATAATTGTAGCTTGATAGTTACCTGTATGACCTACCATATCTCCATTAGGGAAGTTTACACGGTAGAAATCATTTTTGTTTTCTAAGATAGCTTCAACTAATAAGTCTGTTACTTCAGCACCTTTCATCCAAGGTCTTTGTTCAAATGGAACAACATCAGAACGAACTTCTACCCAAGTTTCTAATTCATCAGAGAACTTAGCAGAGTTATTACCATTCCAGAAATATGTAACGTGACCATATTTTTGAGTTTCACTAATCGCATAAGATGGAACATTGTGTTTAACTAAGAATTCAGATAATGTATGTTCAATCTTAGGTGGATTTACTAAATATTTTGCAGGGATCTTTAAGTCACCATCATATTGCAACATACCTGCATACATAACTTTAGGGAATTTGTTACGAGAAATTTCTGGTAATTCTTCATTTTCGAATGCACGAGAGATTTCTAACGCGCGGTCACCACGGAAGTTATATAAAATTACAGAATCGTGATCTTCAATAGTACCTACTGGTTTACCATCTTCAACAATAACGAAACCTGGTAAATCTTGGTCAGAACATCCTAATTCAGCACGGTAAGTTTCAACTGCTTCTTTAGCAGATGCGAAACCTCTTCCTTCACCTTCAACATGGATTTTCCATCCATTTTCAACCATTTTCCAGTTAGCTTCATAGCGGTCCATAGTAATAACCATACGTCCACCACCACTAGCAATCTTACAATCGAAGTTTTCATCATTTAATTCAGCGATTGTATTTTCTAAATCTTCAATATAAATTAAGCCACTTGTTTCAGGAACATCACGACCATCTAATAAGATATGAACGCGTACACGATTAATTCCTTCTTCTTTAGCTTGCGCTAATAAAGCTTTTAAGTGATTAATATGAGAATGCACATTACCATCAGACAACAATCCCATAAAGTGCATTGTATGTCCTTTCGCATTTTCAACTAATTCTTTCCATGTTTCTGATTTATAAACATCTTTTGATGCGATAGATTCGTTAACTAATTTAGCTCCTTGGCTATAAATTTGTCCACATCCTAATGCGTTATGTCCAACTTCTGAGTTCCCCATATCAGCATCTGAAGGTAAACCAACCGCAACACCATGTGCTTTGATTGCTGTTGTAGGACATGTAGCCATTAAACGATCTAAAGTAGGTGTATATGCATTTTTAACAGCATTTCCATACTCTTTATCAGTTAATCCAACTCCATCCATTACTACTAATACAACTGGTTTTTTAACCATAAGAAAAATCCTCCTTATTTCTTCCATAATAATATATCATTTTTTTCACAAACATGCATTATAAATACCCACAAAGAAAAAAAGAATTCTAGTAATCAACTAGAATTCTTCACTAAATCCTTGCATTTTTATATATTCTTTTATTTCTTCAACATATTCTTCACTATGCATTTTTACATCATGCATCTTATAAGGTATTTGTATAGCCTCATATTTATTACTACCATATTGATGAAATGGTAAAATAGAATACTTTCTAATATTACATTCTTTTAAATAATCTAATATTGCTTGCATATCTTCTTTGGCATCATTTACATTAGGAATTATTGGTGTTCGCACCATAATGTCTGCCTTGTTACTAATTTCTTTCAAATTGCTTAATATCAAAGCATTACCAACACCTGTCCATTCTTTGTGTTTGTCTGAATCCATCATCTTGATATCATATAAGAATAAATCCACAAAAGGCACAATTTCATTCAATACTTTTGTATCTACATGTCCTGTTGTTTCTACTGCTGTTGCTATTCCCTCTTTTTTACAAGCTTCTAATAATTCTTTTGTAAATTCATATTGTCGTAATGGTTCACCACCACTAATAGTAACTCCACCATTACTTTGCTTATAAAATGGAATATCTTTGCGAATTTCATTCATAACTTCATCAACTGTCATCCATTTTCCTTTTACAGACAATGCTTCAGTAGGACACACTCTTACAAAATCATAATTTCCATTATGAAACTTAATTTCATCATTCTCTAATGTTACTTCAGAGTTTTGGCAAGTATCTATACACATATGGCAATGAATACAACTTGTCTTTTTATAGAATAATTGTGGCTCTAATTTCCATGATTCTGGATTAGCGCACCACTTACAGCGTAGTGGACATCCCTTTAAAAATACAACTGTACGTATTCCTTTTCCGTCATGAATACTATATCTTTGAATATCAAATACATTTCCCTTCATATTATGCTCCAATCATAGTACGACTAATAATCTCATCTTGGATATCTTTATCCAACTCAACAAAGAATGCACTGTACCCTGCAACCCTAACAACTAAGCTTCGATATTTATCTGGATCTTTTTGTGCCTCCAATAACTTCTCTGTTGATAGAATATTAAATTGAATATGCATTCCTCCTAGAGAAAAATAAGTTCTAATAACATCACTTAATTTTTGTCGATCACTTTCTGTTTTTAAAATTGTTGGCATAAACTTTAAATTGAAGTTAACTCCATTTGATGCTTGTGCATGGTTTACTTTTGAAACGCTTTTACAAGAGGCAGTTGGACCTAAGGTATCCATACCATGTTTTGGTGACACCCCGCCATCAGCTAAAGGTACTCCACTATTTCTTCCACTCGGTAATGCACATACCTGCTTACCTAATGGTGTGTTGCTCGATAAACAGAATAACCCTGGTCGATATGTTCCACCATTTAAAGTTTTATATTTTCTAACTGTATTACAATAATGATTTGCGACATAAGCAGCCATTTGATCTGCTTCATCATTATCATTTCCATACTTGGTCGCCTTATGTAAAACAACTTGTCTTAGTATTTCATTATCTTTATAGTCATTAGGAAGGCATTGTAAGATATCATTAATATCTATAATTTGTTCCTCAAACACCAATTGTTTTAAAGCTGTTAATGAATCAGCCACATCAATAAGACCAACACCTTGTACTCCAGCAAAATCATATTTTGCTCCACCACTTGTACAATCAATTCCTTTTTCCATACATCCTTCTAATAACATGGAACAATAAATATGTTGGCCATATTCTTTATGTATTCTTTCAATGCCATTCAATGATTCGACCATCATCTTAACAAAGTATTCCACCTGTGTTTCATATGCTTTTAATACATCTTCAAAACAGTTAAATTCAGTTCCTGTTTTAGGTCCCATTTGTTTGGTCGACATTTGACACACACCATCAAATAAAGCTAATTCTAAACACTTAGCTAAATTGAAATAACAACTATTTGTTCTTCCCATGGTATTACCATAGCCAGTTGGTTCTACACAACCTACTATCGCATAATTTCTAGCTTCTTCCAATGTATAACCATCATTCATTAATGCTGGTATTATAACTTCATCATTAAAGAATGGTAATTTACCACCTTCTCTATGTACTAATACCTCTAATACTCGTTTAATAAAAGCATCAGGATTCTTTTTCGATACTCGAACACTTGTATTTGGTTCTGAATTAAATACTTCTTCTTCAACATCTAAGCATAAAAAAGACAATTCATTTACTGCATCATTGCCATTTTTATCCAAACCACCAATAACAAAATTAATTGTTGTCGCAAAACCGCCATTATTTTTAGCACTAGAATATGTACCTGCTTTTATAATATCACTATGTTTTATCCACAAAGCTTCTAACAATTCTCTTGCGTCTTCTTTGTTCATAATTCCATTATCAATATCTTTTTTGTAATATGGATAGAAAATTTGATCCACTCTTCCTCCAGAAATAGCAGATCCATTTTGTCCACAATAATCAATTAAGATTGTAAACCAGTATGACTGCAACGCCTCAAAGAAAGTTTCTGCTGGTTCATATGGAACTTTACGACAATTTTCAGCAATCATTTCCAATTCTTGTCTTCTTCTGGAATCTTTGCATTCAGTTGTCATTTGTAAAGCTAGATTTCTAAATCTGTTTTGGAATATTTTAACCCCTTCACACACTATTAATACCGCTTTATAAAAATCAGAATCTTTTCCAATTGCTTCTTTTTCAATTTGCTTAAAACCATATTTAATGATTTTTTCTATATTAGGTAAATAATGACCATATCCACTTCTAGCCCTACTTAATGGATTAAATACACGATATTCAGAATCTAATACATCCATAATGTCAGAATCAACATATTCACGAATATAACTATCTGTACAAAGATCCTTCCAATATGGATATATGTTTTGTAATAACTCTTTTTTATCTTCCTCAGTAATTTGTAAAGTGTCGACCTTGCGAACAGGCATTAAATCTAGTTCAGCCGACGTAAATAGACCAAATTCAGGAAAAATTAAGGCAGCTCTTGCTCTAGAACCATGATTACCAACAATTAATTCTTCTTCATCAATAAAGATAGTCATTTGTTCTAAAACATCTTTCAAAGCAATTGCTCTACGCAAAACATATGGCATACCTTCTGTCTTTTTATAACTTTCAGTAACAATTTTTGCTCGTTCAATACATATTGAAGGAATCACTTTACGCATTCTTTCATTTAAAAATGCAGTTCTATCTTCTCTTAAAATTCCTTCTGGCAACAACTTTTTCATATCCATCACCTAACTCTTTACCTGTCTTTACTATATCAAAAAAATATCTAATAAAAAAGAAACTATCACATATACAATAGTTTCTACTATATATTAATTATTCAATTAAGCTTTTTAAAATCATATTAGCATTTTCATGCCCTTGTGCAGCAGCCTTTTTATACCATTCAATAGCTTTATCTCTTGCATGTAAATCGCCGAATTCTAAATATTTCTCATTATATAACACTCCACATTGATATTGTGCCTCTTTATGTCCTTGATTAGCCGCCTTCTCATACCAGTATAAAGCCTTTTGTTCATCCTTAACACATCCACGTCCATTATTATACATATATCCACACGATTCTTGTGCTTTTACAAATCCTTGATTCGCTGATTTTTCATACCAATACAAAGCTGTTTTTTCATCTCTTTCACAAATAACCCCAGAAAACAATGTAACTCCATATACATATTGTGCCTCTGCATTTCCATTTTCAGCAGCTTTAGCATACCAATACAATGTTTTAAATGTATTCTTATTACAGCCAATACCTTTATCATAAAGATAACCACAAAGTAATTGTGAACTTACATTTCCCTGTTCTGCAGACTTTTCGTACCAATATAAAGCTTTAACAGTGTTTTTTTCACAGCCTTTTCCATGATAATACATATCTGCACAAGCCCGTTGTCCTTTTTCATCTTTTAAATTAGCAGCTTGTTCATATAACGTTAATGCACGTCTAGGATCTGTATTTACACAACTATCAGCTTCTTGACACAAATCTTTGGCAGAACGAGTTACTTTCTTATCAGAAGAATTCTCTGATTTTGGTGTATATGATGATTTATACGAACTTGTCGATCTAGGTTTATATGTTCCATATAGTTTATTTCCACCCATTAAACGCCTTTTAATTCTTCTAAAAAAGGATTTAATTCCATCAAAAAAATCAATAACATCAGACAACACATCCAATACCGAACTTAAAAAATCCAAAATTGGACCACTAAACATAAAAAAGATTATAATTACAACAAATATGAAACCCATAATATACACTCCCCTTTATATTGATTTTACTATGATTTAGGTAAAAATAAAGGTTTAATTACTAATTTATTATTCATGCTTATAAAATTAAAAGAGGTAAGATTTACATCATACCTCTATACTGTATACAATTGTAATTCATATAATTTACGATAAATACCATCTTGAGCTAATAACTCTTGATGAGTACCCATCTCTCTAACTTTTCCTTTATGCATAACAATAATATTATCAGCATGTTGAATAGTTGATAAACGGTGCGCAACCATAATTGTGGTTCTGCCATCCATCATCTTTTCTAAAGCTTCTTGAATCAATAATTCAGTTTCTGTATCAATATTGGCAGTCGCTTCATCCATAACCAAGATTTTTGGATCAAATGCTAATGTTCTAGCAAATGATAACAACTGACGTTGCCCAGCAGATAATGTTGAGCCCCTTTCACTTACCGCTTCATCATATTGATTTGGTAAATTTTCAATAAAGTATGCGGCATTAACATATTTTGCCGATTCACTAACTTTTTCATCTGATATTTCTTCATTTAATAAACGAATATTACTCTTAATATCTCCAGTAAAGATAAATACATCTTGTTGTACTTGGCCAATAAAGCCACGTAATGCTTCTATACTCCATTCTTTAATATCAACATCATCAATAAGGATTTGTCCTTTTTGAATATCGTAATATCTACCAATTAGGTTTAGAATACTTGATTTACCAGCACCAGTAGCTCCAACAAAGGCAACTGTTTTACCAGGTTCAATTACAAAACTAACATCACGTAATACATAATCATCACCTTCGTATGCAAACCATACATTTTTAAATTCAATTTTACCTTGAATATCTTGTTTTCTATATGCATTTTCAGTTTCAACAATTGTATTCTTTTCATCTAATAATGTAAAAATCTTTTCTGCAGAAGCAAATGCATTTTGCAATGTTGAGAATTGTTCTGCTAAATCTTGAATTGGTTCAAAGAAGCTATTGATATAGTTAATAAAGATATACATTGTTCCAATACTGATTGTTTGAAGAATAACGTAATTACTTCCTTTGAATAAAACGATAACTAATGCTATTTGAGAAACAAGATAGATTAATGGTCTAAATGTCGCAAAGTTCATAATTTCTCTTACATATGCTTTATACAAATCATGACTTCTTTCTTCAAACTCTTCATATTTCTTTTGTTCTCTAGCAAATATTTGAATTAGACGCATACCAGAAATATTTTCTGATAAGAATGTATTTAATGTGCTAATTTTCGTACGAACCACACGATATAGCTTACGACTAACCGTTCTAAAGTAGTACGTTAATATCAAAATAACTGGCAACATTACAAATGAATATAATGCCAATTTCCAATCTAACATCAACATTACCACTGCCAAACCAATAATCTTTACACAACTTCTAAATAATCTAACTAAGATATTCGCATACATATCATGTAAAGATTCTACATCATTGGTAATACGAGTAACAATTCTTCCTGCTGGATGTGTATCAAAGAATCGTAATGGTAATGCATGTACATGATCATATAATTCTTGACGAATTTCATAAATAATTTGTTGTCCTGTTTTTTGTAATGTCCATGTTTGCATAACAGACGCAACCATACCAAGTATCATTAATACACCATATATAACAGCAATTCTAACAATACCATTTAAATCACTACTACGTAATTGCTTTAATTCTGGTACAGATAATGCCTCTCCAGTAAATGTTAAATTCTTTTCAACAATTTCAATAGACTTTCCATCACACTTTACAGGAGTAAATGTATTAGATGACAATTCATATAAAACATTACTTTCTTGACTTGTTAATGTATCAAAATAATAATAGACATCTTCATATAATACTAATTGTGCATATTGATCTGAAGAACCACCTTTTATTAAATAGGTATCTCTAAATAATGTAGCTTCTTCACTTTCGTCTACAACAGCATAAGGAATATTATATCCTTCAATATGATTATCAATAGCATCCGCGATTAATGTTGGTCTAAAAAGTTCGACCCCAATTACCGCTAATACCAATAATAATGAGAATATCATTGGTTTTGGATAACGCATGATATATTTCATCAATCTTGATGTAAGATTACCCTCATAATGAATATCGTCTTTTTCTTCTACCATCATTGCCATAATCTTACACCCCCTTATACTTTAGCCAACTCTTTCTCAAGTTGTTGTTTATCATACATTGAACGGAAAATTCCATTTTTAGCCATTAATTCATCATGTGTTCCATATTCAACAATCTTACCTTCATCTAATACAAGAATATGATCTGCATGTTGAACTGTTGATACACGATGTGCAATCATAAGTTTGGTTTGTTGACCATTTAATTTGTGTAAATTCTCTAAAATTTGTGCTTCAGTATCTGTATCTACCGCACTTAATGAATCATCCATAATTAAAATAGGAGATTTCTTTAATAACGCTCTAGCAATCGAACTACGTTGTTTTTGACCACCTGATAAAGTAACACCACGTTCTCCAACCATAGTTTCATATTTTTCAGGGAAATCCATTATATTATCATGAATACATGCAACCTCACATGCTTCAATTACTTCATCCATTGATGCATCAAGATTACCAAATTTAATATTATTCACCAATGTATCAGAGAACATAAAATTATCTTGTGGAACATATGCAATATTTTCTCTTAAAGCCATTAATGGAATCTTTCGAATATCATGTCCATCAATATATATAGTTCCATTTGTTGTATCATACATTCTCGTTACTAAATTTACAAAAGTAGTCTTACCCGCACCAGTTCTACCAAGGATGGCTAATGTTTCACCTGGCTTTACATGTATAGAAATATCTTCTAATACCGTTTGTCCATCTTTTGTATAAGCAAATGAAACATCTTCAAATCGAATATCACCTTTAATTTCAGAAACAGCTACACAATCCTCAGCATCTTGAATATCAGGCACTTCATCATAGATATGACGAATACGACCAATTGCTGCACGAGCTTGGGCAACAGATGTAATCATATCTCCAAATGCAATCATTGGCCAAACAAGCATACCAATATATTGGTTAAAGGCAATAAATTGACCTAATGTAATTTCACCATATAATGTCAAATAACCACCATAAACTAAGGTAATAATATATGTTGTTCCAACAACGAATTCTAAGAATGGGAATGCCGTTGCCATAAGCTTAACAACTCTTAAGTTTTTATTTCTATTATTATCATTAATTTCCGCAAATACTTTAGATTGTAACTTTTCTTGAGTAAATGCTTTAATCACTCTTTCACCAGAGATACTTTCTTGTACTTGATCACTCATCTTCGCAAAAGCTGCTTGCTTTTCACCAAAACGTTTATCAAACGCTTCACCAAAGAAATATCCCCCAACCGCAATGATTAACATTGGAAACAATGTCATTAATGTTAATTTCAAATCCACTTCAAACATCATGGTATAAAGTACCATTGCTGTCATAACAATCGCATCAAACATTGAAATAATTGCAGGACCAATCGCCATACGTGTTGCTTGTAAATCATTGATGAAATGTGTCATCAAATCTCCTGTTTTATTTTCATTATAGAATCTTTGAGATAATGTTTCTAATTTCGCAAACATAGAGTTACGAATTTCTAACTCAATTTTACGAGCAGAACCAAAAATGAAATAGCGGTATAAGAATCTACCAGCCGCAATGATTGCTGCACATAACAAAATATATAAACACAATCTTCCAGCCCCTTTTATATCTAAGGTTCCTGTACTCAATCCATCGGTAATATCTCCCGTTAACTGTGGAATATATAAACTCATATAATCAACTAATAATAGTGTTAATAATCCTAGAATATACGAGAACTTATATTTCCATAAATACGGAAAGAGAATTCCTTTCTGTTTTTTCTCCATACAACCTCCCTATAGATAACTTAATAATTGACTCACTTGTTCTTTTGTTGTTGCCCAACTTGTAACAAAACGAATAGCTGTATGATCTTCATCCACTTTTTCCCAAACATTGAATACAACTTTTTCACGTAATTCTTTTAACTTATCATTTGTCACAATCACAAATTGTTGATTTGTACTAGAATCCGCAAATAAAGTATAGCCTTTATCTAATAAACCTTGTTTTAACATATACGCACATTCAATAGCATTTTTAGAAATATTCATATACAAATCATCAGTAAACAAAGTATCGAATTGGACACCTAATAACCAACCTTTAGCTAATAAAGCACCATTTTGTTTCATAGACGTAAAGAAATGCTTCACTTTATTAGGTCTACTAATTACAACTGCTTCACCAAAGAATGCACCAACCTTTGTGCCACCAATATAGAACACATCACAAAGTCTAGCGATATCTGCCAAAGTCACATCCGTATCACTCGCAACTAAACCATAACCTAATCGAGCTCCATCCATAAAGAAATGCATATTATATTCATCACATACTTTACGTAAAGCTTCTAATTCAGACAATGTATATAACGTTCCAGTTTCTGTTGGATGTGAAATATATACCATTCCTGGGAATACCATATGATCGCAGGTTTCATCTTGATAAAAACCTTTAACAAAATCTCTTACATCTTCTGCCATCAATTTCCCATTATTATTTTTAATTGTTAAAACTTTATGCCCACTATTTTCAATAGCTCCAGCTTCATGAACTGCAATATGGCCACTATCTGCTGAAACAACACCTTCATAATGTTGTAAGAATGAAGTGATTACCACCTTATTCGCTTGTGTACCTCCAACTAAAAAATGTACTTGTGCATCTTCACATTCACAAGCTTTACGAATCTTTTCCTTCGCACTTTGACAATAATCATCCATTCCATAACCTGAATTTTTGTCAAAATTAATTTGCATTAGTTTTTCAATAATTCTTGGATGAGCTCCTTCCATATAGTCACTACTAAACATTAATTTACTCATACTCGCTCCTCCTAATCCATTAGTATAATTGTACTCCTTATACCCCAATACTTCAACAAGTTACATTTGTATTACAATTGATTGATAAACTATACACTGTTTTCATAAAAGGCATTTGTTATACTCTTTTTGCTAGAATAGTTATTGTAACTTTTTTGTTTCTCGTTTATCCCAAAAAGAAAACACTCTAGTAACTAGAGTGTTTCAATTGCAGTTTTAAACCTTTCTAATCCAGCTAGAAGTTCTTGCTTTGGACAAGCAATATTCCAACGTTCAAATCCAGATCCTTCTTCTCCAAATAGATATCCTTCATCTAAATATAAATCATTTTTTAACATTAAGTTTTCCAATTCTTCATTACTCAATCCCAATGCTCTACAATCCAACCACATCAAATATGTACCTTCTAATGGGTATACTTTAATCATTGGTAAATGTTCTGCAATGAAATCTTCTACTAATTTCTTATTCTCATGTAAGACATCCATTAATGCTTCAAACCATTCACGACATTCTGTATAGACAATCTCACATGTCTTATAAGCAAATGTATTTAGGAAATTAGTTACTTCCATATACTTTTCTCTATATTCTGGATTAGAAATAATGATATTTGAAACTTTAACACCACCTAAGTTAAATGTTTTACTTGGTGCAGTACAAACAATTGTTCTATTCGCAATCTCTTCACTAAGTGTAGACATTACTGTATGTTCATGTTTATCCATAATGAAATCAAAATGAATCTCATCAGAGATAATAATAATATCATTCTTAATACAAATATCTCCAAGTTTTTGTAGTTCCTCTTTAGTCCATACTCTTCCAATAGGATTATGCGGACTACATAAAATAAACATCTTTACTTCTTCAGGTTTTGTTGCTTGATCAAATGCTTCAAAATCAATTTCATACTTTTCATTATTATTAATTAGTGGAACATTGATTAATCTACGATTATTTCTAGTAATTGCACTAGAGAAAGGATAGTATACAGGACGCATAATAACAATCCCATCATTAGGTTTTGTAAGTACTCTTACTAAATCATTCAAAGCACCAACAACACCATTTGTAGGACAAATCCATTCCTTTTCAATTTCCCAACTATGATATTTTTTCATATAATCTACCACTGCATTATAATAAGCATCAGTCGCATCCGTATAACCATAAATCGGTTGTTTTACATATTCTGCTAATCCATTCATTAATTCAGGCGCATTATAAAATTCCATATCTGCCACTGAAAATGGAACAACATCTTTTTCAGCATTCGGATTCTTTTCTAACATTAAAGCCCATTTAGCAGCGCCTATATTTCTACGATTCGCCACGGTTGTAAAATCATATTTCATATACATTATCTCCTTGTGATTCATTAAATTAATGTTACCACAGGTTTATGAAATTCTTCTACTCATTTATTCTATATCATACAAACTTATTTAATCGTATAATTGTAGTCTACATTTGTAGATAAATATTTTGTAACATTCTATGTCTCTTTTGAAGAATATCTTTTTTTACTTGCCGTTTATTTCACATTTTTCTTTATTTTTTATTACACTAGTAGTAAAATAATTATACTTGATAAAAAATTAACAAAGGAGATATTTAAATGGCAAACAGATTTGTATTGAATGAAACAAGTTATCATGGTAAAGGTGCGATTCAAGCAATCGTTACTGAAGCTAAAGCGAGAGGATTCAAAAAAGCATTAGTATGCTCAGATCCAGATTTAGTAAAATTCAACGTTACTCAAAAAGTTACATCTTTATTAGATGAAGCTGGATTAGCTTATGAATTATTTACAGAAATTAAACCAAACCCAACTATTGAAAATGTTCAAGCTGGTGTTAAAGCTTTAAAAGCTGCTGAAGCTGATTATATTATCGCTATCGGTGGTGGTTCTTCAATGGATACAGCTAAAGCTGTTGGTATTATTGATAGAAACCCAGAATTCGCTGATGTTAGAAGTTTAGAAGGTGTAGCTCCTACTAAAAATCCTTGTACTCCAATTTTCGCAGTTCCTACAACAAGTGGTACAGCTGCTGAAGTTACAATCAACTATGTAATTACTGACGTTGAAAAAGACCGTAAAATGGTTTGTGTAGACGTTCATGACATTCCACAAGTTGCTTTCGTAGATCCAGATATGATGTCAACAATGCCTAAATCATTAGCTGCTGCTACAGGTATGGATGCATTAACACATGCTATCGAAGGTTACATTACAGGTGGTGCTTGGGAATTAAGTGATATGTTCCACATCAAAGCTATCGAAATTATTGGTCGTTCTTTAAGAGGTGCGGTAAATGGTGATCCTGAAGGTATGGAAGGTATGGCATTAGGTCAATACGTTGCTGGTATGGGATTCTCTAACGTAGGTTTAGGTATCGTTCACTCAATGGCTCACCCATTAGGTGCTTTATATGATACTCCTCATGGTGTAGCAAACGCTATTATCTTACCAACAGTTATGGAATACAATGCTCCATATACAGGTGAAAAATATAAACACATCGCTGAAGCTATGGGTGTTGATACAACAGGTATGGATCAAGAAGCTTATAGAAAAGCTGCTATCGATGCTGTTAAACAATTATCTACAGATGTTGGTATTCCAGCAAACTTAAAAGAAATCGTAAAAGAAGAAGATTTAGATTTCTTAAGTGAATCTGCATTCGCTGATGCTTGCCGTCCAGGTAACCCAAGACCAACAAGCGTTGAAGAAATTAAAGAATTGTACAAATCATTATTATAGTTCCTACAAATAGAAGAAGACTACATATGTAGTCTTCTTTTTATATTATTTAGTATTCAACAACATTACCTTTTTTATCCGCTAATAAAACACTTACATTTAATTTTTCTTTAACAACATGTGGTATTTGATTCCATTGTCTACGATAACTCAATGAATCATTCATTGCCATACTATATCGAGTATTACCATCCTCCATTTGTTTTAAGATATCATTCATCTTAGCTGGTAATGATTGCTTTCTTCCACGCTTCATACCATGAATATCGATTACCCATCGTTCATCTTCTTTTACTGCAACTAACTTTCCATTAATACCTGTTACATCCCATCCTTTATCTAATAACCAAGTTGTACAGATCTCAGATAAATCAATTGCTGATAAACCTTGTTTTAAACGTTTTGCACGAATCTTTTCCTCTTCACTCTTCATTGGACGTCCACGTTTCTTTGCTTCAAAATAAGCTCTACGATTTTCCATATCTCTTAAATCATAACGAATAGTTAAATGAGAACCAAAACCCGTTTCACCTTTAGGCTTTTGGATAATTTCATCCCCCTCTAACATCACCTTATACATAGCTTGACAACAAGTAGGCATCGTCGCAAAATTTTCAGATATTTCAGCATGTAACTCTTTTGAGTTTATTATTAAATATTCCTCTTTTGCTTCTATTGCGCTTTTCTTTCTATTCATTAAAACTTCCAAATATTCTTTAATTCCAGGTCCTTTCATTTTGTAAACCCTCCTTCTTTATACTTACATTGTAAGAAATGTAAATGTCGAATACTGTCGCTAATTTAGAATATTGAAAATATTTAATAAAATTAGGTAATATCACATAAAAAAATAGGCAAGATAACAATCTCACCTATTTATCACTTGATTCAATTTTTGGTAAATGGAAAATCTTTTCTCCTTCTTTAGTAATCATGTATTCACCACGAGCATGATTCTTTACATAATTCTCATCTTCTAGTTTTTCTTTTTCATCTACTAAGAATCCATTTTCCTTTTGTAAAGCTTCTAATTGAGCCTTAGCTTCATTAATATCTACTTGTAAAGTATAAGTAGTAACTCCCTCTTTTAAAATATTCCAAACAAAGAAAGCAGAACAACCTAAGAAGAATACACAAAGCAACAATTTTGCAATATGATTCTTTTTCTTTTTCTTCACAACCTTTTTCTTCGTTACTTGTGTCACAATCCATCCTCACCTTTCTTTTTCACTTTTTTCATTAGCATTATTATTATACTGATAAATTGTGAAAAAACAAGGAAAATTCTTTTTATGGGTAATTTCACATAATGTATGAATTGAATATAGATTGGAATAATAATTGGATAATAGATTCGATGGTATGCATACATTCCTAATAAAAACAGTAATACATAATACAAATGTAAAGAACCCCCATTTAATTGATACAATAAGGAAAACAAAAATAGATGATATACACCATGAAATATTAAAATGAGTATATGATTTATTATATTCTTACTACTACATATCAAATCTACAAATGTAGACATCGTACCATATATCCATCCACTTACTAAACTTAATACAAAAATACGTAATTGTACTGCTAAAATAATCATTTCAATAGCTTGCTGAAGAAACCTTCTTTATCACTACTCTTTTTATTATCCACATATTGTATCGAATCAATAACACCCTTTATATTTACATCCCCACGTTCTGTATCTAATTTTCCTAAAACTAACTCATGTCCTTTAATTAACAACCACCCTTGTGTTGTTTCCATCAAAAACTCTGTCGCATCAAAACTATCAATCATACGCACACCAGAAATATCCATATTCTTACGATCTTTAATAACCACATTGTGATATGGATTTGTCTCAAACTTTAAAGCAGAATTTGTCATATCATTCATAAAAAAACCTCCTTACACAATTATATGTATAAGGAGATTTACTTATTCTTCATCCATCCACTCATCAATTACTTCATATAAAATATCCGCATCATTTTTACGAACAACTTCTTTAATAGCTAATACTTTAACCTTTAAATGTCTTCTACCAAAAATGACTTCAATTTCATCATTCAATTTAACTTCATATGAAGGTTTTGCGGCTTTCCCATTCACAATCACACGTTCATTCGCAGCCAATTCTTTCGAAATTGTTCTACGCTTCAAAATACGTGATACTTTTAAATACTTATCTAATCTCATGTTATACACCTCGAAACTAGTGTATCACATTATCCCTCTATCGTGTGAACAAAATAATTTCTAAACGCATCCATGATTCTTATATCATTTTCAGTTATTGTTTCTCTAGATTCAAATAAGACAAATGATGCCAACCAATCTCCATGTATTACTATTGGAAATACATATCCCGTTACTACTCTATCCTCATTTTCAAATAAAAGAATATTCAAAAACTGCTGATTTGTATATACAATGGTATTTTTTAGAAATTGTTCATGAAGTTTCTTATGTAAATCTTCTTGATATATATCTCTACTCACTTGTATAAAACTCTCACTATTCATAAGATATACGGGATTCTGTGTATGTTTAGCTAAAGTATTTAATATCATTTGAGATACTTGTTCCCATGGTTGAATTACCGAATACTTACGAATCACTATTTCTTGTTCATCATTTATATAAAACTCTACAGAATCTCCCTCTAGTAAATGAAATCTCTTCCTCATTTCTTTGGGTATAACTAAGCGCCCTAATTCATCTATCCTTCGTACAATACCAGTTGTTTTCATTTAAAAACCTCCATTCACGAAATACTATTACTAGTATTTGTAAATAGAGGCTTTTTATACGTAATTCATTAATGCGCATATTTCCTTTCAACTGTAATTGAGAAAATATGATCATATAAATAAGAAGTTACTTTTTCAAAATCATCTACTTCTAACCATGATAGTTCATCAATATACTGCAATACTTCATTTTCAACCTTCATTACATAAGCATATGGCAATAACTCTTCTTTAAGTTTAGAGTTCTTTAATAAATCATATTCTTTATCATCATGAATCAAATATGAATACAATCCTCTAGTTTTTGCTAGAATTTCATTACCAAAATCACTTCTTATTTTGATATAACACACTGTAAAGATTAAAATCATAGATAAAATCACTGAAATTATCAATATTTCATAAGGTATGATGTTACCATAGAGTTTATAACTACACCAATAAATACCCACCGCAACCATACATAAACAAATACTAAATATTATATGATTCATCTTTTCACGTGTTAAATACATCATGAATGCACATAAGCTACCAATTACGATACTATATGCGACTACAATCACTAAAACTTCTAATAACGACATAGTTCTTATAAACATTTGTAGGCCAACTACAATAATTAGTGGAAAAGCACACATTACACATAGTAGAATTTTCTCTAAATCAGATAAAAATACTTTTTTATCCTTGCTTCTAAATGTATTTACCATTTCTTTTTGTGCTTTTTTAATCTCTTTACCAAACAT
Source organism: Erysipelotrichaceae bacterium (assembly GCA_017473265.1). Lineage (GTDB taxonomy): Bacteria > Bacillota_I > Bacilli_A > Erysipelotrichales > Erysipelotrichaceae > RGIG4607. The sequence goes on along the minus strand of JAFULQ010000002.1, from coordinate 87,813 downwards.
AAAACCTAGAGTTTTCATACGCACTTTCGTTTTCGTTGAAAACAACTCATCAAATAATTCTTTTTCATACTTTGGAACTAAAGGAGATACATCTTTCTTTTTATGAAAAATAATTGACCTCTGTTCTTTAAGATATTCTATTGCAATATATCCTTTTTGTGCCCATTGTAGAAATAATGCTACAACATCTCTTTGATCACTATATCCTTTTTTCAAGAATCCAACTTCTAAAGCATTCAATTCATGTATAACATGTATATCAACTATATCTTCAATTTCCTGTTCTTTTCCCTTTTGACGTAATACAATAATTACTACAAATCCCAAAAGATAACATATACCAATTGAAATATAATTGACCAGATCATAATTAAAACCACTTATATAACCACCTGTAGAATCCAATACTATTTGTACATTCGTCGCTACAGAAACATTCTCAATACTACCTTTAATTAGATTATCATTTACTTCATATTCTAATGTATCCGTATATTTAGAAGTAATTTCTATCAAGTCTTCATTTATAGACTTTGGTAAATTTAGCTCAAAATTCAGTCTTTCTATTCTTCCTTCAATACGATTATCACCAAAATCATAAATTACAAGTTCTTTTTCATTATATAAAACTGGATCTAGCTTTACGATATAGCTTATTTCAAAAGTTTCTTTCTCATCAAATCGATTATCTATATATCCAAAAGTAATGGTATATCCTTCTTTCTTCACTTCCATATGATGTGGTTGTTTGTTTAACACTTTTACATTTGTAATTGCGACAGTTGTATTTATTCTTTCATCATCACCAACTGTAAATCTCTTTTCTACTGGAATAAAGAAAGATATACTCTCTAACTTTGTTTCATAAAAATGCATATTATAGGTTTCATGAATATATAACAATCCATTTTCTTTTAAGGTCCATTCTACATTCATTTCTTCTATATAATATGGATCCATTGCATAGATAGGTAATAGGGATGTCCATAAACATACAAGCATCGTAAATATACATATAAATTTCTTCATATATACACATCCCTTCTATAAATTAATACTATCTTATTTTTCTGCATTTTTCAACATTTGAAAAGGTAATTACTTTTTGTAATTACCTTTTCTTATTTTCATTTTGTCTATATTACTAACAATAAATATTCCAATAACTAATTCACCTATTAACCAAGCGCTTGTTTTCACTACGCTTATGACATTTATAGATTCGATACATTTCTTATATTCTGTACCAATATATATTTCTGGACTTGTTGGATCTGCTATATTATATGGTTCAATTGTCTGCAAAGAAGAATGTATATTCATCATTAATTTATCTCTATAAGAATCCACAAAAGGTATTGTACAAGCTATAGCAATTACTCCAATAACAATTACTTTATAAAACATACCTTTTTCAATAGATGCATATTTATAAGTAAAACAAATTAATATCATAGAAATAACGAAACAAGCAAATAGTGATACTTTTTGAATCCATTTACTATTCTGTATACATGTTGTTATTTCCATCGCTAGAGTTGAATACTTTTCCTTACTTGTTTGAATATATTCAATTTTACTATCATATGTCCTTGCAATCTCATGTATCTTACTTTCAAACACTTGATTATCGACATGATCTTTCAATACCACAAAAGTATTAAATCTTCCTATACCTCCTGTAGACGCATAATCTGACATTTCTTTATTTTCAATGATTTGTTTTGAAAATTCATCAAAACTTTTATCATGAATCTTATATGCAGTCTCAACAGGTACAAACAACATATTGATCATTGTTGAAAAATCTTTTTTACTATAATCAATAGTACCAATAACCGTAAATGTATAAGTTTCTATGTTTCTATAAACTTTTTCACCATTACTATATTTATTCCCTTCATTATCAATTCCTATTTCATTGATATCCGTTGGTTCACTAATATACGTATAGACTGTGATTTGATCTCCCACTTTTACAGCTTGATTTCCATTATGATAAAACACCGATGGAACTAAACAGACATATTCTCCATTATCCATTTCTTCTTTGGTAAATACTCTTCCATCAATAACATCCATTACATCTAATTCATAATCAAAATAGTTTGGATTACTAATACCAAATAAATTTCCTTGCTTTTCATATAAAAATTCTGGATTATGATTCTTATCATACTGTATATCTTCGAAGTAAATATCTGTTTGAACATGATAATTTATATATTCGATTTCTTCCAGTTGTTCTATTTCTTTTAATACTTGAATATCATTTTTATACTTACCATAAATTCTTGCATTTTCAACTACATCTTTTCTATATCCATACGTATTATTTAATATCCATTTATATTTATTTCCGTAGATAGCATCCAAAGAATTTTGCAATGTTTTAGAAGATAATTCACTCAATAAACTTGAATGAAAGGCTATTCCCACACAAAACATTAGAATAAACAATAAGCTATATGTTACATATTTACATCCTTTTTTCATACACTAGACTCCTTTCTAATAGATATCCATATTAATTGGAACTAGTTTTCTATCTACTTCTATATCATTGATAAATAATATGATATACGCACCGTTTATATTTTCTACATACGTATTCAATTCTTCAATTGTCACACCTTCATTCCTACGTACACCTATCGCTTCATTTTTACTATAATAAACATCAGTTATTTCATGGTATTTTGGGTTATTATTAATCCCAATGCGTCCTAACATTTTGTGAACATAAGTATCCATAGGTACTATTTTAATTTCAATATATGCTTCTTCATTTTCTTTTAAATTAATTTTATACTCATTAAACAGTGTTTCTATTCTTAATCCATATGTATAAATATTATTATCATATTGATCAATTACATTATTTTCGTAAACAGAAATATTAATTCTCTTTAAATTTAAATCTTCAATCTTGATACTCGTGTCATTTTCTGGACGACAGGAGTATTTACTATTTTTCAACTCATCAAGTATTTTGGAATAGCTTACCGTTCCATCTTCGTTAAATGCATCCCTATTAAATAACTGTAATGTCTCTTCCTTAGGATTGCGTAAATTCATAATCATCTCTTTATGCCAAGTATTCTTTGTTACATAACTATTAACTTGTAAATCGCGATTATCTTTATATTGTGAAATATATTCTTTAGCCATCAAATCTACTTTACTATCTAAAGTAGGATCTTCTGATACCCCTAAATAAGTATCTTCAATATTGATTAGTTCCAACAATCGATTATTTGATGTTGTTAATGATATTTGTGAGTACGCTACATGAACATTATTTTCAATCTTATTCAATTTACATATAATTGTAGTCTCTTCTTGTTTTGTAGAACAACCATACAAACTATTAATAACTATGAAACATATTATTAGTTTACAAATATTCTTTTTCATAATCATCGCCTCCTTACATCTCTACCTTACGAAAAAACTCCATTATTGTAAATGGAGTTGGTATCGATGGTTTTATTGTGGTATAACTGGTTCATTCTTCAAGATAACTTTCACTATAAAGAATCCCTCTTTTTCATCAAACTGTAGAATCCCCTCATACTTTGTCACAATATCTTTTGAGCTCTTCAAACCAAGTCCATGTGCATTAGAATCATCTTTTGTTGTTTGTAAATTAGGATTTGTAGCTAATATCGAATCATCAATCGCATTTGCGATAATAATCATTAAATATTCGTTAATTTGTTTAAGAGTAATTTGAATTTCTTTTTTATTACCACAATTTTCAATCGCATTGTCTAATAAATTGCCAAGTAATACACCTAAATCTTGCTTATTTAGATGTAATTCATCAAACTCTATCATTACCTTAGAGACTATTTTCCTTATATTTGCCTCTTGAATTTTACTAGATAATAAATAATCTAAAGAAGGAATATTCATATATTGATACACATTCGTCAATAAAATCGACTGACTGATTTTATGGATGGTATCCTTAGCTTCTTCAATATCATCATCTTGTAATAAACCCAACACAATTTGTAAATGATGATTCATATCATGTTTAATCTTACGAACCTCTAAATGATTTTTATGCATTTCATCATGCAACTTCTTTTGGCTATCCAATTCTTTAGCAATAACAACAGCTTCCATTCTTTCCTTTTCAGCAATCTTCGTCCTTAACATGAAAATATACATATAAACACATATACCCAATATAGATATCATAATTAATAAAATAGATAATACTGTTACTTCATTATAAATTAACAAGCCTATTAACAAAGCTTCACTAACAATAACCAAGAAAATAACCACTACAATCTCTAAACTATGATTATTATAAGTAATGATTCTTTTTCTCATCAAAAGAATCATTATCAAAAATAAAGCATATAAACATTTTGATACAAACATAGCTTCCCAATAATATCGCACACTATTTTTCACATATACAATAGCAATATCTAATATAGTCGCATAAATTGATAAACCAATCATATCGAATAAATAGATTGATATTACAAATAAACAAGTAAAAACTATTTGTTCATAATTATTTTTCCTACCAAAAGTATAACTATAACATCCTGCAAATAATACAAATATCATTAATGATAAAATACTATTATTTACAAAATATATTAAAGCATATCTAACACAAAATGAAATAACACCAAATGCAGCACAATACCAATCTTGATAATCCAATCTTTTTTGAAGATACAACTGTAAAAATATAGAAACAATAATACTTTCAATTAGCAATATATTAACCATATACATCTCCCAACATATCTAAATACGCATTCTTAACATATGAAATTCTTCGTCTACTAATTTCTAATAATGTATCTCTAATTTTAATTTGATTTCCTTCAATTTTATTTACATTTTTTAAATTAACCAAACAATTTGAATGAATACGACAAAAATAATATTCTTGCAATTCTGTTTCTACTTTTGAGATTGATTCCCTTACTTTATACACTGTATTTTGAGTGTGAATATATAAATAGTTTAAATATTTTTCAAAATAATCTATTTCTGCTAAAGGTATACATAATTCTTTATTGTTATATATGCATTTGAATAACTGATGTTTATCTTGATAAGTTTTATAAAATAATGATAATGCTTTGTCCATATCTTCTATAAAATGTGTTTTTCTCACAAAGAAAAATGGATGTACTTCAAAACTATGAAATACCAATTCATTATGACTTGTCACAAAAATAATGATACTTTTTGGATATAATTTTCTAATTTGTCTTGCGAATGAGATTCCGTCTTGATTTGGCATATCAATATCTAGAAAATATAATGAATATGCTTCTTCTAATAATTTACTTGCTGTAGAATCTGTTGACACTTCTATATCAAAAGCAATTTTATCTTTTAAAAATGTAGTTACTTTATTTTTAATACGATGTATATCTTGTAATTGATCATCAACAATTAAAATTTTCTCCATTAGTTTTTCACCTATATTTCTATAAATTTATCATATTATGAAATTAGCTAATTGTAAATTCCTCTGGTATTTACGGTTTCTTTTTGGTATAAATGGTGCTATCTTAAATATATCCATATGGAGGATTAATTTATGAACATTGGAATCTTCTCAAAAACATATGAAAACTGTTCCCTAGAGGAAACATTTCAAAAACTTAATAACGATGATATTTATCATGTGCAATTTAATTTTGCTAGTGCTGGTTTATCCCCATTACCAGATTCCATTCCTGCAGAAACTATTATATCTATCAAAACTCTAGCCCAGCAATACAGTATTAAGATGGATATATTAACAGGAACCTTTAATATGATTGATCCAGATATAGAAGCACGTAATGAAGCGATTGCTCAATTTGAATTACAATGCAAAGCAGCTCATGAATTAGGAATTCCTATTGTGTCACTATGTACTGGTTCAAGAAATCCTGAAAGCAAATGGAAATGGCATGATGATAATTTAAAGCAAGATGCATGGAATGATTTAATTGATACCACTAAGAAAATTATCAAGTTTGCTGAAAAGTACAATGTTATCCTAGGTGTAGAAACAGAGGCTAGCAATATCATCAATACTGCAGATAAAGCAAGACAATATCTAAATGAAATTAACTCTCCATATTTGAAAATTATTATGGATGGTGCAAACTTATTTCATCCTGGACAAAAACAACCAATGAAAGAAACATTAGATAATGCCTTTAAACTCTTAGGTAAGGATATAGTTATAGCACATGCGAAGGACTTTAGCTATGATGGAAGCCTTAAATTTGTAGCAGCAGGAGAAGGTGAACTTGATTTTGCATACTTTATTCATTTACTTCATCAAGTTGGATATGATGGTTCGATCATCATGCATGGACTAAGTGAACAACAAATACCATCAAGCAAACAATTCTTAGAAAGGATTTTATCCAATGAATAAACATATAGAATATGAAGTAAAAGGTTCTGGAATTCCTTTTGTATTTATACATGGACTTGGTGGAGATATGAATCAAATTGAATCTGCTTATGATCCAATAGATGGTGTACAACTCATTAATATCAATATGCAAGGACATGGTAATACTTTAGCAAACTATGAAACATTAGACTTTAATACAATGGCAGATGATGTTATACAAGTATTACATCATTTACAAATTCAACAAGCCATTTTTGGTGGCATTTCCATGGGTGCAGCAATTGCCATGAACATTGCTATTCGTTATCCTAAGTATGTAAATAAATTGATATTAGTAAGACCTGCATGGACTCATAAACCGATGAGTAAAGAAGTACAAACAGCATACACTTCTTTAGCTGATGCCTTACAACAGCAAAACAAAACTATGTTTTTAGAAAGTGAAGGATGGAAGATTGTAAATCAAACAACAGATTATACACGTAACACCTTCCTACATACTTTTGAAGAACCGATAAATGTTAAAGAATGGCAAAAATTTAATATTTTACCATTTAAAACACCATATAACTCTATTGTAGAGTTAGAGAATTTAGATGTTTATACAAGTATTATTGCTTGTCGTAATGATTTTGTGCATCCATATGAATATGCAGAATACTATCACAAGCATCTTAAAAACTCTGTTTTAGTTGAAATTCCTAGCAAAGACATTGATTCTAAAAAACATAGAGAGATGATGAATCAAGAAATCTATAAAGCAATCAAAAAGTAGTTCATAGAACTACTTTCTTGTTTTATAATCTTCATCAATTTCTTCTGCCCACTCTTCATTTATAAAAGCATGACTTCTCAAAAATTTTATTGCTTTGTTTACACAGTTATAATTTACTTCTATGCCCTTTGCATCATTATGATAATTAACTGCTCGATCTTCTTGAATACCAAATTTCTTTGCTGTAGCTATTGCATCAATATTAGCCCCTAGAAATAAGAACTCCCATCCTACTTCTTTCTTTTGTTCAATGAGTTTTTTTACATCTTCATAAGAATACTTATGACTCGCATTTTCCATACCATCCGTTGTAATAATAAACATAGTTTTACTTGGAACATCTTCTTTACGAATATATTTATGAATATTGCTAATATGTTCAATGGTTGAACCAATCGCATCTAACATAGCTGTACATCCACGCACATAGTATTCTTTTTCAGTCAATGCTTTAACCTTTTGAATATTCACACGATCATGAATAGTTTCTAATTTATCATCAAACAATACGGTTGTAATATTCGCTTCTCCTTCTTCCTTCTTTTGTTTTTCCAACAATGAATTGAATCCTCCAATTGTATCTGATTCTAAACCAGACATAGAACCACTTCTATCTAAAATAAATACTAATTCTGTAACACTCATATTTGTTACCTCCTTTATGCATCTATAATGTACTTCTAATCTAGACACATAAGGTCGCATAAAAGGCGACAATTAGCCGCCAAGTGTTGTTTCTGTAAATTTAAATAATACTTCATTCAATTCATAAATATTATAATTATTTTGTTCAATAAAGTATTTAAAGATAATATCTACCTTATTACTATTTGATAATGCATAACCCGCTTTATTCAACATATCTTTTGTTTCATCAAGATTTAATTCTAAAGCAAAAGCTAAGGCTAGTGCAGTATTTTTACTCGGTTGATAATGCTTATTACTTCTTATTTTAGAAAACAATCTACGATCAATATTTGCTTTCTTATAGACATCTGGATCTTTTAATCCTTTATTATCAATAATTTTGAATAAACACTCTGCGAAGGTATCATCAACTTCTTCAATTAATTCTTCTATACACGGAGATAATATTTCATTGCATTTATATTCATTTACTTCTTCATCGATATATTCTTCTAATTCTTCTTCTACTATAATGTCTCTTAAAAAATTTTTAATTACTTTAATACCATTATTTATTTTATTAATTGTAGCTTCACATTCTATATTTCTAGAATGTCTATTGTATGTTTCCTCCACATAATTTTCATCAATATACGATTGTACATCATTATATAAATGCTCAGATAATTGATAACTTTGACGATCATATACTACTAGATATACCATCATATCATTTTCTAATAAAAACTCATGAATCGTTTGAATAGCAATTTGTAAAGCCTTCGCTTTATCAACACCATAAGTACCTGTTGAAATCAATGGAAAAGCAATCGATTTACACTTATACTCTTTCGCTAATAATAACGAATTTCTATAACAATTACTTAATAATTCATATACATGGTTATAGGTATGAATAGGTCCTACAGTATGAATCACATATTTCGCATGAAGATTATATGCATCTGTAATTCTAGCTTCACCACAAGCAATATTACCAATAGCTAATCTTGCTTGTAATAACTGTTCTCCTGCACATGTATGAATACGTTCATCTACCCCTGCACCAATTATAGGTTTTGGATTTGCACTATTCACAATCACATCTACATGCATTTTTACTAAATCATTTCTTACAATTAATAATGGCATACAATCACTTCCTTATATTCATTTTACAATAAAATAAAAAAACTAGCCATCTCCCCAATGACTAGTTCAATTATGATATCATTTGATATCCCTATTTCCCCCGTTTTGTTTATCACAAAACATTTGTGATTATATCTCCAAAATTCGTAACAGTCAATTTTAAATTACAATTTTTTAATATTTTCTAATACTTTATTCGCCAATTGTAACCAATCTGCTTTCTTTTTAGGGAATACTAAGATAATTTGTCCTTTTTCATATTTCAATTTAATATCTAATGAAATCTTAGACACCATTTCAAATAAACGTACACCATCTACATTTTGACACCAAGCAGTAGAGAAATAAATCAATACTTCTTGTTTTGTTTCTTTTACTTGATGTACTTTTTCATTATTTGATAATAATTCCAATCTTCTCTTTTCAAATAATAATTGAACAGCCTTTGGACTCTTACCATATCTATCTTTAATTTCTTCTTCCAATTTATTAAGTTCTGATTCTTTCGTAGCTTTATCAATACGTTGATATAAATGAATCTTTTCATAATCTTCTGGAGCATATTTCTTAGGAATATATCCATCAACACCAATATTACTCTTCTTAATAACTTCTTCTTTTTGAACAGCAATACCTTTTTTCATTTGGATAGCATCATGTAACATTTCTACATACATATCCATACCTACAGTATTAATAAATCCAGATTGTGTTTCACCTAATAAATCACCAGCTCCACGTATTGTTAAATCACGCATAGCAATCTTATACCCACTACCTAAAGCTGTAAAATCTTTGATAGATTGCAAACGTTTAGCAGCTACTTCCGATAATTGCTTATTACCATTGTACATTAAATACGCATACGCAATACGATCACTACGACCTACACGCCCTTTAATTTGATACAATTGTGACAATCCAAATGTATCCGCTCGATCAATAATAATAGTATTCGCATTAGGAATATCAATACCCGTTTCAATAATCGTTGTACAAACTAAAATTTGGTATTCATTATCCGTGAATCTAAACATAACATCTTCAATCTCTTCACGAGACATTTGACCATGTGCAACACCAATATTAGCTGTAGGAATCATTAATTTAAGTTTCTTAGCCACTTGATAAATTTCTTTTACATTGTTATATAAATAGAACACTTGTCCACCACGTGCTAATTCTCTTTGAATAACCTCTTTAACAACCTTATCATTCTTTTCAATAACATACGTTTGAACAGGCATACGATTATTAGGAGGTGTTTGCAATTGTGATAAAGAACGTACTCCAATTAATGACATTTGTAGTGTTCTAGGAATCGGTGTAGCACTCAAAGATAATACATCAATGCTATTCTTTAACATTTTAATCTTTTCTTTAGCTTCAACACCAAAACGCTGTTCTTCATCAATAATTAATAAACCTAAATCTTTATAAACAATATCTTTCGATAATAAACGATGGGTACCAATTAAAATATCAACCTTACCTTCTTTAACTTGATTAATAATCATTTGTTGACGCTTTGGTTCCACAAAACGATTCAACATCGCAATATTTACTGGATAATTTTCAAAACGCTTTAAGAACGTAATATAATGCTGTCTTGATAAAATAGTTGTAGGACATAAGTAAGCGACTTGCTTATGATCAGAGACTGCTTTAAATGCTGCACGAATCGCAACTTCTGTCTTACCAAAACCAACATCTCCACATAATAAACGATCCATCGGTTTACTACTTTCCATATCTTTTTTAATTTCTCTAACCGCATTATCTTGGTCATCTGTCATATCATAGACAAATTGTTCTTCAAACTCTTTTTGCATTTCAGAATCCTTAGAAAAAGCATGACCAATATTACCTTCACGTGCAGTGTAAAGTTCCAACAACTTCTCCGCAATCTCTTCAACATTCTTTTGAAGTTTTTCTTTCGTCTTTTTCCATTCATTACTACCTAATTTATTCAGTTTAGGCGCAACACCCTCAGCCCCAACAAATTTTCTAACCAATTTAAATTGATCTAATGGTACTAATAAAACATCATCACCACGATAGGCAATATTTAAGAAATCTGTATGAATATTATCAAATACTTTTGTAACAATGCCTAAATATCTTCCAATTCCATGTTGAGAATGTACAACATAATCACCAATTTCTAAATCTTGATAATCTTCTAATACCTGTGCTTCTTTAAACTTCGATGCATAACGCCCAAATTTAATCTTTGTATGAAACAATTCATGTGAAGTTACAATCACCAAATGTTCTTTTTCACATACAATGCCTTCTTCACATTCATCCATGGTTAAATAGATACCATATTCATTAGGATATGTATCTTGTAATAGATTGTAACTAATATTTTGTTCAATCAATACCATCGTTAATGTTTTCATCTCTTGTTTAGACACACAAACAATAACCACATTATCTTCCGCATATTTTTTTAATTCATATACCTTTTTAACTAAAGGAATTTCAGGCAGATATAGGCTATGAATTTGACTATATACAGTATTAGAAATACTTTCAAATTGATGAATTTCACACACACTTCTTTGAGCCAATACACTTCCATACTCTGCATAAACTGAGAATTGTAATAAACCCATATTCTCTTGATACAATTGTTGTACATAAGAAATAGTCTCATCCATTACAAATTGCACATGCGCTTTAATTTCTTCCACATTCGATAAAATAATTTGTGCATTTGGCATATAATCCAATAAACAATTTGTTTGAGGCAAGAAATTCATGTAACGATATAGATATCTTTCTTGCACATGCATTTGTAAATACTCTAAATCCAATTGAATTCTTTCTTCTAATTCCAATGCATTATCCGCTTTTTTCATATCCTTAGCCAATTTAGCCAAGATTTTTTCTTGCATATATGCAAATTCATCATCTGTATAAATAAAATCCGTTGCGGGAACAATTTCAATATTCTTCATTGTCGCAATCGTTCTTTGTGATGCGACATCAAACATACGAATGCTATCAATTTCATCATCAAAAAATTCAATACGAACAGGATGCTCATTTTGAACTGAAAAAATATCAACAACTCCACCACGGAAACTAAAACACAAAGGTTGATCTACTCTTGCGACATGTTTATAACCAGCTTGTACCAACAACGTTTTTAAAGAATCCATAGAAATTCGATTACCAATAGATAATTGCAAGATACTTTCTTTAAAACGTTCTACCGTTGGTAAATAACGTAATACTGCCGCAATATGAGTAACACAAATAACCGGTTTATCACTTTCTAATAATTTCGTTAGTGTTTCAATCTTTTGTGCATATAATTCAGGAGATGAAGCAATCGCCTCTACTTGCAAAGATTCTTCTACACAATATAGATATACATCCTCTTCACACAACGTAACTAAACGTTGATATAGATTTTGAGCTTCATATAAATTATTTTTAACCACAAACATAGAATGTTTAGAACGCAAAAAAGCCGCACTAAGAATTAGTGCTTCTTCTTGTAATCCTAAACTTCCTACACCTGTTTGATTGTGAATGATTGCTTCAACTGCAGGATTTTGAAACAACCTCTCAACTATTTTTCTCATAAATCATTCCTATTGTATGTATTCATTATATCTTGGAATTTTTTAAATACAAATTCCATAGCGGCTTCTGCCGCTTTATCCAAACTCTTATCCATCAAAGGCTTTTGTTCAGCAGTAAATTTACCCATAACATAATCAATTGTATCATATGGCGATTTGTCAATACCTACACGAATACGATTAAATTCTTGTGTACCCATATGTTGAATAATACTCTTAATACCATTATGACCACCAGCACTACCTTTTTCACGCAAACGCAATCTTCCACAAGGCATATCTAAATCATCATAAATAACTAAAATATCTTTAGCTGGTATTTGATAAAAATGACAAGCCGCTTGCACAGCTTCACCACTTAAATTCATAAATGTTTGAGGTTTCATCAAAATAACTTTTTCACCCTTAATTGTTGTTGTTACAATTAAAGCTTTAAACTTCTTTTGATCAATATTTACATTACACTTACTCGCAATACGATCCATAACCATAAAACCAGTATTATGACGAGTTAATTCATATTTTGAACCTGGATTACCTAATCCAACAATCAATTTCATATTTATCCCTCCACTTTAATAGTTTACCATGAAAAAAAGCCTTTGATTAGGCTTTTTGTTCATCATAGATAATACGTAAACGACGATTTTTTCCTTCACCTTCAGATTCAGTACGAATATGCGCCATATCTGATAAATATTGGTGAATAACTTTACGTTCATCATTTGGCATTGGATCTAAAACAGCACTTACTTTAGTTCTTTGTACAGTCTTAGCAATACGTTTAGCAGTCATTTTCACTTTTGCATAACGATCTTGTTTATAATTGTTAATATCAATCATAACATGTACTCTCTTTTTGAAAGTACTAGATACCGCACTACGAACTACTGTATTTAAAGCTTGTAAAGTTTGTCCGTTTTTACCAATTAAGATTGCATTGTTATCAGCATTTAACATAATACGATAACTACCATCTTTTACTTCTAAATCGATTTCTACATCCAATAATAATCCTTTAAAATAAGAATCTAAATATTGAACTAAGAATTCTTCGATATCTTTACTACAATATACATCAACAACTACCTTAGAACCAATTCCTAAGATACCTTTCTTTTCTTCAACTACTTCATAAGTAATATCAGAAACTTCAACACCCTTTTGAGTAGAATATAAATTCAATACTTCTTCTAAAGTTTTTCCTTCAATTCTATTCATGGTCAATATACCTCTTTTGTACATACAATGTCTTAACTACGTTAATTGTAGAAGAAACTAACCAATATAATGACATAGCTGTAGGCCAGTTAATAGCTAATACAAGAATCATAACTAACATAGCATAAACCATAGTATTTGTATTTTGTTTGTTGTCATCTTGTTTAGCATAAGCTTTTCTCTTACGTTCATTTTTCTTTTCAGCTAAGTATGTTGGTAATTTACTTGAAGCAAATTGTGCAATACCCATTAAGATAAAGATAACGAATAAGATAAATTCACCTTCACGTAATCCATCCATTGGTGTATTTGATAAACTAGAACCAAAAATTGTTCCACTTACAACAGCTGCAGATCTTTGTACAGAATAGTACATAGCTAACATAATAGGTAATTGTAAGAAAGGAGTTAACATGGATCCAAATGGATTTACATTATGTTTTTCATACAATTTTTGCATTTCTTGAGCTTGTTGTAATCTAGCATTATCATCATTACGACCTTCATATTTCTTTTGAATACGATTTAATTCTGGTTGTAAATTTTGAATTTTTTGCATATCTACTGTTGATTTAACAGAGAAAGATAAAGTAATCATGTTAACGATTAATGTAGTTAATACAATTGCTAATACAACACCAACATATTGACTTAAGAAGTTAATACATTGAGATAATGGATAAACAAATACAGTTGTAAATAAACCATCTGTTTTAAAAATATCTCCCCAACTTGTTGTTAAGTAAATAATTTTTTCTGCTAGCACAACTCCATTTTCATCAACATTACGTTGACATCCAGCTAACATAAATACTGCTAGTACTGCAAAAGATACAAGCAATAATTTCTTAGTTGTAAATTTTTTCATTAATTTATTCTCCTTCGTGGTCACTATATGCTCTTATTTTAACTTTTTTAACTAAAGTTTCCAACCCTTTTTTATTGATATCATAAGTATTCGCTAAATATGCTTTTCGAACTAAGATTAAGATATCTACATCTGATTCTAAACAGCCAATTTCTTGAACCATCATGCGCACTTGACGTTTCAATTTATTACGTACGACCGCATTGCCTAATTTTTTGCTAACAGAAATTCCAACACGATTTTTTTCTTCTTCTTTTTGTTTATAGTAAATAACAAACAAATTAGAAGCAATATGCTTCTTATTTTTAATCATAGATTGGAATTCTTCGCTTTTCTTAATTCTTCTCTCTTTTTTCATATTTCTAAAAAAAGTCACCAAATGGTGACTTATTTACGCTGACAAAACTTTTCTACCTTTTGCGCGTCTACGGGCCAACACTTTTCGACCGCCGACCGTTTTCATACGGGCTCTGAAACCGTGGACCTTTTGGTGTTTTCTTTTGCTCGGTTGATATGTTCTTTTCATAAGATATACACCTCCAGTACTATTTTTATACACTAATTGAGCAATTGCGTTTTGATTATACAACAAACAAAAAACCTAGTCAACTATTATTGTTATATTCACAAAATTCTACATAATTAAAATTTACTATCATTATTTAGAAGAGTAATACTACCCGCCTCTTTCCTTAATTATATACAAACATTACAAAATCGATTATAATTATATTGGTGTATTATGTTGAAAGGAGGAAAAATATGTTCAAAAAATTAATAGTATTTTTGTTATCATCATTATTATTTTTAACTGTTTTACCTCCAGTCTCAAATATTGAAATTAGTGCATACAAAGCTCAAAGCAGTGGTTATTGGGTCGGAATGGTTAATAGTTCAACTAATGTAACTTTAGTTGATACTGTCGGTAGTTATGCAGACGGTATTGCCTTAATGAATAAACAAGAATCTACAGAAAAAAGTGTAGCTTCCTTATTTAAAGGAGGAACTATTATTGCCAGTCGTTATGCAACACTTGACTTTACAACAACAGGATCAAGTGCCGTTAATTCTTATATGTATGCCGAATTTTCTAATGGTACATATGACAGTAGTGCTGATTACTTTAATGGATATTACACTGCTGAAGGTCCATATATTACCACTGGTTCTACAGAAACTAAAGCAGTTACTGTTATATCTGGATTGCGTTCTCGTGTTAATAGAACACGAAAAGAAACAACTCAATATGAGATTGTACCTATTTCTGTTAGTAAACCTTTAAATTATTATGTAGCCAATAGCAGTGGAGATTTATATCACTATTTTGCTTATTTCTCTAGTCAATCATCTTTACGTATTGGTAAAGCACCAGAGTTTATGACACCGGATGTTAAATACTATAGTTATGATGGACATTATTTCTATACATCTTATCTTGATTTAATAGATGATTTAAATGCAAAAACAACAACAAAAGCGATTAACCCAGATTTACCTTGGTACAATTATTATCAATTTTTACCTTTCCATTCAACAACAAACTATACGGCAAATGATATTGATAAATATATTCGATTAAAAGGGTACAATACGTTTGCTTATACGTATTATGACAAATCATACAATGGGCAAAGTAAATATCCTTTATCTAATGAATCTTTATTATATAGTTCTGGTAGTTATTTTATGCAAATGCAACAAATTTATGGTGTCAATCCAATTATGCTATTGTCTATTAGTGCTAATGAATCTGCATGGGGTAGAAGTTATATTTCTATTGTAAAAAACAATTTATTTGGAATGGCTGCATATGATTCTAGTACATCTAGTGCTCGTGCCTATGATTCTGTATTAGATTCTGTATTAGATGTCGCTAAAGTTTTAACAGGAAGTTATTTTAACGCTGCTTCAGATACTAATTACTATCATGGTAATTTCCTAGGAAATAAAGAGGGTGGAGTTAACGTTAAATATGCCTCTGATGCTTATTGGGGTGAAAAAGCTGCTTCTTATTATTACTCTATTGATAAAACATTAGGTTTAAAAGACTACAATACGTATGTTATTGGTATTACTAATAAAGAATCTACAAAAGCTTATAAGACAGCTAGCACTGATAATCTTGCTTATTATTACAATGGAACAGGAAGAAAACTTAAAAATAATACAGTATTGATTATTGGTGAAGAAGGGGATTTCTATAAGGTTATGTCCGATTATTCTTTAGCTAAATCTAATAATTGGACAAATAGTGGTTTTACAACTGAATATGATTTTGAAAACAATTATGTTTATGTTTTAAAAACAGATTTAACAGTAATTAATCAAAAGGAATATGTTACTCCTAAAAATAATGAAGAAATTAATAAAATTAGAATTGAATATTTAAATGAATTTATTACATTACAAACAAAAAATGATGCAACAATCTATTATGATGCATATTTACAAACAAAAAGTGATATTACTATAAAAAATGAAGTATATTTAGTTGCTAATGAACGTTCATATACTAGCAGTGAAGATTATTCTTATAAAATTATTTATAACGATAAAGGATCTGTTGGTTGGATTTCTGCTAAAGATGTTAAAGAAATGACTGGTAGTTATGCTATTAAGTATAATAAAACACATGATGCTATTGGTTCTACTGTTTATGAATCTACAAGTACTTCATCTAAAAACTTAGGTGCAATTAAATACAACAATCAATTTATTTATGTAATTGAAAGCAAAAAAGTAGATGGTGCTACTTGGTATTATACTTGTTTAAATCCTGCAACTAATACATTTGGTTGGACATTAGCTAGTGGATATAATGCACCTATTAAACACACTGCAGTTACAGTTGATCCAAATCCTGATAAACCAGAACATCCTGATATTGCTGAAAAACACTATGTGGAAGCTGGTATGTATTATTTAGATGCTATTAAGTTAAATGAAGAAAAGAATGCTATTACTATTCGTGGTTTATTATCTATAGGTAATATGGATAATACTTTTGATACAGATATTTCTTATAAATTGGTATTAAAAAATCAACAAGATGGAACTATTTTAGAAATTCCTATGGATAGATGGACTAATACTAGTGAACATCCATTTGATGCTACAAGTATTCCTGGATATAAAAATAATTTCTCTGGAGCTTGGTTTACACAAACATTTAATTTTAAAGATATTCCAAATGGAGATTATTCTTTATCTATTGAAGCACATTCTCCAACGGCATATACGTCTAAAATATTAAGTAATGATAACTCTATAGCGATTGATCAACGCTTTGTAAACGAAAATAACAGCGGTATAGAGCTTAGAACAAACTTCTTATTACGTACTTTACCTTTAGAATTATTTGTTCGTCATAACGGTTTAATTGCCTCTGCAGCAAAACCAAGTTTAGATAATGCTTTTATTGAATATACAAAGATTAATTTAAATGAAGCTTCTTTAAATATTAGAGGAACGGCATTTAATATTAATGGTTCTTATGCAGAAGCAGAAGAAGTAAAACGTGAAATTATTTTTGAAAATACTTTAACATTTGAGCGTTATACATTTGATGCAAATTCAATTATTGATGGTGATGGTCAAGTAGTATTACGTATCGATGATGGTAAAGATAAAACACGTGCATGGTTTGATACAACAGTAGATTTATCTACATTATCAAAAGGTACATATGCAATTTATATTCATACAATTTCAGGTAATGGAATTGATGATTATGGGGAATTATCAGACTCATTCATTCGTCCACTAGAAGCACAATCAACTTCTAATGGAATTATGTATTCTATTAAATTAAATAAAGATAAACGATATCGATTAGAATTAGTTATTGAATAAGGAAAGTTTTATCTTTCCTTATTTTTGTTAGGAGGCAATATTATGACTATTTTAGCAATTGGAATTAGTGTTTACGATTCTATCATTACACTAAATGAAAAATTTCAAATAGACTCTAAAATTCGTATACAAAATCAATATGATTTTCTAGGAGGACAAGCAAGTACAGCAGCCTGTGTATGTGGAAAATTTGGTTTAGAAACATATATGATTTCTAAAGTAGGTAATGATGAAAAGGGTAGTCATATTCTAAATGCCTTTAAATGTATGCATGTTCATACAAATTATATGCAAGTAATTGATACTTATAAAACAAGTTATAGTTTAATTCTTAATCATCAAGACATTGGTAAAAGAACTATCTTAAATTATCAAGATACACCTATATTTCCATCCTATTCTTTACCAAATTTCATTGATTTTCTATTATTAGATGCTCATGAAGAACAAATAGGACTACAAGCATTACAAACATTTACAAATATTCCATCGATGTTAGATGCAGAAAGAGTTAATGAATTAACATTAAAATATGCCAAAGAAGTTGATTATTTAGTTTGTAGTGAAAAATTTGCGAAAGATTATACTAAATTAGATATACTTCCAGAAAATTATCAAAAAATACTATATAAATTAAAAGAATTAAATCAAAAATATGTAGTAGTAACTTTAGGGGAAAATGGTCTTATCTATGAATATAACAATGAAATTAAACAAATGTTTGCTTATAAAAATAAGGTTGTAGATTCTACTGGAGCAGGGGATATTTTTCATGGTGCATTAGCCTATGCATTACATGAAAAATTCAATTATGAAAAAGCTTTATGGTTTGCGACAATAACTGCTTCTTTATCATTATCTAATTATGGAGGTTCTTCATCTATTCCTACATTAGAAAGTGTTTATACTATATTCAATAATACAAAAGAGGAAACAATTACGTTTCCTCTTCCTTTATGATTTTTGCTCATCTAATGTAACATCAATCTTATGTTCTTTTCCATTTCTTTCAATTTTGAAAGTAATTACATCTCCAACTTCATATTCTTGAATTTTATTCTTAAGTTGTTCCGCAGTTTCAATTTTTTCATCTTCAACTGAAATAATACGGTCACCACTCTTTAATCCAGCTTTACTAGCAGGAGAATCTTCTTCTGTAGCGTAAATATATAAACCATATTCATTTACACCATATCTAAATGCAGTTTGACGATCATTGATTTCTAATAAATTTACACCAACTTTAACTCTTCATGTTACATATCCATTTTGCATTAAATCTTCTATTACTTTTTTAGCAATA
Organism: Erysipelotrichaceae bacterium; assembly: GCA_017473265.1. GTDB lineage: Bacteria > Bacillota_I > Bacilli_A > Erysipelotrichales > Erysipelotrichaceae > RGIG4607. The sequence continues at coordinate 68,013 of JAFULQ010000002.1, read as the reverse complement.
TTGATTGGAATTGCAAAACCTAAACCTTCAACATTATCACCACCAGATTTAGCATTTACCACACCAATTAATTCACCATAGATATTAAATAAACCTCCACCTGAATTACCTGGATTAACTGCTGCATTTGTTTGTAATAAAGTCATTTTTTGACCATCAACAGTAATTTCTCTACTTAATGCACTAATGATACCATCTGTTACTGTTCCACCTAAATTTCCTAACGGATTTCCAATCGCAATTGATATTTCACCAACTTTTAATTCATCAGAATTACCTAAAATAGCTGGTTTTAAATTTGATTCTTCAATTTTTAATAATGCCAAGTCTGTTTGTGCATCTTTTCCAATTAATGTAGCTTCATAACTTTGGGTATTAGTTAATGTAACTGTAATTTTAGAAGCACCATCAATAACATGATTATTTGTTACAATATAACCATCTGCTGTAATAATTACACCACTACCAGCACCTTCTGATACATAATCACCATAATAGAATCCACCAGTAACTACAGATTCCGTTTTAATTTCTACTACAGAATCTTTAACAACTTCTACAACCTTGGTAATTGAATTTGTATTAGGATCATTTGAAACTTCTATATTATGTCCTGTAGATTCAATAATTACACCATTATTTGTTGGATATAATTTATCGTATGCATACGAACCAGCAAATCCACTTGTAAAACCTAAAGCAACAATTAAACATCCTTTTAAAAAGGTAACACCTATTTTTTTCAAAGTTCCATTGCCTTTCTTTTCTTCTTTAAATTCAGTTTTATATAAACCTTTATTATGATCGCTATTAAAAGTATATTCAGAACTAGAACTAATTACTTTTTCTTTTTCAATTTCTACATCTACAATTTTCTCATTTGGATCCATTGTCATGTATATTCCTCCTTTTATTGCAATACTATCATGAATGATTCATGTGAAAAGTATTTGAACATTCCATGACATTCAATTGAATTATTTAACAATATAAATAGTATATGATTTTCCTTGTACAACTTTTGTTCCAGGTTTAACTGGTGAACTTTCATGAATATTTCCTGGAGCTAATGATGCATGACTTTTTGCAACAAATTTAAATGTAACTCCTGGATAATTCTTTTCAAAATAAGATTTTAATGAATTAACAGATGCAGTATAAGAATTACCTAATAATGCATTACTAAAATACAATGTATATTCTTTTGCAGGACCTTTGCTTAATACAACATTAATAGATGTTCCTGATTCTACTTTAGAACCACTAGACACAGATTGTGAAGTAGCTACATCTTTTTTCGTATTTCCATAAGATCCATAAGAGAATGAACATCCTAAACCTAATTCACTACATTTAGTTTTAATACTTGATTTACTCATGCCAACAAAATTAGGTACTGTAATTGCTTTACCTTTAGAAACAGTCACAGTAATAGTATCTCCATTTTTAATAATATCACCAACATTGTGTGAGAATTTGATAATACCACCTTTTTTAATCGAAGTATTAAATTCTCTTGTTGTATTATATTTAATTCCATATGTACTAGCCCATGCTTTAAATGTACTTAAAGAATTAAATTCTTCCATTTTTAATTGACCTTTAGATGTTACTAATTTAATTAAAGTACCTTCTTCAATAATATCGCCTTCTTTATAATTAGCTTTGACAATACCACCTAAAGCCACACTATCATCATATGTATCCGTAAAAGTAATATCTAATTTATTATCAATAACCCATTGTGTAACTTCTTCAACAGTCATATTTAATAAATTACCAACAACAATTTCTTTACCCTTAGAAACTTCTAATTCAACTTTTGAATCTTTATTTACAATATCACCAATATTAATATTTTGATTTACTACATAATTTCTATCAATATCATTACTAAATACTCTAGTAATTGTATATGGTATACCATTTTGCATTAACCATAATGTCGCATCAAATTCAGAACTATTTTTTAAATCAATCATTGCTACATCTTTTAATTGATTTTCATTAATAGAAAATACTAGATTTAAAGCATCTCTTCTAAACATTTGACCATATTTATCTTGTTCTATTACAACATATGCTTCTTCTTCTGAATGTTTGAATTTAATTTTCACATTATTCAAGAAATTTTGATTCATATATTCTTTAACTTCATCGATTGTCCATCCTAACATTTGAGGAACAATTAAAGATTTATCATAATTAGGTCCATCTGATATAACAACTTCCATTTTTTCTACATCACTAGTAACAGTCCCAGCACTAACATCTTGTCCAAAAACACTATATTTAGCAACTTCATCACTATTTTCATATTTTTCGATAATTTCAATATTATAATTTTTAGCCCAATCTTTTACTTCTTGGATATTTGTATTATAGAAATTAGGAACTGTTTCTTTTTGTGGTAAATCATAATAACCATAGAAATTTAATGAACTAACAACTAAAAATACAACTAATAATAAGGAAGATAATGTATGTGCTACATTTATTTTATTTTTCAAATTATAAACAAACATAGCAATTACAACTGTAAAAGATACACATCCAATACCAATAATTTGTAATAACCACTGATACATATTAATTTGATTCATTGCAAAATGGATACCAAAATATTCATATACACCAATTGCTGCTAAAACTAATAACATAAAAACATACGCAATTTTTTTCTTCATAATTTAATCACCACTACTATAATATCAAATTTCAATACTTTTTTATATCCACAATATACTTTTATTTATTAACACGTGTATAAGTCAGTTTTCCACATTATGTGGATTGTGAATTTAAATTAAAAAAGGCCTTATAAATAAAGGACTTTTTACACTTAATCAGTGTGGAAAACTCTGTGGATTTCACAAAAATTATTCACATTTTCCACATTTTTTTATCCACACACATTTTATTCACATTTTATCAACATTGAAAAGATGTGGAAAAGTGTGGAAAAGTATAAAAAGTGCCTATAAATAAAGGTTATTTTACATATTTATAGAATGTGGAAAACATGAGTTATCCACATTTTTTTATAGACAATTATATGTGGAAAAGTTAATATTATATTGCACACATTCACAATGTGGAAAACTTAAAAGCTTATTTCGATACATATCGTGTTTATATAAGGAGTTTTATAATGACAATGACAAGTTTAGAAAGCTATTTACATAGTATTTGGGAAAAAATATTAAATAATATCATTTCAACTGGAAAATATGACAAAGTCGTTTATGACGCATATATTCAAAAAACAAAATTAGTTGATTTAAATGATACTACAGCAATTATTACGACACCAGAACGTTTTGGTGCTATCGTATTAGAAAATGAAAAGCCATATTTTGATAAAGTAATGAGTGAAATTACTCAAAGAGAAATTCAATGTAAATTCGTATTTGAAAATGATTATGTACAAAATCAAACAGTTACGAAGTCAGTTCCTCAATTTACTCCAACAATGGAAGATAATGTTTTACCAGATTTTACATTTGATAACTTTGTAGTTGGTTCTAGTAATAAAGAAGCTCATTCAGCTGCACTAGCATGTGCTTTAAATCCAGGTAAATTCTATAATCCATTATTTATTTATGGTGATAGTGGTTTAGGTAAAACCCATTTAATGTATGCTATTGGAAACTTTATTAAGAAAAATCAACCAGAAAAGAATATATTATACATTCCTGCTTCTGATTTTATTGATCGTTTCTATATGGCTAGTAAAACTAAAAATATAGATGAATTTAAAATGGAATTGAAAGCAGTTGATGTTTTATTAGTTGATGATATTCAAATTCTTGCAGGTAAAGAAAAAACAAACGAAACATTCTTCCAAATTTACAATAGTTTGGTAAATAATCGTAAACAAATTATCTTAACTTCAGATAAACCACCGCTAGAATTAAATGATATTGAAGAACGCTTAATTTCACGTTTTTCTTCTGGTTTATCTGTAACGATAAATTCACCTGAATTTGAAACAAGACTAGAAATTTTAAAATTAAAAGCAAAAACACAAGGAACTGATTTCTCATCTTTATGTGATGAAGAATCTCTTTCATATATTGCGACTAACTGCACTGGTGATGTTCGTTCTTTAGAAGGTATGCTAACAAGACTTGTTTACTATTCAATTAACTTTGGTAAAGGACAAAAAATCACTTACGATTTTACAGTAGAAGCATTAAAAGATATGATTGCAAATGCTAATATTAATAAAAATAATATTAGTCCATCATTCATTATTAACACAGTAGCTAATTATTACGGTTTAACAAAACAACAAGTTTTATCTAAATCAAGAATTAAAACCATTACTACCGCAAGACATATCTCTATGTATTTATGTAGAAAACACTTAGATATGCCTTATAAGAAAATTGGTGCTACTTTTAATAAGTGTGATCATGCGACAGTTATTTCTGCATGTACAAAGATTGAAAAACTATTAAAAGAAAACCCTCAATATCAACAAGCAATTTTAGATATTGAAAAGAAACTAACATAGTTATTCACATTTATTCACTTTTTATCAACATTAAAAAACATAAAAAAATACTATAAATAAAGGGTTTTTGTGAGTTTTCCACATTTTCCACACCCCTTATTATTATTAGAGTATAATTATATATATAAAAGGAGAGATAGTTATGTATTTTAAAATGTCCCGTATTGATTTATTGAATATGATTACGATTGCTTCTAAAGCAATTTCTTCAAATTCACCATTACCTTCATTATTAGGTATTAAGTTTGATGTTAAAAATGATCATATTGAATTAACTGCTTCTGATTCAGATATTTCAATTAAAACTATGAAATCTAAAAATGATGAAGGCGTATTTGAAGTATATGAAGAAGGTAGTATTGTAATTAATAAAAATTATATTAATGATATTATTCGTAAGATTGATAGTGATGTAGTTGAAATTGAAATTATTGATGGTTCTTTAACTAAGATTAGTGGTAATACTTCTGAATTTAAAATCAATGGTATTAAATCTAATGAATATCCATTAATTGATTTTAATAAACCAGCTAAATCTTTTACAATTTCATCTACTTTATTAAAAAATATTATAAACCAAACATATTTCGCTACTTCATCACAAGAAACAAGACCAGCATTAACAGGTATTAACTTTAGCTGTGATGGTTCTTCAATGACATGTATTGCGACTGATAGTTATCGTTTATCTCGTAAGGTTGTTGAAATTAATAATGATTTAAAATTTAATATTACAATTCCTGCAAAAAGTTTATTAGAAGTTGCTAGATTATTAGATAAAGAAGAAAATGTAGAAGTTGCTATTACAGATAAGAAAGCTCAATTTATTTGTAATAATACAATTATTCAAACTCGTTTAATTGATGGTTCTTATCCAGATACTTCTCGTTTTATTCCTAACAACTATGACTATTCTTTAGTTATGAATATTAAAGATTTAGTTCATGCGATTGATAGACAATCATTTATTAAAAATGAAAATGATTTATTCTGTATTTTAAAATTAAGTATGAATGAAAATGAAATTGTTATTTCTTCTCGTTCTCAAGAAATTGGTTCATCTAAAGAAAATCTATATTTTGACAGTTATGAAGGTAAACCACTAGAGTTATCTTTTAGTGGAAAATATGTTTCTGATGCCTTAAAAGGATTAAATGGTGAGAAGGTTAAAATTCAATTTTGTGGGGAAATGAAACCATTTATTCTTACTTCTTTAGATGATGAAACAACGCTTCAATTAGTTCTTCCTGTTCGTACATTTTCTTAGTAAAAAGCCCTTATAAAAAGGGCTTTTTTATGGTAAAATATAATGGTGGAAAAATGGAAAAGAGGGATGTAAATGAAGGTAAAAATTACAACTGAATTTATCACACTTGGACAGTTGTTGAAGATCACTGATTGGATTTCTTCTGGTGGTGAAGCTAAGGTTGCTGTTAAGACTTTGAATATCAAAGTGAATGGTGAAAAAGAAGATCGTCGTGGAAGAAAATTATATCCTAATGATAAAATCCAAATTGAAAATAAAGAATATGAGGTTGAATAATGTATATTGATCAATTACGTTTGAAATCATTTCGCAATTATGATCAATGTGCTATTACATTAACTCCTGGTATTAATATTTTCATTGGGAAAAATGGACAGGGTAAGACAAATTTACTTGAATCCATTTATTTTATGTCCACAACAAAGTCTCATCGTAATATTGAAGATGTTCAATTGATTAAATTGAATGAAGAATTTTCTTGTATTGATTGTCATACTTGTTATGAGGATCAAAAATTATGGTTTTCTGCTGTAATTCATAAAAAAGGAAAAAATCTAAGTATTCGTAATCAATCTGTTAAAAAAGTTAGTGAATTTATTGGGAAAATTAATGCAGTTTTATTTTCTCCTACAGATATGAATTTATTTGATGCTTCTCCTAAGTATCGTCGTCATTTTTTAGACGTTGAGTTGGGTAAAATGTCAAATATATATATTAATCAATTAAATACATATAATCGTTTGTTAAAGGAAAGAAATGCGTATTTAAAGCAAGATAATGTTGATCGTATTTTGTTTGATGCAATTACTGAACAAATGATTTTACCTCAAGTTTCAATTATTAAGAAAAGACAATTGTTTGTTGATAAATTGAATGGATATATTACGAAATTTTATCAATTAATGACGGAGTCTGATGATGTTATCAAAATTAAATACGATAGTGTAGTTAATTATGATATTGATGATGAAGTAATTAAACATGATTTAATTTCTAAGTATGAAACAACAAGGGATAGAGATTTATTATTAAGACAAACAAATATTGGTATTCATAGAGAAGATATTGTTTTTACTATCAATGATTTTGATGTATTAGCTATGGCTTCTCAAGGTCAAAAGAGAATGATTATTATTGCATTAAAATTATCTTTAGTCGCAATTATTCATGAATATACAAATGAATATCCAATTTTATTGTTAGATGATGTGTTATCTGAATTAGATAATCATAAAAAAAATCGTTTGATTCAAATTTTACCTAAAAAGGTACAAACAATTATTACAACAACAGATCCTGAGGATTTATTGGATTCAATAATGAATCAGGCGGTGATTTATAAAATTGAGAAAGGAAGTGCTAATCAATGGATGAAAAACAAATCTATGATTTAGAAACTAAAGTTGAACATTCGTATGAAGCGGATGATATTCAAGTTTTAGAAGGATTAGAAGCGGTTCGTAAAAGACCGGGTATGTATATTGGTTCTACATCACAAAGAGGTTTACATCATTTAGTATGGGAAATTGTTGATAACTCAATTGATGAAGCGTTAGCTGGATATGCAAGTGAAATTCATATTCGTGTTGATAAAGATCATATCGTATCTATTGAAGATAATGGACGTGGTATGCCTGTTGGTATTAATACAAAAACTGGAATTAGTGCAGTAGAAACTATTTTTACAGTATTACATGCTGGTGGTAAATTTGGTGGAGGAGCTTATAAAGTTTCTGGTGGTTTACATGGTGTTGGTGCTTCTGTAGTTAATGCATTAAGTGAATGGTTAACGGTTTCTGTATTTAATGAAGGTAAAGAATATTTTGTTAAGTTTAGTAATGGTGGAAATATTGAAGAACCTTTAAAGGTTGTTGGGGATTGTGATGCTAGTAAGCATGGTTCTTTAGTTACTTTTAAAGCGGATGGTGAAATTTTCCAAGAAACAACAAAATATGATTATGAAACATTAAAACAAAGAATTCGTCAGTTAGCTTTCTTAAATAAGGGAATTAAATTAGTGTTTGAATTTGAACCTGAAGATAAGACAGTTGAATATTTGTATAGTGGTGGTATTAAAGAATATGTTCAATATTTGAATAAGAGTAAAGATCCAATTCATGATGAAGTTGTTTATTGTGAAGGTGAAGAAGATGGTATTGTATGTGAAATTTCTATGCAATACAATTCTGGTTATGTTTCAAATATTTATTCTTTCTGTAATAACATTAATACAGGTGAAGGTGGAACGCATGAAGAAGGTTTCCGTTTAGCTTTAACTCGTATTATTAACAACTATGCAAAAGATAACAAGATGATTAAAAATGATGAATCTTTGAGTAGTGATGATGTTAGAGAAGGTTTAACAGCTATTATTTCTGTTAAACATCCAGATCCTCAATATGAAGGACAAACAAAGACAAAATTAGGTAACTCTGAAGTTCGTAAGATTGTTTCTAATATTTTTGGTAAACAATTGGAACGTTTCTTGTTAGAAAATCCTAGTGTAGCTCGTACAATTGTTGATAAAACAATTTTAGCTAGTAAGGCTCGTTTAGCTGCTAAGAAAGCTCGTGAATTAACTCGTAGAAAAGGTGATTTAGATATTACTAATTTCTATGGTAAGTTATCAGATTGTAAGAGTAAGGATTCTTCTGTATCTGAAATTTTCTTAGTCGAAGGGGATTCTGCTGGTGGTAGTGCGATTAAAGGTAGAGATAGTATGACACAGGCTATTTTACCTTTACGTGGTAAGATTTTAAATGTTGAGAAGGCTCGTTTAGATCGTGCTTTATCTAATGAAGAAATTCGTACAATTATTACGGCTTTTGGTACTGGTATTGGTGAGGATTTTGATTTATCAAAACTTCGTTACAATAAAATTATTATTATGACTGATGCCGATGTTGATGGTAGTCATATTCGTGTATTGTTATTAACATTGTTCTATCGTTTCTTTAAACCGATTGTGGAAGCTGGTCATGTGTATGCAGCTCAACCTCCATTGTTTGTTATTAAACATGGTAAAAAGATTAAATATGTTTTAAATGAAGCAGAACGAGATGAATATTTAGCTACATTGTCTCCTAATACAAAATACGAAATTAATCGTATGAAGGGTTTAGGTGAAATGGATGCGGAAGAATTAAATGAAACAACTATGGATATTAATAAGCGTATTTTGCGTCAAATTACGGTTGATGATGCAATGGAAGCAGATTTAGTATTCTCTATGTTGATGGGTGAAGAAGTTGAACCTAGAAGACAATTTATTGAAACAAATGCTACATATGTACAAAATTTAGATTTCTAGAAAGGAGAATGATTTGATGGATCGTTTAGAAAAAAATAACATTGTAAAAGAAGTCAAAGATTCCTTTCTTGAATATTCAATGAGTGTTATTGTTTCACGTGCTTTACCAGATTTGCGTGATGGTTTAAAACCTGTTCATAGACGTATTTTATATTCTATGTATGAATCTGGTTATAGTCCGGATAAACCTCATAAAAAGAGTGCAAGAATTGTTGGGGATGTTATGGGGAAATACCATCCTCATGGAGATTCAAGTATTTATGATGCGATGGTGCGTATGGCACAGGATTTCTCGTATCGTTATATGTTAGTTGATGGTCATGGTAACTTTGGTAATATCGAGGGTTATGGGGCTGCGGCTATGCGTTATACAGAGTCTCGTTTATCTAAGATTTCTTTAGAATTATTAAGAAATATTAATAAAAATACAGTTGATTTTATTCCTAACTTTGATGAGAGTGAAAAAGAACCTGTAGTTTTACCTTCTCGTTTTCCTAATATTTTAGTAAATGGTACAACAGGTATTGCGGTTGGTATGGCTACAAATATTCCTCCTCATAATTTAGGTGAAGTGATTGATGGTTGTGTTGCATATATTGATAACAATGAAATTACATTGGGTGAAATGATGCAATATATTAAAGGACCTGATTTTCCTACTGGAGCTACTATTTTAGGTAATAGTGGTATTCGTAAGGCTTATGAAACAGGCCGTGGAGTGATTACTGTTCGTTCTAAGGCACGTATTGAAGAGGAAAAGGGTAGACAAGTCATTATTATTGATGAAGTTCCTTATGGCGTAAATACGTCTGAATTAAAGAATAAAGTAGCTGAGTTAGTTCATAATAAAACAATTGAAGGTATTGCGGACTATCATTCAGATTTAAAGAATGGTATTAAGATTACAATTACTTTAAAACGTGATGCGAATGCTCAAGTTATTTTAAATCAATTATATAAGCATACTTCATTCCAAACATCTTATGGAATTATTCTATTGATGTTGGATAAAGGTGTTCCTAAGACATTAGGATTGATTGATATTATACGTAAATATGTTGATTATCAAAAAGAAATCATTGAACGTAGAACTCGTTATGATTTAGATGTAGCATTAAAACGTGTTCATATTTTAGAAGGTTTAAAGAAAGCATTGGATAATATTGATGAAGTAATTCACATTATTCGTTCTTCTAAAAATGATGATGAAGCTAGAAATCGTTTGATGACAAGTTTTGATTTGTCTGATATTCAAGCAAATGCTATTTTAGATATGCGTTTGAAACGATTAACTGGTTTAGAAAGAGATAAGATTGAAAATGAATTATTAGAATTATTCAAATTAGTAGATAGTTTACGTACTATTTTATCTAGTGAAGCAAATATTCTTAAAGTTATTAAAGATGAATTATTGGAAATTAAAGCGAAGTATGCGGATGAACGTCGTACTGAAATTAATTTAACTGATATTGAATATCTTGATGATGAATCTTTAATTCCAGAAGAAAAGATTGTAGTTACATTAACTAAGACTGGTTATATTAAACGTTTACCTATTGATACCTATCGTACACAAAATCGTGGTGGTAAAGGTGTTAAGGGTATGAATATGAATGAAAATGATGTAATTGATCGTGCTATCAATATGTCTACTCATGATTATTTATTAGTATTTACAAATAGAGGTAAAGTATTTAGAATGAGAGGATTCCAATTACCTGCTGGTAGTCGTATTAGTAAAGGTATTCCTATCATTAACTTATTGAACATTGATAAAGATGATAAGGTACAAGCTTTAGTTCCTTATAATTTAGAAGATGAATCTAAATACTTATTCTTTGTGACGAAGAAGGGTATTGTAAAACGTACAGCAATTAGTGAATTTGAATCTATTCGTCAAAATGGTAAGATTGCGATTACATTAATTGATGATGAATTGGTTGATGTTAAGGGAACTAGTGGTAATGATGAAATTATCATTGGTGCTTCTAATGGTAAGGCTGTTCGTTTCAATGAAAATGATGTTCGTCCAATGGGAAGAAATGCTTCTGGTGTTAAGGGTATTAATGTAGATGATAGTGAAGTTGTTGGTATGGCAACTAATGCTGAAGGTGAATATATCTTAGCTGTAACAGAAAAAGGTTATGGTAAGAAAACTTTAATTACTGAATATCGTTTAACTTCTCGTGGAGCAAAGGGTGTAAGTACAATTAATATTACAGATCGTAATGGTAAGTTATGTTGTTTACGTGCTGTAAATGGCGATGAAGATTTATTAATTGTGACTGATGCTGGTATTGTGATTCGTATTTCATTAGAAAATGTTGCTATTTATGGTAGAAATACACAAGGTGTTCGTTTAATTAATGTTGATGAAGATTGTGCTGTTTCTTCTTGTACAGTTTTAATGAAAGAAGAATTGGATGAAAATAGTGAAGAAACTACTGAAGAAGTAGTGTCTGAATAGAGTTTTGAGGATGAAATTTAATAGTTTCATCCTTTTTTATACTCTAACGTAAGTATAGAGTTGATATTTTTGTAGTAAAAATGGCTTATTTTACCTGTTTTCTTGTTATTTTATTGCATAATTTGATTCATTTTGTGTATAATACTGTTAACTCGTTGATGAGGATAAGTACATATATCTTTTAGCAAAGAGAATCAGTGGTTGGTGTAAACTGATGTAAAAATATATGGAAATCAACCTCGGAGTGAAGTGAGGAAATTAAGTATTCACTTCCGGTATTAGCCGTTATCTAATTGAGTGATAGATAATTTTTATTATCTATAAGAAGGGTGGCAACGCGAGATATCGTCCCTTTGTGGGTGATGTCTTTTTTTATTTATTTTAAGGAGGAAATAGAAATGCTAGATATGAAATTTATCCGTGAAAATGCGGAACTAGTAAAAGAAAATTGCCGTAAAAAATTCCAAGATCATAAAGTAGCTATGGTTGATGAATTAATTGAGTTAGATGCTCAATATCGTGGTTGTAAAACAAAGGCAGATAATTTACGTGCTCAAAGAAATGCATTAAGTAAACAAATTGGTGTATTAATGGGTCAAAAGAAAAAGGAAGAAGCTGAAGAAGTAAAAGCTCAAGTAAAAGCATTAGGCGATGAAATGGCAGCTATTGAAAAACTAGAAGATGAATTACAAGTTAAAGTAAAACAAATTCAAATGATTATTCCTAATATTATTGATCCAACAGTTCCTATTGGAAAAGATGATAGTGAAAACGTTGAATTACAAAAATATGGTGAACCTGCATTAAAACCTTTTGATGTTCCATATCATACTGAAATTATGGAAAAATTAGCAGGTATTGATTTAGACAGTGCTCGTAAAGTTGCTGGTAATGGTTTCTATTATTTAATGGGAGATGTTGCTAGATTACATTCAGCTATTATTTCTTATGCTAGAGACTTCATGATTGATCGTGGTTTCACTTATGTTATTCCACCATATATGATTCGTAGTGAAGTTGTTACTGGTGTTATGAGTTTTGCTGAAATGGAAAATATGATGTATAAAATCGAAGGTGAAGATTTATACTTAATTGGTACAAGTGAACACTCTATGATTGGTAAATTTATTGATTCTATTTTAGAAGAAAAAGAATTACCTTATACATTAACAAGTTATTCTCCATGTTTTAGAAAAGAAAAAGGTGCTCATGGTATTGAAGAACGTGGTGTATATCGTATTCACCAATTTGAAAAACAAGAAATGATTGTTGTATGTAAACCAGAAGATAGTCCAAAATGGTTTGAAACATTATATATGAATACAATTGATTTCTTCCGTACATTGGATATTCCTGTGCGTTCATTAGAATGTTGTTCAGGTGATTTAGCAGATTTAAAAGTTAAATCAATCGATGTTGAAGCTTGGTCTCCAAGACAACAAAAATATTTTGAAGTAGGTAGTTGTTCAAATTTAGGTGATGCACAAGCACGTCGTTTAGGTATTCGTGTAAATGGTGAAAATGGTAAATATTTCGCTCATACATTGAATAATACTTGTGTAGCTCCTCCTAGAATGTTAATTGCTTTCTTAGAAAATAATTTACAAGAAGATGGTTCAGTATTAATTCCTGAAGCATTACGTCCATATATGGGTGGTAAAACAATTATTACTCCTAAAAAATAGGTCAAAAGGATTCAAATTTGAATCCTTTTTTTTGAAATATAAGTTTACATTTGTAAACTATTTGTATACTATATTAGTAATAAAAGGTGGTATATTTATGGGATTAACGAATACAGAAATCAAATTTATGAATTTGGTATGGCAATATGAACCAATTTGTTCTACACAATTAGTTAAATTATGTAATGATCAATTTAACTGGAAAAAATCAACTACATATACATTTATTAAGAGATTGAATGAAAAGGGAATCTTAGTGAATGAGAATACGTTTGTAAAATCATTAATATCTAAAGATGATTATCAAAAAAGTGAATCTAGTGAAATTATTAATACTATTTATGATGGATCTGTCGTTAAATTTTTGGATGCTTATTTAAGTAATCATGATTTATCTAGTATTGAAATTGATAAAATTATTGAGTTAGCTGATAAAAGAAATAAGCCTAAGAAGATGGTGTTCCAATTTGATATTGATTAAAAAAAGGTTGTTTCGATATTGGGTTTATAGTATAATACTAGCGGTACAACATGAATCGCTTGAATCGGGTCAGGTCCGGAAGGAAGCAGCCATAAGAGTCGGTTTGTGTGTGTACCGTTTTTTGTATCTAAAAGAGGTGTAAGTATGAATGATGATATTCTATTTATGAAAGAGGCAATTAAACAAGCAAAAAAAGCGGAAGCAATTGATGATGTTCCAATTGGTGCAGTGATTGTTAAAGATGGAGTAATTATTGCTAGAGCATACAATAAACGTGAAAAATTAAAAGATGCAATAGCACACGCAGAAATTTTAGCAATACAAAAAGCATGTAAGAAATTAAATAGTTGGAGACTAGATGGTTGTACATTATATGTAACATTGGAACCATGTCCTATGTGTGCTGGTTCTATGATTTTATCTAGAATGAAAAGAGTTGTATATGGTGCATATGATCCTAAAGGTGGATGTGTCGAAAGTTGCTTACATATGTATGATCATAATGGTTTTAATCACTATCCTGAATATAAGGGTGGAGTATTAGAAGAAGAATGTTCAAATTTATTGAAAGAATACTTTAAAAAGAAACGTCAAAAGTAAAAGCGATAGTCTTATCGCTTTTTTTATTATATAATAAATATATTGTAAGAGAGGTTATTCTATGGCATATAAAGCACTATATCGTACATATCGTCCATTAGCTTTTAATGAGGTTGTTGGGCAAAAATATATTATTCAAACACTAAGAAATTCAATTAAAAAAGATCATATTGCACATGCATATTTATTTTGTGGTCCTAGAGGAACAGGAAAAACAACTTTAGCTAAAATTTTTGCTAGAGCGGTAAATTGTGCTGATTATAACGAAGAACCATGTAACTTATGTGATAATTGTTTAGCTATTATTGAAGGAACACATCCAGATGTTATAGAAATTGACGCAGCTAGTAATAATGGTGTTGATGAAATTCGTGATTTAATTGAAAAAGTAAAGTATGCACCTCTACAATCTAAATATAAAGTTTATATTATTGATGAGGTTCATATGTTAACTCAAGGTGCTTTTAATGCTTTATTAAAAACATTAGAAGAACCACCTGCACATGTTATTTTCATTTTAGCTACAACAGAACCACATAAAGTACTGCCAACTATCTTATCTCGTTGTCAAAGATATGATTTTGGTAAAGTGGCTGATAATGATATTGTAAATCGCTTGCGTATTGTTTGCGAAGATGCTGATATTATTTGCAGCGATGATGCACTACAATTAATTGCTAGATTAGCAGATGGTGGAATGCGTGATGCATTAAGTATCTTAGATCAATGTGTATCTTATGCTATTGATGGTATTCGTATTGAAGATGTATCTGAAATTTATGGTTTAGTTTCTAGTGAAGAATTAATAACTATGTTAAGACTTATTCATAATAAAGATGTAGACCAATTATTATCATTAGCTAAACAATATTTTGATAGAGGGGTAGATATTAAACGCTTAACTGCGGATTTAATGGAAATTTCTAAAGAAATTTTAATTTATTCATATGTTGAAAATGTAGAATTGTTGAATAAATTAAATAAAAAGGAAGTAGAATCTATCTTGTATGATTATCGTGCTAAGGAGTTAGTTTCTTTAATTGATTTATTATTAGATACTATTGAAAAGTATCGCTTCTCTACAAATGTAAATTCTTATTTTGAGGTTATGTTAATTAAAGCTACAGATTTATTTAATAAAAAAGAAGAAGTTAAAGTAGTTGTTGAAAAAACAGAACCTGTAAACGTTGTTCGTAATGTTGATGATTTAAAAAATAAATTAAAAGAAATGTCTATTGATGTTTCACGTGAAACATTTGAAGAAGTTAAAAAAGAAGTAGTAGAAAATATTAAAACTCCAGAAGATGTTGAGATTGATTATGAAATGTTATTAGAAATGCTAGTAGAAGCTAACAAAACGCAAAAAGAAAAAGATTTAAGTTCATGGAACTTATTTAACAAATATCAATTTGATATTCAATATGCTAAATATGCAAACTTATTAAAATCTGCTGAAATTGTTGCAGCTAGCGAAGATAGTCTTATCTTAGCAGTAACGAATAAGTCAATAGCTAATGAAATTAATAATTTTAGTGATACTGATGAATTACAAGAATTATTAGTAAAAGTATTAGGCAATGACCGTTGTGTAGTTGCTTTAATTGCAGAAGAACGCACAAAATTAATTGAATTGTTTAAGGTAAGAAGAAGTAATGGTACTTTACCATCTTCTAAAAGCTATATCAAAGAAAAAGTGGAACAAAAAATTGAAACACCTAAAAATCTTAGTGTAGAAGAAAAAGTAATTCAATTATTTGGACAAGGAAATGTAATTATTAAGGAGGATTAATATGTATCCTAAATCATTACAAAATTTGATTGATGCATTTAAATCTTTACCTGGTGTTGGTGCTAAAACCGCAGAGAGATATGCTTTGTGTATTTTGGATCAATCCGTTGAAGATGTAGAAGATTTCGCATCAAGTTTATTAAAAGTAAAAAATAACATTAAAACCTGTAGTATTTGTGGAAATATTACTGAAGGTAATATTTGTGATATTTGTGCAAATGAAAATAGAAAAAAAGAGTATATTTGTGTTGTACAACATCCTAAAGATATCTTTGCAATAGAAAAAACAGGGTATAGTGGATATTACCATGTATTAAATGGTGCAATTTCAACAACTAAAGGAATTTTACCTGATGATATCAATATCAAATCTTTATATGAAAGATTAGAAGGTATTCGTGAAGTAATTATTGCGACAAATCCTACATTGGATGGTGAAACAACAGCTTTATATTTATCGAAGACGTTAAAAGAAAGAAATGTTGAAGTAACAAGATTAGCTCATGGATTACCTATGGGTGCTAATTTGGATTATGCGGATGAATTAACTTTAATTAAAGCAATGGAAGGTAGAATTAAACAATAATTCTATCTTTTTATTAATAAAAGGAGTAAATATATGATAAGTCAAATTTATAGAAATGTAACTTGTAATCAATGTAATGAAGTAATGGAATATGATGTATTTGATTCTGTTAATGTAACTTTGAATCCAATTTTGAAAGATAAAGTGATTAATGATGAATTGTTTGTATTAACATGTCCTAAATGTGGCAAGATGTTCTATTTATCTTATCCATTTACTTATAACGATATGGATGTTCATTATATGATTCGTTATACCAATAATGAAAATGTAGATAAACAAAAGGAAGAGTTTAATACGTTTGTAAATACAATTAATAGTGAATTAAAATCAAATTTTAAAGAATTATCTTATAAATATCGTATTGTGAATGAATATGAACGATTAAAAGAGAAGGTTAGAATTTTTGATAGAGATTTAGATGATCGTATTATTGAATTATATAAATATGAATTCATTGTAAATGGATATGATAAAGAATTGAATAATTTAGATGATATTATTTTTGTGAATGTAGATGGTAGTGCTGAATGTGTGTTTATCTTATTTGAAAAAGATGTTATTGATAATGTAAGAGCAATATCTTTTGATGAGATGGAATATACACGATTAGAAAAAGAATATGAAGGTGTAATAAATCGATTTAATGATTTTGAAATTGATTTATTATGGGCTCAAAAAGTTTATAATTCAGTAAATATTAATTCATAAAATGGTGAGTTTTGTTGATTAATTTTGTATAATAATTATAGTGTTTCACGTGAAACAATTGTTGGAGGTGAAGATATGGCATCTATTGTATATGTGACTGATAAAAATATGATTGAGTTTCATAGATTAAATGGTAATCAGTCATTAAACTTTTGGAGACCAATGTCACAAAAGAAAATTAGAAATTTTCACCCAGGAGATATGATTTTCTTTTTAACAAAAACAATAAATGGTCAAAAAGGGAATGAAAAGGGAATTGTAGGATATGGTAAATACATTAAAAACCGTACAATGAGTTTTGATCAAATGTGGAGACAATATCAACAAGAAAATGGATATAGCACAAAAGCAGAATTATCTGAAGCTATTTGTAATTTAACTAGTGATGGTGAATTGCCAGAACAATTGAATTGTTTATATATTCAAGATGTGCTTTTCTTTAATCATCCAATCTATTTATCAGAATTTGGTATGAATGTTCCAGTAAATATGGAAAGTTACATGTATTTAGATGATAAGAATGGAAGTACAATCACATGCCAAATTTTAGAAAAAGCAAAAGAAATTGGTATTGATATTTGGTCAGCTGCTATGAATAACAAAGTAGTAGATGTATTGAAATTTGAAGAAGATGTTAATTTATTAAAAATTTCTGCATTACACACTAAAGTTCAAGATTATCCATATACAGAATCAGAAAGTAAGAAAAATAAAAATGTATTCAAAGAAATTCGTAAAAATGATGAATGGGTATATCCATTAATTTATAGTGAATATGAATGGATGAAGTGGATTAATGGTTCTATTCATATTTACATTCCTGCTCATATTGGATATAAAGATGCGAATAAATTAAAATTATTGCTTGGACATATTCTTATGTGGAAGAGTGTTGTTAAAGATGAAAAAGACAAATATGTATTTCATGTTTTAACAAATGACACAATTAAAACTTCTTTAGTAAAATATTTTGATCAAGATGAACAAGTAATTATCGAATAAAAAAGAACGACGCTAGTCGTTCTTTTCTTTTGCTTGTAAACAACGTTTTACTTTGGAGATAGGGTTAGGGATAAATTGGATGTTTGCTTGTTTTAGAATGTTTACAAAAGCTTCGAGATGATTATGAGGATTGATTACTTCATATTCAATTTCATAATCTATAATTCCATAATATTCATTGATATCAAAACATAACTCTGCTTGATTTGGAATTACATAAGTGAATCGCTTGGTTGTTAACTTACCAATCTCATTATACGGAGGATATAATTTTCTTTCTTCCAAAACTTTAAGAATATCGCTATCATCCATTAAATTTAAGGAATGAGTATATTTTTCATATTCTTGTACATAATCTGGATATTTTTCTTTTAAAGTAAAAAGATATTTTCCTTCTTTTTCTCTAATTCTAATAGATTGAAAATTCGTTTTGTTTGTTGAAGAAAAGTAATAATTCGTTTGTTTGATAAAATTTGATGGTAAATAAAATTGTAATAATGCATCAAATTGTTCCTTAGTTAAAATCATTTTTAATTCTACTTCTTTATTATCAAGCATAATAATCCTCTTTTCTAGTCTATTAAAAACAACTACAAAATTTTCCTTTTGTTGAAAGCAACTTTTTATAATGATATTATATTATATAGAGGTGATAAAAAAATGAAAAGATGGTATTCATTGCTAGAAATTCTTCAATTTCCTTTGAAAATGTTTTTTATAGCAATCGTACTTATGGGGATTGGTGATTTTTTTATAAATCCCAATATTACACCTTATATCAATGTAACAAATGAAATATTCTTATCAATTTGTAGATTTTTAAAATATGTAGGTAGTTTCTTAATTGCATTATTTCCAATGTTAATTGTAATTAAATTATTATCTAAACGATATGAAGATTCAGTCCCAGCTTATGTTGGTGTAATTGCTTTTGTTATTTTCCATGTAGTGACGATGTTTGTTGCAACAACGGATTTACCAAGTTATTGTTATTCTTCTTTTTTAGGAATGCAAATTGATGCGAAAGTAGTATTGTTATCTGCTGGTGGTATTCGTTATCCATTAGTAACTGGGTTGTTATCAAGTATTATTGTAGTTGTCATTACTAGAATGTGTTATATGGGTTCTAGAAGACGATTTACTTATGGTGTTTTATCTTTTATTGATAATGATAGTTGGTCATTAATTACAACAATTATATATACTGTTATAGTTGCAATTTTATTCTCATTAGGATGGCCATATGTAATTAACTTCTTAAAACAAATATTTGAAATGATAGCATCTGATATTTATAATCCAATTAATATGTTTGTGTATGGTGTTATTGAACGTATTATGTCATTATTTGGATTGGATGTATTAATTAGAAATCCATTTTGGCTAAATAGCTTAGGTGGATCTTGGATGGATGCTTTTGGTAAGAATTATGTTGGTGATGTAAGTATTTGGACTGCTTTAACAACACAAAATTTAGATACATTTGGATATGGAAGATTCATTACTCCATATTATGTAATGAATATGTTTGCAGTTCCTGGAATGATTTGGGCAATGTTCTTTTTACATACAGACAAAATGGAAAAAAGAAAATATGCTTTCTTCTTCGTGTTAGCGACTTTTGTTTCTGTATTTAATGGAACATTAATTCCATTAGAAATCTTATTAATTGTATCAGCTCCAATGTTATATTTCATGCACGTATTATCAATGAGTGCACTGTTTGCAATATTTACAGGTTTATCTGTACAATTGGGTTATACATTTACAGGAGCATTGGAAACAGCTATGCCAGGTACATTAACATCATTGATTGGTTACTTTGGAAATGAAAATTATGCTCAAACAATTATGATTATTTTAATTGTTGGTGTTATTTATTTCATTCTATATTTCTTAATGACAAATCTATACTATAAAGTATTAGCTGGTGATTTCTTGGATATTCATAAAAATGAAGATACACTATTTACTTTTATTGAAGCTATTGGTGGTGTTGCGAATATTCGTATTATCAATTCTTCATTAAATAAAATTACAGTTATGTTATATGATCCAACGAAATTAAATTATCGATTATTAGAAGAAATTGACGTCTTTAAAGTAACAGAATCTCGTGCAGGTTTTGCGATTGAATTTGGTCCAAATAGTACAATTATCCGTAAGGGTGTTGTTAAAGAGTGGAAAAAGTATCAAGAAGAATTGTTAAGAAAACCAGTTGAACAAGAAAGTCAAATCAAAGTGAAGTAGATGGTAGCATCTACTTTTCTTTTTTTGTTATAATAGATAAAGACAGTAGGTGAGATTATGGCAGAATATACGCCAATGATGCAACAGTATTTAGAAGTTAAAAAGAACTATTTAGATGCATTAGTATTTTATAGATTAGGCGACTTTTATGAGTTGTTTTTTGATGATGCAAAAACGGCATCTCATGAATTAGATTTAGTATTAACCGGAAGAAATGCAGGTGTAGAGGAAAAGGTTCCTATGTGTGGAGTTCCTCATCATGCTGTAAATGGATATATTCAAAGATTAATTGCGAAAGGGTATAAAGTTGCGATTGTTGAACAATTAGAAGATCCATCACAAGCAACAGGTATTGTTAAACGTGATGTAATTCGTGTGGTTACTCCTGGAACTATTATGGATGAATCTTTAGATGAAAGAATGAGTATTTATATTGCGTCTATTTATGATTATCAATATGGATATGCTGTAACTATGTGTGAAATGGCTACAGGGGAAACTAAGGGTTACTTTGTTGAAAAGAGTGATCAAGCATTAGTACAATTCTTAAAAGCGAAAAGTGTTAGAGAAATTGTAGTAGATCAACAATTTGTAGAATCTGAAGCTGCTCATTTAATTAAACAAACAAGTGGTATCACTATTTCTGTATGTGATAGTTATGAATTAAAAGAAGAGTATAACTACTTATGTAAAGAAGTAGAAGATTTACGTATTATTTCTTCAGTAGGAAGATTATTACAATATTTAGAAACAACACAAAAAAGAATGATGCAACATCTTCAAGTAGTAACAATTGCAGATGAAGCAGAATCTTTATATATGGACTATTCTACAAAACAAAATTTAGAATTAATTGTACCTTTACGTACATCAAGTAAAAATGAAACTTTATGGTCTTTTATGGATCATTGTAGAAGTAGTATGGGTTCTCGTTTGTTGAAGAAGTGGGTAGAGTATCCATTATTAGATAGAGTGTTAATTGAACAACGTTTAAATATGATTGAATATTTAAATCGCAATTTTATGGCTAAAGGTGACTTAAAAGAAGCATTATCTAAAATTTATGATTTAGATCGTTTAATTACTCGTATAGCTTATGGCAGTGCAAATGCTAAAGATTGCTTACGTTTACAACAAACATTATTACAAGCACCTATCATCTTAGATATTATGAGAGATAGTGGCATTTATAGTTTGTTTGATGAAGTGGATGCATGTGGTGATGCCTTAGCATTAATTCGTGATGTATTTGTAGAGAATCCACCAGTATCTATCAAAGAAGGAAATATGTTTGTGGATGGCTATAATGAACTATTAGATGAATATCGTGATATTCAACGTAATGGTAAAGCGTGGATTGCGGCACTAGAAAATAAAGAAAGAGAACGTACACAAATTAAAAATCTTAAAATTGGTTATAATCGTGTGTTTGGTTACTTTATTGAAGTAAGTAAAGGCAATGTCGCTTTAGTACAAGATGACTGGGGATATGTAAGAAAACAAACTCTAACCAATGCCGAGCGTTTTGTAACTAGCGAGTTAAAAGAGAGAGAAGATGCTATTTTACATGCTGAAGAACGTACAATTCGTTTAGAAACAGAGTTATTCTTAGCATTAATGAATGAAATGAAGAAACATATTCCTCATTTACAACAACTATCTCATGCACTAGCCATTGCGGATGCTTTGTATTCATTATCTGTTGTGAGTGAAGGAAGTAGTTATGTTCGTCCAGTATTTAATGAAGATAATCACTTACATATCGTAGGTGGTAGACATCCAATTATTGAAGCAATGTATAAAGACACTCGTTACATTCCTAATGATGTAACTATGAGTAATGATAAGAATGTATTAATTATTACTGGTCCTAATATGGGTGGTAAAAGTACCTATATGCGTCAAACAGTTATTATTATTATAATGGCACAAATTGGTTGTTATGTTCCTTGTGAAAAAGCAGAACTTCCAATCTTTGATAAGGTATTTACTCGTATTGGTGCTAGTGATGATATTTTAAGTGGACAATCAACATTCATGGTAGAAATGAGTGAAGCGAACCAAGCATTAAAACATGCGACAGAAAATTCATTTATTCTATTTGATGAAATTGGTAGAGGTACATCTACCTATGATGGTATGGCATTAGCACAATCAATGTTAGAGTATATTACTTCTTGTATTGGTGCTAAAACCATGTTCTCCACACACTATCATGAATTAACACAAATGGAAGATACATTACCTGGGGTACATAATGTGCATGTTGAAGTACATGAAAAGAATGATCAAGTTACTTTCTTATATAAGATTAAAGATGGTAGAGCAGATCGTTCTTATGGTATTAATGTAGCTCGTTTAGCGAAGTTGCCTGAAAGTGTATTAGATCGAGCACAAGTATTATTGAATTCTTTTGAACAAAAGAAAACCAATAAGAAACAAGTACAATCACAAATGTTAATGATGGAAAGAATTCCAGTAGGATTAGAAACTGTTAAGAAGACATTGGATATGATTGATCCAAATCGATTGACTCCAATAGAAGCTCTACAATTAGTTATGGATTTAAAAACAGAAGTAAATAAGAAGGACTAATGTATGGGAAAGATTATAAAGTTAGATGAACATTTATCGAATATGATTGCGGCTGGAGAAGTTGTAGAAAGACCAATGGGAGTTATTAAAGAATTGGTTGAAAATGCAATTGATGCCCAAGCAACACGTATTCAAGTAAAAATTATAGATGGTGGTATTCAATCCATACAAGTTATAGACAATGGATGTGGTATGGATAAGGAAGATGCAGTAAATGCCTTCCAAAGACATGCGACAAGTAAGATTAAAACAATTAATGACTTATGGTCTATACAAACACTAGGGTTTAGAGGAGAGGCTTTACCATCGATTGCCTCAGTAGCAAAAGTAAATTTATTAACATGTGATGGTGTAGATTCTACACGTATCGATATGGAATATGGAAAAATGGTATCTGCAGGACCATATGCAGTCCCAAAAGGAACGGATATTACTGTATCCGGTTTATTCCATAAAACACCAGCACGTTTAAAACACATGAAATCAGTGAATGCAGAAACGAATGCTATTGTAGATGTGATGGAGAAATTTGCATTCTCGCATCCTGAAATTGCATTCTCATTAATTTGTAATGATGTAACTCGTTTAGAAACAAATGGGAATGGTTCTTTAGCAGAAGTGGCTTATAGAGTCTATGGTAAAGAAGTTGCTAAGAATTGTGTAAATGTAGCTTTTGAAGATTATGATTTCAAAGTATCAGGTGTAATTGTCTTACCACATGTTACACGCGCAACAAAACAATATATGACATTGTTTATTAATGGTCGTATTGTACATCATTATTTAATCCAAAAAGCGATACTAGAAGCATATCGTAAATATATTTCACCAGAAAGATATCCTATCTGTATTTTAAATATAGAAATGGATTATCAATTAGTAGATGTGAATGTACATCCTTCTAAGTGGGAAATTCGTTTATCAAAAGAAAAACAATTATATGACTTACTAGCAAAACAAATTCATAAAGAAATACATGCAAATATGAATGTGATGGAAGTAGAAAGTCCTAAAACATTAGTAGCACCTAAACCAAAGGCAGAACTACAAAATCTGTTTGAAGATGTATATGTGAATGAAGTAAAAGTAAAGGAAGAACCTGTAACTTATATTACAGAAGAAGTTCCTGTGATTGTTAAAGAAGAAAAACAACCAGTAGAAGTTAAATCTACAGTTGTAGAACAAGTGGTTAAAGTAGAAAAGAAGAATACTTTACCAGATTTAAAGGTCATTGGACAATTACATGGTAAATATATCTTGGCACAAGGTGAACAAGGATTATACATCATTGATCAACATGCAGCTCAAGAAAAGTACAATTATGAAGTATTTAAGAATGCTATCAGTAAACAATCATTTACTATGCAACCATTGTTAATGCCGATTGTATTAGAAATATCTTTAAGCCAAGCAGTTCGTATTGAAGAAATGAATGAACAATTATCACAAATTGGTATTCAATTTGAACCATTTGGAAATAATACAGTATTATGTAGAGAATTACCAAACTGGATTCAAAAAGTAGAAATAAAAGAATTCTTACAAGATATGATTGATTTGTATAATCAAAATAAGACATATACGATTGATGAAATTCGTAAAGAAGCTATTGCTTCTTTAGCTTGTCATTACTCAATCAAATTCAATCGACATTTGTCGAATGTAGAATTACAACAAGTAATTGATGATTTAGGTAAGTGTGATGAACCATATCATTGTCCTCATGGAAGACCTACATTAATCTGTATTAGTGAAAAACAATTAATAAAGGAGTTTAAACGTGGATAAAGTTATAGCTGTTGTTGGACCTACAGGAGTAGGAAAAACAAGTTTAAGTATTTTAATAGCCAAACATTTAGATACAGAAATTATTAGTGGTGACTCTATTCAAGTTTATAAAGGTTTGGATATTGGTTCCGCTAAAGTAACACCTGAAGAAATGGATGGTGTAAAGCATCATTTAATTGATATTAAAGAATTAACTGATGAATATAATGTTATGGAGTTCCAAAAGGTTTCTCGTGAAATTATGACTTCATTACATCAAGAAAAGAAGATTCCAGTAATTGCTGGAGGAACTGGTTTATATATCAAATCAACTTTGTATGATTATGTATTTAAAGAACAAGAGGATGATACAGAGTTCATGAAGGAACATCAACAATATACAAGTGAACAGCTGTATGCCATGTTAAAAGAACTTGATCCTAAATCATGTGAAACTATTCATATGAATAATCGTAAACGTGTATTACGCGCCTTGTTTATGGCGAAGTCAGGTAATGTAAAATCAGAGATAATTGATGCCCAACAACATAAACCAATCTATGATGCATTTATCATTGGATGTACAATGGATCGAACAAAATTGTATGAACGTATTAATTTAAGGGTAGAACTAATGATGAACCAAGGATTGTTCGAAGAAATACAAACTCTTAGTAAGGTAGAGGGTATTTGGAATATGCAAGGTATGCAAGGTATTGGATATCGTGAATGGCAACAATATTTCCTAGGAAATCAAACAAAAGAGGAAGTTATTGAAAATATTCAAAAACATTCACGTCAATTTGCGAAAAGACAGTATACTTGGTTCAATAATCAAATGAATGTACATTGGTATGACATGAGTTTACCTAATATTAGTGAACAAATTCTTAAAGATATAGATACTTGGAGGAATGTTTCATGTGGAATGAACGAATGAAGTATTTAATAGGACAAGAGAATGTTGAACTATTAACTAAGAAGAGAGTTGTTGTTTTTGGTGTTGGTGGAGTAGGTTCCTATGCTTGTGAAGCTCTAGCGAGAAGTGGAATTGGTTCATTAGTGTTAATTGATCACGATGTTGTAGATGTAACAAACATCAATCGACAAATTCCAGCACTACATTCAACAGTGGGACTTAAAAAAGTAGATGTTATGAAACAAAGAATTGCGGATATTAATCCTGAATGTAATGTTGCTGCATTTGCTTGTTTTATGAATAAAGATAACATTGATGAAATGATGCAAGGACAAGTAGATTTTATAGTAGATGCGATTGATACTGTCACCAGTAAATTGGATTTATATGAATATGCACAAGAAAAACAAATTCCGATTATAAGTTCATTAGGAATGGCAAATCGTTTAGATCCAACGAAAGTTATTGTAACTCGCTTGGATAAAACAGAAAATGATCCACTAGCTAAAAGTGTTAGAACACAAGCTAGAAGAAGAAATCTATCACTAAAAGTTCCGGTAGTATTTTCAACAGAAACACCAATTACTCAAAACAAAGTAATTAATGAAGATGGACAAACAAGAAAAGAAAAGTATCCAGTTTCTAGTAGTCCATTTGTTCCTTCAAGTGCAGGATTAGCTTGCGCATCTTATGTAGTTAGAACATTAATTGAATAACGTTTCAATTTTGAAACGTTTTTTTATTTTTAGGTAGGAATAATTCAAAAAGTTGACGTATTAATAATTGAGGTGGTAAAAATGTTAACATTTAAAAATGTGACTCGATTGTATGCGTCAAACAAAGGTTTAAGGAATTGTACATGGGAAGTAGAGAATAACAAAGTAGTAGGAATTCTAGGAAATAATGGTTGTGGTAAAACAACAACATTTAAACTGTTATTACAATTAGAAGATGTAGATGAAGGAGTTATACTCTACAATAATAGACCAATTAATGCAATGAATCTAAATGCATTTGGTTATGTTCCAGAAGAAAAAAGGTTATATCAAGATTGTATAGTGAATGATTTATTGACACTTGTAGGAACATTAAAAGGTGTAGGTAAGAAGGATATAAATAAGAAGATTAATGAGTGCTTACAGGATTTTGATCTTCATGATTTTAAGTATAGGAAAGTATATGAGTTATCAAAAGGAAATCAACAAATATTACAAATTATTATGGCTATATTACATAATCCTAAAATCCTAATTTTAGATGAGCCGTTTAATGGATTAGACAAGAATAAACTCCAACAAGTCATACATCTGATTCGAAATAGAAAAGGGATTACCCTAATCAGTCTTCATCAATATGAATTAGTCAATTGTATATGTGATAAAGTTATCTATTTAAAAGATGGTTGCGTTGAATCGATTGAAGAGGTGTCTCATGATTAATATGATATTTTTTGGATTAAAAAGAAAATTATGGAATAAGAAATATGTACTAAAACTAATAATAATTTTTATGGTTTTAGGTGGAATCTTATATGTAGATAGAATACTAGAAAATATTACATTGTTTCAAAGAGTGCAAGTTTCATTAGATGAAAGTACAATCATGTACCAAGAATACTTCAAAGATACTGTAAATGTAGAATATGTAGATAAAGCGAACATTCGTATTGTTTTTGAAGATGATTGGAAGATATATAGTGATGAAGTGATAAGTGAAGAGGTTATGTTTGATATTCAAAACAGCATTTCAAAAGTACCAGGTTTTACATATCCAGAACCTTTATATGATATTTCCTACTATCACTCTAAAATAAAAGATCCGTATTTAGAATTGATTGTATATACCATGGTTTACTTTATTTTAATGTCAAAATCTATTGGGAGTGTACAAGAAATCATTGAAGATAAACATAGTGGAATGGCTAGTTACTATTTAACTTGCATATCTAGTAATCAGTATGTTGTCTGTAAAATTGTGGAAGGGTGGATACAAATATTCATAGAGTACATATGTATGTTTGTTTTCATTTGTATATGGGCACTAATTCGTTATGGTTATCCATTCACTCATCAATTGTATGATTGGATTCAAAACTTTATTGTGTTAGATGGATCTTATTTCCGATTACCAATTTTATTAGTAGGAATAGTTAGTATGTTAATAGGAATCTTTATGATTCAGTATGTAATTGTGTTATTTATGAGTAAGTCTAAGAGTATTGAGGAAGCGAATCATATGATGATATGGATACATAGTCTTCCAATACTTATTTACTATGTAGCAATGTCAATTTTTGACACAAATGTAATAAATTATTGTAAATATATACCATTTTTACAAACTCTATTGTTACCAATGAGTTTGAGTTTAGATGGTGAAATTAGCCTAATTTACTACGGATATATGCTCTTAGAGGGTATATTTCTCTATTTTCTACTATATTTCAGTAAAAATAGTATGAGAAAGTCTATATTAGATATAGAAAAAAGTTACGTTCCTATTTAAGGGAGCGTAACTCGTTTGTTCGTTTAATTTGTTTTAATTTATCACGATTTTGTGCTAGTTGTTTTTCATAACTGCTATTGATATTTGGTTGATAGAATTCAACATCTTTAATTTCATTAGGTAAATATTGAATTTTATGCCAGATATCAAATCGACCATAATCATAAGCATCTTTCGGATCTAAACCAACAGGTGTTAGTCGTAAATATTCAGGCACTTGATATGCCGTTTGATTAACTAGTGCAGTAGCTTCATGAATTGCATCTGATGCCGAACGTGATTTAGGTGATAAAGTCAAATCAATTACAGCATTCGCTAAGATGATTTGCGCTTCAGGGAAACCAACTCGTTTCGCTGCATCAATAGCTTGAACACATCTTGCACAAGCTGCAGGATTGGCTAGACCAATATCTTCATAGGCAATGACTAATAATCGTCTTTCAATAGAGTCCATATCATTAGCACTAATTAGCCTTGCTAGATAATACAATGCGGCATCAACATCAGAACCACGAATGGATTTTTGAAAGGCACTAACTGCATCATAATGACCATCATCAGAACTTGAAATTGATGAATTAGGAACTTTCGCATATTCCTTTACTAGTTCACAAGAAATGTGGTTTGTTGTAGTCACAAGTGTAACTAAATCTAATAAACTTAATGCATAACGAATATCACCATTACTATATCTTGCAATCATATCTAAAGCATCTTCATCCATAGTATATTGATTATTTAATCCATTTGGATGTTGAAGCGCTCTTTGTAAAGCAAGTACGACACCTTTTTGTGTAACAGCTTTAACTTCTAATAAATGACAACGAGAACGAATAGCTGGATTGATACTGTGATATGGGTTGGCGGTTGTAGCCCCAATTAATGTAATAGTTCCATCTTCAATATAAGGTAATAATAGATCTTGTTTATCCTTATTTAAACGATGTACTTCATCAACAATAACAATCATGCCACGATAATATTTTGCTTCATCAAAGATTTTCTCTAAATCTTTCTTATTAGAAGTAACTGCATTAAATAATCGATAAGGTATTTGTAATTCATTCGCAAGAACCATAGCTAAAGTAGTCTTCCCAGTACCAGGAGGACCAAATAAAATCATAGAGAACATAGTTTGTTGTTTTACACATTTGCGTAAAATACCATTCTCATTTGTTAAGTGTTCTTGTCCAATAACTTCATCTAATGTTTGAGGACGAAGTCTAAATGCTAAAGGTTCTTTCATGTAATTCACCTCGAATAATATTTTATCGTAAATTTGTTTATTGTTAAATAAAAAATGGTAAAATAGAACAATAGAAAAGGTGATAGATATGAAAGTTCTAATTCAAAGAGTAAAACATGCGAAAGTAACAATTGAAGGAAACGTAAATGGACAAATTCAAGGAGGTTACTTACTATTTGTAGGTATGACACATGAAGATGATGAAAAGGTTGTAGAAAAATTAGCAAAAAAAGTCTATGATTTACGTTTGTTTGAAGATGAACAAGGAAAAATGAATTTATCAATTACAGATGTGAAAGGTGATATCTTATCCATTTCACAATTTACGTTATATGCAGATTGTAAAAAAGGAAGAAGACCAAGTTTTACCAACGCTGCTAAGCCAGATGAAGCCAATCGTTTGTATGAATATTTCAATGATACCTTAAGAAATCTAGGACTACATGTAGAGACTGGCATTTTTGGTGCAGATATGAAAGTTGAATTGTACAATGATGGACCAGTAACGGTTATGTTAGATAGTAAGGAATTGTAGTTATGGGAAATATTATGTATGGAAATACAGTATCTACTGTAATTAAGGAAACATTAAAACAAGAGATTACTTCTTATATAGATAAAGGTCTACGTAAACCAACTTTAGCAATTCTATTAGTTGGACATGATGATGGTTCAATTTCTTATGTAAAGAGTATTACTAAAGGTTGTGATGGTGTAGGAATTGATGTGAAACTAGTAACATTTGAAGAAACTGTTTCACAAGAAACATTAGTACAAGAGATTGATGTACTTAATAACGATCATAGTGTTGATGGCATTATTATTCAAATGCCATTACCTAAGCATATCAATACACAAGCAGTAATTGAATGCATGGATCCTAGTAAGGATGTGGATGGTTTAACAAGTCATAATGTTGCGAAGATGTATATGAATCAAAAAGGTATGATTCCGTGTACTCCAAAAGCAGTTATGCGTATGTTAAAGGAATATAATATCGAATTGGCTGGTAAAGAAGTTGTTGTGATTGGTAGAAGCCATTCTGTAGGTAGACCTGTTGCGCAATTGTTAGTTAATGAAAATGCGACAGTTACTATTTGTCATAGTAAGACAAAAAATCTAGCTGAAGTATGTAAAAGAGCAGAAATATTAGTGGTTGCTATTGGTAGACCTCGATATGTAAAAGCTGATTGGATTCAAATTGGAGCTATAGTTGTGGATGTTGGAGTCAATATGGATGAAAACGGAAAACTATGTGGAGATGTAGATTTTGATGGAATTTTAGAAAAAGCATCCTATGTAACACCAGTTCCTAGAGGTGTTGGTCCAGTAACAACTACAATGTTATTAGAAAATGTGGTAGAATCATTCAAGGGGAGGATGAAATAATGGAATACAATTTAAATGATATTGTTGAAATGAAAAAGGAACATCCTTGTAAGAAGTCAAAACAATGGAAAATTATACGTATGGGTGCAGATATCCGTATTAAATGTTTAGGATGCGGTGCAAGCGTATTATTTCCAAGAAGTGAGTTTGAGAAAAAGTTAAAGAAAGTTATAGTAACAGAAGATAAGGAGTAATAATATATGGCATTAACAACAGGGATTGTAGGATTACCTAACGTTGGTAAGTCTACATTATTTAATGCGATTACCAAATCGCAAGTAGAAGCTGCAAACTATCCATTTGCGACAATTAGTCCAAATGTTGGTGTGGTAGAAGTTCCAGATGAAAGAATGGATAAATTAGTAGAAATGTTTAATCCAAGAAAATCTATTTATACAACATTTGAATTTACTGATATTGCTGGATTAGTTAAGGGCGCATCTAAAGGGGAAGGTTTAGGAAACCAATTCTTATCAAACATTCGTGAATGTGATGCTATTTGTCATGTTGTACGTTGTTTTGAAAATGCGGATATTACACACGTTGAAGGTGGAGTAGATCCAATTCGTGATATTGAAATTATAAACTTAGAATTAATTTTCGCAGATTTACAAACTGCAGAAAACCGTATTTCTAAAGTAGAACGTAAAGCAAAATCAAATGATAAGGAAGCAGTATTTGAATATAACTTATTAAAACGTATTCATGAAGTGTTAATGAGTGAAAAACCAGTTAGAAGTTTAGAAATGACAAAGGAAGAACAAGATTTATTAAAAGGTTTCCATTTCTTAACTGCTAAACCAGTTATTTATATTGCGAATATGTCAGAAGATGAAATTTCAGAACCAGAATCATGTGTTCATTATCAAGCAGTAGTTAAATTTGCAGAAGCAGAAAATAACCATGTAATTCCAGTATCTGCTAAAATTGAAGAAGAATTAGCTAGCTTAGATAAAGAAGAAAAAGCTATGTTCTTAGAAGAATTAGGAATTCAAACATCAGGTTTAGATCAAGTAATAACAACTGCTTATGATATTTTAGGGTTATGTACATATTTCACAGTAGGCGAACCAGAAGTTAGAGCATGGACATTCAAACGTGGTATGAAAGCACCTGATTGCGCAGGTATTATTCATACAGACTTCAAAAAAGGATTTATTCGTGCAGAAACTTACTCATATGATGATTTGATGAAATATCAAACAGAAGCTGGAGTAAAAGAAGCTGGTAGACTTCGCTTAGAAGGTAAAGAATATGTAGTGCAAGATGGAGATATTATGCACTTCAGATTCAATGTTTAACATATTCGTCACAAAAATTATGTTATAATGTGTATATAAAGGAGGATAAATGTATGAAGTTATTAATTGCAATTGTTTCAAATGATGATAGTAGTGCAGTTATCACAGCATTAACAAAAAATAAATTCCAAGTAACTAAGTTATCAACAACAGGTGGTTTTTTAAGAGCTGGTAATACAACACTTTTAGTGGGTGTTGAAGATGAAAAGGTTGAAGAATGCATTTCTTTAATCGGAAGTGAAAGTTGTAAGAGAACAGAAATGGTTCCTGCAACTGCATCATTTGATATTGGAAGATACACATCTTATCCAGTTGAAGTACAAGTTGGTGGTGCAACCATCTTTGTATTGAATGTAGAACAATTTATTAAATTATAATTAAAAAGGGCTATAACATTTGTTATAGCCTATTTTAATAGATAAAGGATTCTACATCATCATATTGTTTGATTGCTTCTTGAATATCATCTCTTGTAGATTCAGGGAACTCATATATGCAAGCAGAGATCTTTGTTCCAATCGTAATCGCTTTATGGAAGTCATGATAAGTAGTTAAACCATATAATAAACCAGAAATAAAGCCTGAATAACAACCTGAATCAAAACCCTTGTCTTTGAATAGAGATTGATAATTTAATGGTTTTTTGAAGGAATAAGCATAAATTCCTTGTTTTCCCATATAAATAATGATCCATTTTGCACCTAATTCACACAAACGATAACAAATACGATCAAAATCAGTAGCCTTACCTAATTTTAATGCATCATCATATGTAAGGATTAATCCTTCAACATGTTCAAATAATTCTTTACTAGGAATATGACGAGAAACAATCCATTTTGTATTCGGAGATTTTTTAAATAAAACTTCTAATACTTTATCATCATTAATATCCGTAACAACATAATCACTTTTCGCAAATGCAGTGTGTGGATATAAGTCATCTATATCAAATTTAAATGCTTCATTACCTTCCCAGAAAGTTAATATACGATTATCTGAATGAATAATTACTTGGTTTTGCATTTTTTCTGTAACAGTAGGACCATAAAGCATTACATTCTTTTCATTTAATTGGTTCCATAATTGGGCAGAATCTAAATCATTACCATATTTTGTACAAAATGAGGTTGGTACATTAAATTGTGACATTGTATAAGCGATATTATACATATCACCACTATAATAACGAGTAATTGTTGAAAGATTTGTGCCAGTATGAATGGTTGGTTTTACACAATGAATGCATTCTTCAATCCATGCTGAGCCAATTATACTAATTTCTGCCATATTCTCACCTCATATATTTCATTTTAGCATAAAATACATAGAAAAGAATAGAATTCCATATTATAATCAAGAAAAGAAACATGAGGTAATCATATGAGAATTGGACAATCAATAGATATTCATAAATTAGTAGAAGGAAGAAAACTAATTTTAGGTGGAGTAGAAATTCCACATACAAAAGGTTTATTAGGGCATTCAGATGCGGATGCACTGTTACATGCGATTATAGAAGCAATTATTGGTGCAATGGGTTTAAAAGATATTGGTACACATTTCCCAGATACGGATCCTAAATATAAAGGAATCTCCTCCTTATTATTATTAGAAGAAACCTATAAATTAATGGATAGAGAAGGGTATAAAATTGGTAATGTTGATTCATTGGTTATGATTGAAAAACCAAAAATGGCTCCACATATTGATCAAATGAAACAAAATATCGCGAATGCATTACATTGTGAATTATCACAAGTGAATGTAAAAGCAACTCGTGGTGAAGGTTTAGGTTTTGTAGGAGAAGAATTAGGAGTTCAAGCAACAGCTGTTGTATTATTAGTAAGAAAATAAGATTGAGGGTGAATGTATGAAGAAATTAGATGAAGTTAAAGTATTACGTGATCCAATTCATGGCTATATCCACATTAAATATCAAATTATATGGGATTGTTTGAATGCGCCTGAATTTCAACGTTTACGTAGAATTCATCAATTAGGTGCAACACATATTGTATATCATACAGCAGAACATTCTCGTTTTTCACATTCATTAGGTGTATATGAAATTGTTAGAAGAATGATTTCTGAAAATGGAGATATCGGACAAGCGTTAAGTCAATATGAAAAGATTACAGTTATGTTAGCTGCTTTATTACATGATATTGGACATGGACCATTTTCACATTCCTTTGAACATGTAAGTAAATACAATCATGAAGAATGTACATGTAATATTATTACAGGTGATTCTAGCATTTATCGTATTTTAAGTAAGGAAAATCCAAGATTGCCTTATGATGTCGCAAGTGTAATCAATCATACACATCCAAATTCATTGTTAATTCAAATGGTATCATCACAATTAGATGCGGATAGAATGGATTACTTACTACGTGATGCTTATTTTACAGGAACGAGCTATGGTGAATTTGATTTAGAAAGAGTATTGCGTACGATTCGTGTGAAAAATCAAAAGTTGGTAGTTAAAGAAAGTGGTATTCATACTATTGAAGACTATATTATGGCTAGATACCATATGTATTGGCAAGTATACTATCATCCAGTAAGTCGTAGTTATGAAGCAATCTTACATAGTTTCTTTAAACGTTTATTTGATGTATATCATATGGATCCAAGTATTATTGATGAAGCACCAATGTTTAAGGCTTTATGTGAAAAAGAATACTTAACAAATAGTGAGTTATATGAATTAGATGAATGTGCATGTCAATTCGGGTTTATGCAATTAACAAAGTGTGAAGATGACATCTTAAAAGATTTATCCAATCGTTTGTTAAGTCGTCATTTATTTGAATATGATGATATTTATACCATTGAACAAGAAAATGAGTATTTTAAATGGATTCAATCTCATGGTTTTGATCCAGAATACTATATGTATGTAGATCGAACGGAACAAAGACCATATCAACCATATCGAGATCATGAAGATAATGCGATTTGGGTATTGATGAGAGATGGAAGTATTCAAGAGTTGTCTAAAGTATCAACCATTGTAGATGCTATCTTAAAAGGTGAAAATAAAAATGAGAAGAAAGTATTCTTCCCAGATGAATTAAATAACTAAGCGAGGAAATATCCTCGCTTTTAGTTTATAAAAAATGTTCTTTGCAATATGTAATTAAAGTATCATGTTGATTCATTTCTGGATTTTCTAGTACTTCATTTAATAAAGATTGTAAGATTTCTCCAATTCGTGGTCCGGCTGTAAAACCTAAGTCTAATAAATCTTTACCATTGATTTTAAGATCTTTGATTGATAAACAATGATCTTCTTTAATGATTGTTTTATAAATAGTCTCTACTAAAGATAGAGTTTCGAGTTTTTTATCTCGCAAATAGTCACTTTGAGCCAATATATCTGCTCTTTGAATTAGAAAGAAGTTAGGAAATAAGTCTTTACCAATATGAGCAATATTTCTTCTTACATTTCGAAGATTTGGTTCCATTCTACAATCATGATGTTCAACATATCGTTCGATTAATTGCATAGAATGTGAATCAAATTTTAAGCGTCTCATAATTGCATGAGCAATATTGGCACTTTCTTTTTGATGACCATAGAAATGATCAATTCCTTTATCATCAGTCGTCTTTTTATTTGGTTTACCTAAATCATGAAATAACATGCTATAACGTAAGATAGGATCATTTGGTACATGTTTTAAAGCTTCAATTGTATGCTTTCCTACTGAATAACAATGATGCGGATTGCATTGCATAGTTTCCATCATGATATCAAATTCTGGAAGAATTACTTTACTTACACCAGTATCATACAAAAGTTGCATATATTCAGGATGATTGGAAGTAAGTAATTTCGTTAATTCGACATTTACACGTTCCATGCTAATTTTTGTTAGTAATGTAGCACATTCTTTAATAGCATTCAGTGTATTTGTTTCAATTTGAAAGTGTAATTGTGCACTAAAGCGTAAAGCTCTTAATATACGTAAAGCATCTTCTTCAAAGCGTTCCTTTGCATTTCCTACGCAACGAATGATTTTATGTTCTAAATCATGACATCCTTCAAATAAATCAACTAAACCTACTGTAGGATTATACGCCATAGCATTAATCGTAAAATCACGACGTTTTAAATCTTCGGATAATAGATTTGTAAAAGCAACAGAACTAGGATGACGACCATCTACATAATCATCTTCAATTCTAAAGGTTGTGACTTCATAATTTGTATGATTTAAACGAACAGTAACTGTCCCATGTTGAATACCTGTATCAAATGTACGTGGAAATAATGCCTTTACTTCATGAGGTTTTGCGGAGGTTGTGATATCCCAATCATCAGGTGTTTTCATTAACAAAGCATCACGAACACAGCCGCCTACAACATAAGCTTCATGTCCATTATTTTGTAAAGTTGTTAATATTGTTTCTACATCTTTTGGTAGTTTAATAAACATGGACATCACTCCTTATTTTTATTTTACCATATAAAATATAGGCTACAAGCAATTTAACTTCATGTAACTCTATGCTTACTCTAGAGAATTGTGAGATTCTTCTATGATTTGGGTATTATGAATAGCATCATCTTTATAATACCAATACCAACTACCAAAGGAAGAAAGTTCTCCAGTAATAGGATTAACTTTTCTTGCATGTAATTTATCTGTTAATTGGTACCATGGATCAGATGAAGAGTCTTTATACAATTCATTAAAGGTATCACGAAAAATTAATTTTGATAGTTTGCGTTGAGTTTCTAATGTCATTGGCTGATTGTCATCATACCCATTCCATATGGCAAGGGTATATTGAGGATTAAATCCAACAACAATACTATCCCAATCGCTAGTTCCAGATTTAGCAGCGGTAGTAATCGTTGGTTCATAACCTAACATAGTTGCTTTTAAATGATTATTATTCTTAAAATCATAGGATGAACGTAACAACTGATTCAAAATAAGGGTATCTTCTTGATTTAGTAGTGCAACAGATTTGGATGTATCTTCATAAATTACTTGATTATCATGATTAGTAATTTTCTGAATCATACTTGGTTTCGTATATAAACCTTCGGAAGCAAAGGTATTATAAATTTCAGCAAGTTTAATAATAGGAAAGGAAGCGGTTCCGAGTGCTAAAGAGGCATTTGGATCAGTTTCTATACCAAAATGTTCCAATGCTTTTTGTAAGGCATTTGTTCCTAAGTACATATGTGTTTTCATGGCATAGACATTATCTGATAAAGAAATCGCATTAATTAATGAAATAGGTTCTTCTGCATAAACGTGTCCATAATTAGTAGGAGCATATGTTTCGGTATCTGAAATTTGAAAAGTCGTATATTTAGATAAGAAGGTAGTTGAAGGACTAAATCCTTCTTGTAAAGCTAAATAATATAGTAATGGTTTAATGGTACTAGCAACTTGTCTTTTGGAATATAAAGCACGATTAAATTGAGAAATGCCATAATCTTTTCCTCCAGCAATCGCTAAAACATGACTGGTGTAAGGTTCTAATATAACTGCCGCAACTTCCATAGTTTCTTCAATATTATGTTTTTGAATTTGATTCACTAAAATTTCTTGAACATTTGGATCATAGTACGTATAGATATCAACACTATAGAAATTATCATCCTTATTTATATAGCCCATATCAATCGTTTGTTGGATAACGGAATCGCGATAATAACCAGATAATGTAGATGTAGATAAATAGGTTTCATCATATTGTTTAAGGATGATTGGTTCATTTAAAGCTTTTAGATACGTTTCTTCATCTATATTCTTATTATGTAACATTGTTTCTAAGATTAATTGTTGTCGATAAATTGCATTATCATAATGTATATAAGGAGAATAAATACCAGGGCCATTAGGAATGGCAGTTAGCAATGCTATTTCAGCTATAGATAAATTCTCTATAGGTTTATCAAAGAAAAAATAAGAAGCATCTTTAATACCATAGATACCATGTCCAAAATATAATGTATTAACATAGCCCTCAAAGATTTGTTCTTTTGTATAATGAGTTTCTAGTTGAGCTGCCAAAAATGCTTCTTTTAATTTGCGAGTCCAAGTTCTTTCATTGGTGAGATATTGATTTTTAGCATATTGTTGAGTGATAGTAGATCCACCTTGAAGGATATCTTTTTCCTTAATATTTATATATAAAGCTTTTACTATACGTAATGGATC
Source organism: Erysipelotrichaceae bacterium (assembly GCA_017473265.1). Classification (GTDB taxonomy): domain Bacteria; phylum Bacillota_I; class Bacilli_A; order Erysipelotrichales; family Erysipelotrichaceae; genus RGIG4607. The sequence goes on along the minus strand of JAFULQ010000002.1, from coordinate 29,430 downwards.
GAAACCAAAGTGTTGAAAATAGTGTTTATCTTCAATAGAAACAATAGAATTTACAAAAGTTTGTGGGATTTCATCATAAGTTATCCATGAAGAAGTTAATGAATTGTTAGATTCATAAAAAAGTACTTGATTTCTATCGAAAATACGAATACGATTATTATCACCAAAATTTGAAATTGGTGTAAAAAAAGCGAAGAGATAGAATACAAAAATAGTTATACTTACGAAAGAAAGTAATATAAATAGGATGCGGATAAACGATTTCATTTTTTAACACCTCGTTAATAGTTTAACCGTGAATAAATTTTTTAAACTTGGTATTGTACTCTTTGATTTTTGTGTATATAATACAGGTCGACAATATAGGTGATTTCATGGAAAACAATGTAGTGATTACTGTTACTCAAAGGCAAGACCAACAAGAGCGACAGGTTATATATAGTGGTGTAGCTCAGTATTCTGAGAGTGCATTAGGTAAATATATAAAATATATTGAAGAAGATGGTACAGTTACCAATGTTCGTTTTACTGACCAATTATGTTGGATTTTACGTAAAGGTGTGTATGAATCTAAGGTATTATTACACGTGGAACAAGAATCTAAGATTAAAATGAAAACTGAATATGGTGAACTTCATTTTGATGCGCAGTTGGCGAGCTTAATTGCGACAGAAGATGAATGGAAGGTAACGTATTATTTACTACAAAACGATGAAGTGATAAGTGTATTTGAATTCACATGGATGATTAAGGAGGCACTAGCATGAATGCAATCGAAAATAAACTAAAACAAGGTATCCAAAATGCAGTTAAAAAAGCTTGGGATGTTGATGTTGAATTAGATCAAATTGTTATCGAAATTCCAAAGGATAAGTCTCATGGTGACTATGCAACAAACTTAGCTATGCGTTTAACAAAACAATTAAGAAGTAATCCAAAAATGATTGCAGAAAATTTAATTGCGAATTTGGATTTAGAAGAAGCTGGTATTGAAACAGCAACTATTGCTGGTCCAGGTTTCATTAACTTTAAAATGCAAACAGGTTCATTAACTACGGTAATTCATACTGTATTAACTCAAAATGAAAATTTTGGTCAAACTAATGCAGGTAATGGCTTAAAAGTAAATGTTGAATATGTGTCTGTTAATCCAACAGGTGATGTTCACGTTGCACATGGTCGTGGTGCGGCTATTGGTGATGCTATTAGTCGTTTAATGAAAAAAGCGGGTTATGATGTAACTAGAGAATATTATGTAAATGATGGTGGTAACCAAATTTACAATTTAGGTTTATCTTTATATGCTCGTTATCAACAATTGTTTGGTTTAGAAGTGGAAATGCCTGAAGATGGTTACTATGCTCATGATATTATTGATATCGCTACAGATATTAAGAATGAGTTTGGTGATAAATATTTACATGTTTCAGCTGAAGAAGCAGTTGATTTCTTTAAAACTGAAGGATGTAAGAGAGAGTTAGAAAAAATTAAACGTGACTTGGATTTATTCCGTGTTGAGTTTGATGTATTCTTCTCTGAAAAATCTTTATATGAACAAAATAAAGTAACTGAAATCTTAGATGTATTAAAAGCTAAAGATATGGTTTATGAACATGAAGATGCTTTATGGTTAAAAACAAGTTTATATGGAGATGATAAGGACCGTGTGTTAGTTAAAGCAGATGGAACTTATACGTATTTTACTCCGGATATTGCATATCATAACAATAAGTTTAGTAGAGGTAATGATATGTTAGTAGATATCTTGGGGGCTGATCATCATGGATATATCAATCGTATGAAAGCGGCTATGCAAACTTTGGGTTATAATAAAGATGCATTGAATATTGATATTATTCAAATGGTACGTTTAATCAAAAATGGCGAAGAAGTTAAAATGTCTAAGCGTACAGGTAATGCGATTGCCTTAAGAGAACTAATTGAAGAAATTGGTGTGGATGCGGCTCGTTATAACTTTGTATCTCGTGCTGCAGATACTCATTTGGATTTTGATTTAGGTTTAGCGGTTGCGCAAACTAATGAAAATCCAGTATATTATGCACAATATGCGCATGCACGTATGTGTTCAATTTTAAGAAATGTGGATAGCATTGAAGTGAAGGAACAATATCCTTTATTATCACATGCGAAAGAAGCTGCATTAATTAAACAAATTAATGAATTCCCATCTGTTGTTGCGGATGCGGCATTAAATCGTGCTCCACATAAAGTGTGTAACTATGTACAAAAAATTGCTCAAGCATTCCATAGTTTCTATGCGGATTGCAAAGTATTAGATGACTCTAATTTACCATTACAAAGCGAACGTTTAGCTTTAGTTAAAGCTACACAAATTACTTTAAAGAATGCTTTAGAGGTAATTGGAGTTACTGCTCCAGAAAAGATGTAGGAGGATGTAAACGTGAGTGCACAGTCTATGATAGATATTGCATATAGAATTTTAAATGAAAAATCTGAACCAGTAAATTTTAAAGAGTTATGGAAAGCTGTAACTTTGGAATTAGGTTTAGATGCTGCTAAAGCAGCTAAAAAGATTTCTTTATTCTATAGTGATTTATCTTTAGATGGTCGTTTTGTGGCTTTAAAAGATAACTATTGGGAATTAAAGAAACGTATGAAATTCGAAGATGTATATATCGATACAAGTTCTATTGTTATTGATGATTCTGATGAAAGCGATGAATTCGCTGAAGAAGATAAAGAAGTTGACGGCGTATCTATGGATGATTACTAGTTCTGTTGAAAAAACAGAACTTTTTTTATATGATTGAATTATATAAAGGAGGTAATTGTATGCCTAAAGTAAATATGGTGGAATTACTAAAGAAAGCAAAAGAAGAAAAGTATGCTGTACCATTGATTAATATTGATACATTAGAATGGTTACATGCAGTAATGGATACTGCACAAAGATTACAGTCTCCAATTATTATTGGTACTGCACCTTTCCAAGTAGAAAGACTTGGTGGTGTGCATACAGTTGTTGGAATGATTGATGGTTTAGTTAAGGATAAAGGTTATACAATTCCCTATGTCATTCATTTAGATCATGGTAGTTCATTTGAATGGTGTAAAAAGGCAATTGATGCTGGCTTTACATCAGTAATGATTGATGCTTCAAGTTTACCATTAGAAGAAAACATTGCAGTGACAAAAGAAGTCGTATATTATGCACATGCACATAATATAAGTGTAGAAGCTGAAATTGGTCATGTTGGTGGTGATGAGGCCAATGGAAGTAAAGAAGTATTATATGCGGATTTAAATGAATGTGTTCGTATGGTTAAAGAAACAGGTGTAGATTGTTTAACACCTGCATTAGGTTCTGTTCATGGAGATTATAAAGGAGAACCTAAATTAGGATTTGATGAAATGCAAGCTATTAGTGAAGCTACAAATGTTCCATTGGTATTACATGGTGGTTCAGGTATTCCTGATTATCAAATTCGTATGTGTATTGAAAGAGGAACAGCTAAGATTAATGTAGCTACAGAAAATCGTAGAGCATTCCATAATCGCTTACGAGACATTTTAGCTAAGGATGCTTTGTTAATTGACCCATTAAAAACAACATGGGTTGCGAAAGAAGCAATTGAAGAAATCGTTGAAAGTAAGATTTTGTTGTTTGGAAGCAATAATAAAGCATAGAAATTGTTTTCAAATACATAAAAATGTATTAAAATAACTGTGTACATATATAAGGAGGAAATAAATATATGCCATTAGTTTCTGCAAAAGAAATGCTTGTAAAAGCAAAAGAAGGACATTATGCTGTTGGTCAATTCAATATCAATAACTTAGAATGGACAAAAGCAATTTTATTAGCTGCTGAAAAAGCTAAATCACCAGTTATCTTAGGTGTTTCTGAAGGTGCTGGTAAATACATGACTGGTTATAAAACAGTTGTTGGTATGGTTACTCCAATGATCGAATCATTAGGAATTACTGTTCCAGTTGCTATTCACTTAGACCATGGTTCTTTCGAAGGTGCTAAAGCTGCTATCGAAGCTGGTTTCACATCAATTACGTTCGACGGTTCTCACTATGGAATCGAAGAAAATATTGCTAAAACAAAAGAAATCGTTGAAATCTGCCACGCTAAAGGAATCTCTGTTGAAGCTGAAGTTGGTTCAATCGGTGGAGAAGAAGATGGTGTTGTAGGTGCTGGTGAATGTGCTGATCCAAAAGAATGTAAGATGGTTGCTGATTTAGGTATCGATTTCTTAGCTGCTGGTATTGGTAATATCCACGGTAAATATCCTGCTAACTGGGCTGGTTTAAACTTTGATGTTTTAGCTGCTATTCAAGAAGAAACAGGTACATTACCATTAGTATTACACGGTGGTACAGGTATTCCTGAAGAAATGATTAAGAAAGCTATCAACTTAGGTGTTTCTAAAATCAACGTTAATACAGAATGCCAATTAGAATTTGCTGAAGCAACACGTAAATACATCGAAGCTGGTAAAGACTTAGAAGGTAAAGGATTCGACCCTCGTAAGTTATTAAAACCTGGTACAGATGCAATTACTGATATCGTTATTAAGAAAATGGAAATTTTCGGTAGCGTAGGTAAAGCTGAATAATTTTTCTAAATATGTATAAAGAGAATGTGTCTTAGGATACATTCTTTTTTTACATTCTTTTCCCTTTGTAAATAAATTTACGTATATTTGATAATATTCCCATAATTTCTTGTTATACTATGTAGTACATGAAAGAAGGTATGTATTATGGATACAATGTTGTATTTATTAGCGTTTGTAGTAGTGCTTCTTGCACAATCATCAGTTACTTCAGCGTATCAAAAATATAAGCAAGTACAAAATGAAAGAGGAGTTACTGGTGCTCAAGTTGCTAGAAGAATCTTAGATAATAACAATCTATATGATGTTGCTTTAGAAATTACCAATAGTACATTAGGTGATCATTATGATCCTAGTAAAAAAGTGATTCGTTTATCACCAGATATTTATTATGGAACATCAATTGCTTCAGTTAGTGTAGCTGCACATGAATGTGGACATGCAATTCAACATGCAGAAAATTATGGATTTATTGCTTTAAGAAATTCAATTTTACCATTCTGTTCAATTGCTAGTAATTTAGCTTGGCCTGCGTTGTTTATTGGATTATTCTTTGCGATGGAACCATTATTGTATATTGGAATTATTATGTTAGTTGGAGTATTGCTATTCCAAGTTGTAACATTGCCAGTTGAATTTAATGCATCTAGTCGTGCATTATGGATTTTATCTAGTGATGGCATTATCTATGATGAAGAAGTATCTAGTGCTAAAAAGATGTTAAGTGCTGCAGCTATGACATATGTAGCAGCGGTTATTTCATCTGCATTACAAATTTTACGTTTCTTGTTAATAGCAAATCGTAGAAGAGATTAAGCGTTCAATGAACGCTTTTTAATTTAGCTAACTATTTATAACCTTTTAACATTAAAAAAAATAAGATATAATAATCATAGGTAGGTGAATATAATGATTTATACCGTTACATTCAATCCTTCTATTGATTTATTTGTAGAAGCAGATATTGAAGTTGGAGAATTAAATAGAGTCCGTAAGGAAGAATATATGGCTGGTGGAAAAGGCTTAAATGTTTCAATGGTTTGTAATCAATTGCAAATGGAAACGATTGCGACTGGATTTTTAGGTGGTTTCACTGGCAATTTTGTAAAAGAAGAATTAGAAAAAGAGGGTATTGCTCATCATTTTATCGAAGCCGATGGCATTACTCGTATTAATATGAAGATTGCAGGTATTGATGAAACGGAAATTAATTTAACAGGTGTTAACGTAAATCGTGAACAGTTTGAAAAAATGTATCAATACTTAAATGAAAATTTAACAAATGAAGATGCATTGGTAATAAGTGGAAATTCAGCTAGAGGTATTGATCGAGATGATTATGCGACTTTATGTAAATTAGCGAATGAAAAGAATGCATTATTAGTTGTTGATACCAACCAAGCATATTTAGAAGGATTATTACAATATAAGCCATTTTTAATTAAACCAAATGTGGCAGAATTAGCTGGTGTATTTAAAACATCAATTTCAAATGAAGATGATATTGTTGAATATGCTAGAAAGTTACAAGAATTAGGGGCGCAAAATGTATTAGTATCTAATGGATCTAAAGGTGCTATTTTAGTTGCGACAGACGGAGTTTATTTTGGTGAACCTATTAAAGGTAAGCGTGTGAATTCTATTGGTGCAGGTGACTCAATGGTTGCTGGTTTTGTGTGTGAATGGATAAATACTAAAGATTATAGCAAGTCTTTGAAAATGGGACTTGTTTGTGGTGCTTTAACAGCATTTAGTGAACGTTTAGCAAGAAGAAATGATATTTTAGCGCGATTACCGGAAGCGGTAGTTACATATCATAAACTATAGAAGAAATATGGAGGAATACACATGGAAGAAGTAATTCGTATTGAAGGTGGCAGAAAATTAAATGGTACAGTACGTGTTAGTGGTGCTAAAAATGCGACTGTGGCTTTAATTCCTGCAGCAATCTTGGCAAATGGTCCTGTTACAATTGTAGGAGTTCCTAATATTTCTGATGTTAAGGCATTAACTACAATTTTAAATGAATTAAATGTACAAGTAATTGAAAAAGCTGAAGATCATTTAATTATAGAACCAAGAGGAATGCAAAATAAAGTTTTAGATCATGAAGCAGTTTCTAAGTTGCGTGCATCTTACTATTTTATGGGTGCCTTATTAGGTAAATATAAATATGTTAAGATTCGTATGGCGGGTGGTTGTTATTTAGGGCCTCGTCCAATTGATTTGCATTTAAAAGGATTTGAAGCATTAGGCGCAACAGTTGAATACAACGAAGAAACAAAAAATGGGGAAACCTATGGTTATTATACAATCCAAGCTAATGAATTAGTTGGTACTAAGATTTTCTTAGATATTGCGTCAGTTGGAGCTACAATTAATATTTTAATGGCTGCTGTATATGCGAAGGGTCGTACAATTATTGAAAATGCCGCAAAAGAACCAGAAATTATAGATGTTGTAACATTATTAAATAAAATGGGTGCTAAAATTCGTGGTGCTGGTACAAATGTTATCACGATTGATGGAGTAACAAGATTGAATGGATGTTTCCACGAAATCATTCCAGACCGTATTGAAGCAGGTACATTCATTGTTATGGCTGCAGCTGCTGCAGAACATATGGTTGTAGAAAATATCATTCCTCAACACTTAGAGTCATTGTTATCTAAATTACAAGAAATGGGTGTTGATATGGATATTGAAGTAGATAAAGTAACTATTCGTGGTGGAAATAAATTGCATGCCATTGATGTTACTACTAACCCATATCCAGGATTAGCAACAGACTTGCAACAACCATTAACAACATTGTTAACACAAGCTGAAGGAACTTCTAGTGTTACAGAAAAAATCTATCGTGCACGTTTCAAACATTGTTTTGAATTAGAAAAGATGGGTGCTAAGATTCAAGTAAATGAACCAAGAGCACAAATTGTTGGTCCTACTAAATTAAGAGGGACACATGTTACTGCGACAGACTTGCGTTGTGGAGCAAGTTTAGTAATTGCTGGTTTAATTGGAGAAGGTATTACAACAATTCATGAAATCTATCATATTGATCGTGGATATGATAATTTAGATGGTAAATTAGAAGCTATGGGAGCTAAGATATGGAGAGAGGTTATTGATTAATCTCTCTTTTAAATTTAAAAAAAGAAATCAAGAAAACATATGGACAAATTGATATATATATGCTAATATGACAAAGCAAATGTGCAACTTACTTTGAATTGATAAGATATTCAAGGCGGAAGGAGAAATAGAAATGAAAGCAAAAATTCATCCAACAGTTTATGCAACTAAAGTTGTTTGTGCATCATGTGGTTATGAGTTTGATACTCACTCAACAAAGAAAGAAATTCGTGTTGATACATGTTCAAACTGTCACCCATTCTACACAGGAAGACAACGTTTCGCAGCTGCAGCTGGTAGAATTGAAAAATTTAACAAAAAATACGGAATTAAGTAAAAAATTAAAAAGATGGGGAGTTATCCCCATTTTTTTGTGGAGGAAATATGGAAATTATCTTGTTATTATCAGGTTTGTTTTTGGGCTTGATGCAAAGTTTTAATGGTCAATTAGCTACATACTATCATGTGTTTGAAGTTTGTTTTGTGGTACATGTGATTGGGGTTCTTTTCTTATTACTATGTAAACAACTTACTACTAAAGAAAAGCTTACATTTAAAGGATTACCATTATATGTATATACAGTAGGATTGTTTGGTGTGGGATTGGTTGCGATATCTAGTTTTTGTACACCAAGAATTGGTGCAACTTTAACTATGTCTTTGTCTGTGTTTGGACAATTGGTAATGAGTGCTATGGTGGATCATTTTGGATGGTTTGGCAAAGAGAAAAAGGTGTTTAATTTGAAACGTTTACCTGCATATGGAATCATATTGCTTGGCTTGCTTATGATGGTGGGGTGGTAATATGGCATATGTATTCATTGGGTTATTAGCATTCATTAGTGGGTGTGCTGGTGTTATCAATAAACTATTGAATTTAGAAGCTAAAAAAGGTTTGGGTACTTGGAATGGTACATTATTGAACTATGTTGAAAGTAGTTTGATTGCTGGTGTATTGGTTTTACTATTTGGTGGAGCATTATGGAAATATGAAGTATTCATTGAGGTTCCATGGTATTTCTTTTTAGGAGGATTGTTCGGTGTAATCTCTATGTTATTGGCATTGAAAGGCATGCAGAAGAGTTCTATGATATATGCAACAATTTTGATGTTAGTAGGTCAATTATTTGCTGGATATGTTGTAGACTCTATTGTAAGTGGAGAGTTTAATGTATTAAAACTGATTGGTGTTGGTATGATTATCTTTGGAGTGTATTTGGACAAAAAATATTCATAAAAATTCTTGTCAAGGACTATTTTTATATATTTATTAGTATATAATAAACACGTGTGAGGTAGTTTGTTTATGTATAATCAATATCGTTTAGGTTTTTTAGAAGTTATTTGTGGATGTATGTTTGCTGGTAAAACAGAAGAATTAATTCGTCGTATTAAAGTATTAGAATTTGCTAAGAAGAAAATTATCGTTTTTAAACCAAAAATTGATAATCGTTACAGTGATACTCAAGTGGTTTCTCATGCGGGTAGTTGTGTAGAAAGTGTTGTAATTTCAGACGCAAAAGAAATTTTAGATTATGTAAAAGAAGATACTGAAGTTGTAGCTATTGATGAAGTACAATTCTTTGATGAAGATATTATTGAAATTTGTGATATGTTAGCTTTCCAAGGAAAACGTGTTATGGTTGCTGGCTTGGATACAGATTTCAGAGGTGAACCATTTAGTGTTATGCCTCAATTAATTACTCGTGCAGAGTTTGTTACAAAATTAACTGCTGTGTGTGTACAATGTGGTGCTCCTGCAACTCGTACACAACGTTTAGTTGATGGTAAACCTGCTAATTATGATGATCCAATTATTATGGTTGGTGCTGCTGAAAGTTATGAAGCGGTTTGTCGTCATTGTCATGTGGTTGGTAATGCACATCATAAATTTGATTGGAAAGAAACGAAATAATCGTTTCTTTTTTTTGGTATAATATGTAAAAATAGGTGATTATTTTGATTAAGAAGTATTTTGGGGATTGGAATTTTTATAAAAGAGTTATATTTATCGCTTTACCTTTAGCTTTACAACAATTATTAAGTAATGCCATGGGAATTGTGGATAGTATTATGGTGTCATGGATTGGTGAAGTGACAGCAGTTGGTACAGCATCACAATTGGAGAATATGTGTATTACGGTATGTTTTGGTGCGGTTACGGGTATTGGTATTTTTGCTTCACAGTTTTTTGGTGCTGAAGAATATGACAATATGAAAAAGACCTTTGGAATAGGGGTTATTTTTGCGGTTTTATGTGGTTTATTGTGGTGGAGTGGAATCACTTTCTTTGGTCATCAAATTGTGTCTTTCTATATTCAAGATGAAATAGTCATTACAAGTGCATTGAAATATTTAAATATTGCTCGATTTTCATATATTCCATTATGCTTATCATTTACTTTTAGTTATTTCTATCGTTGTATGCAGAAGACCTATATACCAATGTATATAGGTATTAGTTCTATGATGAGTAATGTAGTATTAAACTATGTATTAATTTTTGGGCATTTTGGTTTTCCAGCATTAGGAGTGGCTGGTGCAGCATGGGGGACTTTGTGTGCACAAAGTATAAGTTTAATTGCTTATTTGAGTTATGCGATTTACGCAAAAGAACCATTTATTGGAAGTTTTAGTCAAATATTTGGTTTCCATTTTGATTTTGTAAAACCAATTTTAAAGAGAACATATCCTTTAGTGATTAATGAGGCTTTATATAGTTTTGGTTCTTCATTATTTATTAAAGCGTATGGTATTTTGGGAACAAATGCGATGGATAGTTATTATGTAGGTAATCAAATTGGTACATTGTTTATTGCGGCTTGTAATGGGATTAGTAGTGCCGCAAGTGCAATTCTTGGTTCTGAACTTGGTAAGAATAAAATTGATAGAGCAAAAGAGTATGGAGATTATTTCTTGGGATTAGCTGGTGTATTAGCAGTAATTGTTACAACTGTTATATTTGCTAGTTCAAGTTTCTTAGTTTCTTTATTCGGGTTGGCTGATCCTATTGTTCATGATTTGGCAATTTGGGTAGTTAGAGTAACAGCTGTACGTATTTCGATGCGTTTATTTAATGTAGTGATATTTGCATCAATGCGTGCTGGAGGGGATACTAAGTATATGGTATTCTTGGATTCAGGAATTATGTGGCTAGTTGGTATACCTTTGTCATATTTTCTTGTATTAGTGTGTGGACTAAAGAATATTGCTGTGGTATTCTTACTAGTGCAAATAGAACAATTTGTTCGTATTATTATTGGCTTATATCGACATAAGTCTGGTATATGGGCTCAAAATCTTACAAAAGAAGTAAAGACTGCGTAAACAGGAGGTATTTTTATGGATAAAATGATGATGCGTTTGGAAGGTATGGAAGAACGTTATAATGAACTTAATAGTTTATTAATGGATACTGAATTAATGTCTGATCCTAAACGCTATGCAAAAATTGGGAAGGAACATGCAAAAATTCAACCAACAGTTGAAGCTTTCCAAGAATTAAAGAGTGTTTTACAACAATTAGAAGAAGCGAATATGTTATTAGAAGATCCTGAAATGATGGATATGGCGAAGATGGAATTAGAAGAATTAGAACCACGTCGTCAAGAATTAATGGACCGTTTAGAAGTATTATTGATTCCAAAGGATCCTAACGATGATTGTGATGCAATTTTCGAAATTCGTGGAGCTGCTGGTGGAGATGAAGGTAATATCTTTGCGGGTGACTTATATCGTATGTATACACGTTATGCGGAAAGTCAAGGTTTCAAAGTGGAATTAGTTGAAGCTGTTGAATCTGAAGCTGGTGGATTCGCCCAAATCTGTTTCATTATTAAAGGAGATGGTGCACATGGCCGTTTCAAATTTGAATCAGGTGCTCACCGTGTACAACGTGTTCCAAAGACAGAATCTCAAGGTCGTATTCACACATCTACAGCTACTGTATTAGTATTGCCAGATGTTGAAGATGTTGAAATTGAAATCAACATGAATGATTTAGTTATTGAAACACACCGTGCTAGTGGTGCTGGGGGACAACATATCAATAAAACAGACTCAGCAGTTCGTATTACACATACACCAACAGGTATTACTGTAAACTGTCAAGATGGTCGTTCTCAAATTGAAAATAGAGAAACAGCTATGCGTTTAATTAAGGCGCGTGTATATGATGAATATCAACGTCGTATTGATGAAGAAAAAGGTGAAATTCGTCGTAGTAAAATTGGTACTGGGGACCGTTCTGAAAAGATTCGTACATACAACTATCCTCAAAACCGTGTAACAGACCATCGTATTGGATTTACTATCCAACAATTAGACCGTATTATGGAAGGTAAATTGGATGATGTTATCGCTGCTTTATTAGATGCGGATCAAAAAGCGAAGATTGCAGGTGAACAATAGTGCCTTCATATAAAGAAGTATTAAGAAACTCTCAACAAGAATTAAAAGAAGTTGGTGTTTATGAACAAAGTGCTCAATTATTGATGCTTGAATTAGCGAATCAATCTGCGGCTGATTTGTATATGTGTTATGAAGAAGAAATGCCTAGTGATTTATTAGCTAAATACATGGAAGCATTTGCTCGTTTAAAACAACAAGAACCTTTACAATATATCTTAGGATATCAATGGTTTTATGGTCGTCAATTTATTGTAGATGAAAATGTATTGATTCCTAGATATGAAACAGAGGAATTGGTTGCGAATGTGTTGGCAGATATTGATGAATATTTCCCAGAAGGAACAGTATCTATGGCTGATGTTGGTACAGGAAGTGGCGCTATTGCGATTAGTTTGGCATTAGAAGAACCTAGAGTATCTATGGTTGCTAGTGATATTAGTGAAGAAGCATTGGGTGTTGCTAGAAAGAATAATGCAAACTTAGAAGCGAATGTAGAATTCTTCCAAGGTGATTTATTAGAACCATTAATTGAACGTGGAGTAAAATTGGATTTCTTAGTAAGTAATCCACCATATATTCCAGATAGTCAAGTATTGGAAGTTAGTGTAAAAGACTTTGAACCAAATGTTGCTTTATTTGGTGGCGTTGATGGTTTGTATTGTTATCGTCGCATTTTTGAAAGAGCTCATTTAGTGATGAAAGATCGTTGTATCTTAGCATTTGAAATTGGTTATGACCAAAAAGAGGCTTTGGAAGCTTTAGCGAAGGAAGCGTTTGTTGGTGATAAAGTAGAAGTATTAAAAGATATCAACGGTAAGGATCGTATGTTATTTATCTATCACAATGTATAAAATTTAGAAATTAGTCCATCTTTTCAGTAGAAAGGATGGATTTTTTTATGAAGTATGTACTTATTATAGCTTTATGGTTTGTAGTATTATCTAATGTTTTATGGGCAAAATCGTATGTAATTCAATACGAAATATACGATGACTCTAATGTTACACGAGTGTTTGAGGTAAAGAAGGAGTTATTTAAGCAGTTTGATGCCTTGGTAGATAGAGTAGATAACATCTATGTAGGTGATTTATTGGAAAAAGATTATTTTATTATCGAGAATAGTGAAGTAACTTATAAAGATTATGTAGTAACAGTTGTAGTCGGTGATGGTATGGGTACATATATTCATGGAGAATTAGTACAGGAGAGTTGTGTAGTGAAACCTAGAGGTGAATCTATTATCATGAGTTTGTTTGAGTAGTGGTTATGCTTTACTCATTTTTCAGCATGATACAATTATGTTGTAAATGAGAGGAATGAGATTGATGGATGCTTTATTTGATATATCAATGTTTGATTCATACAAAGAAGATAATCGAAGAGAAGTAAAAAAAGCCAATGGTGGTTTACCTGTTTCTCTTTGGGAAACCTATTCAAGTATGGCTAATACATATGGTGGTGTGATTATTTTAGGAGTGAAAGAAATAGATGATAATCATTGGAAGACTACAGGTTTAAAGGGTAAAGAAAAATTACTAGATGATTTTTGGAGTCAAATCCACAACAAAAACAAAGTAAGTATAAATTTGCTAACTGAAAAAGATATAGAAGTATATGAAGTTGATGAAGATATTGTAATTGCAATCCATGTTCCGATGGCCAAAAGAGAAGATAGGCCAGTCTATATTAATAATGATATGTTTAAAGGTACATATAAAAGAGCACATACGGGTGATTATCATTGTAGTCGATTACAAGTGAAATCGATGTTAAGAGATTAAATTGATGAAACAATGGATATGGTTGTAATTGAAGAAATGGATATGAGTGTATTTAATGTAGATTCTTTAAATGCGTATCGAAATAGACATCGTTTATTTAGACCGGATCATACATGGAGTCATTTGGATAATGAACATTATTTAGAAATGATAGGTGGGGCACAAAAAGGTAAAGATGGACAATTACATCCAACGGTTGCGGGTTTAATGATGTTTGGGAATGAATATAAAATTACGCGGTATTATCCAGAATATTTTCTAGACTATCGAGAAATGTTAGATCCAGTCATTAGATGGACGGATCGATTGCATTCAACTTCGGGTGAATGGTCGGGAAATTTATTTGATTTTTATTTTCGTGTGTATCATAAAATGATTCGTAATGTGAAAATTCCATTCAAATTAGTAGAAGACACTCGAGTGGATGACACACCAGTACATAAAGCTATAAGAGAGGCTTTAGTTAATTGTATTGTAAATAGTGATTTTTTTATTCCTTTGGGAATTGTTATAAGACAAGAAGAAGATTCTTTAATATTAGAAAATCCTGGAAATATTAGAGTGGGTAAATATCGTATGAAATATGGTGGTATATCTGATTCTAGAAATAAAGCATTGATGAAAATGTTTAATTTAATTGGAATTGGAGAACGAGCTGGTAGTGGTGTGCCGCAATTGTTTTCGGTGTGGAATCAAGAAGGATGGGTAGAACCAATTATTGAAGAATGGATTGAACCATATGAAAGAACGGTATTAAGGTTGAGTTTTAAGAAAAAAGTGGCGATAAAAAACGGCGACAAAAAAATGGCGATAAATAATAATGAAATATAGAAAACGTTAAAAACTAAGCAACACTATGAGCAAATACTGTCTTCAATGGAAAAGGATGTATGGTATAAAAGTAGTGAAATATTAGACTTTGTTGATGTGAAAATAAGTAGGTTAAAAGTATTGTTAAATAATTTGGTGGATAGTAAACAATTAATTACTGAAGGAATAAATAAAAGTAAACGATATAAGAAAACTTGAATTAAAAGAATTGTAGATTCAATATAGTTACAATTCTTTTTCTTTATGGTATTTACACGGTTTTTACTTTAGATACAAAACAATTTGTGTTAAAATGTTAAAAATGGAGGTGTCGTATTATGCATACGAAGTTGCTTCAAAAAGAACAAATGAATGAAGTAATTGCTTTATTAAATCAGGGTGAAGTTGTAGCTTTTGCGACTGACACTGTTTTTGGTGTTGCTGTTTGTTATGATAATTACGATGCAATTAATAAAATGAAGATTGCGAAAGGTAGAGATGAGGGGAAACCTTTTCCAATGATGGTTTCTAGTTTAGAAGATATCTATCTTGTCGCAAATGTTGATAATAAATATGAAAAACTAATGAAGACATTAATGCCGGGAGCATTAACAATCGTTGTAAATAAAAAGGAAAGTGTTCCTGGTTTTGTTACGAATGATAAGAATACGATTGCTATTCGTATGCCGGATGATGCTTTTGTTTTATCCTTAATTTCAAAAATAGGTAAACCATTATTAGTTACTAGTGCAAATTTATCTGGTGGCGCAAATACTTCAAATACAGAAGAAGTGTTAGCACAATTAGATGGCCGTATTGCTTGTGTAGTTGATGGGCAAAGCGGTGGAAGTGTTGCGAGTACGATTGTAGATTTAACTACAGATGAAATTAAAATTTTGCGTGAAGGTGTAATTTCTAGAGAAAGAATCGAGGAGTGCTTATGAAAGATTTAGAAGTGTTGAAGGCGATTGAAGCGGAAGCGGAGCGTCAAAAGTATAATATTGAATTAATTGCATCTGAGAACTTTGTTTCTGATGATGTTATGGAAGCTGTAGGTAGTATCTTAACGAATAAATATGCAGAAGGATATCCTGGTAAACGTTACTATGGTGGATGTGTTAATGTTGATGTAGTTGAAGATATTGCGAAACGTCGTTTATGCGAAATCTTTGGTGCAGAACATGCGAATGTGCAACCACATTCTGGTTCACAAGCGAATATGGGTGTATATCAAGCAATCTTAAAACCACATGATCGTGTATTAGGTATGAGTTTAGATTGTGGTGGTCATTTAACACATGGTCATAAGATGAGTTTTAGTGGTCAAACTTATGAGTTTTTTGGATATGGTGTAGATCCTGAGACTGAAATGATTGATTATGAAGAAGTAAGAAGATTAGCACATTATTTACAACCTAAATTAATTGTGGCAGGTGCTAGTGCATACGCACGTGAAATTAAGTTTGATAAGTTTAGAGAAATTTGTGATGAAGTTGGTGCATATTTAATGGTAGATATGGCACATATTGCTGGTTTAGTAGCGGCGGGATATCATATGAATCCAGTTCCATATGCGGACTTTGTGACAAGTACCACACATAAAACATTAAGAGGTCCTCGTGGCGGTGTCATTTTATGTAAAAAAGAATTTGCGGAAGTGTTAGATAAGAAAGTGTTCCCTGGTATTCAAGGTGGACCACTTATGCATGTAATTGCTGGTAAGGCTGTTTGTTTTAATGAAGTGATGCAACCGGAATTTAAAGAGTATGCACATCAAATTATTAAAAATGCTAAACAATTGGAAATTACATTAAAAGAAGAAGGTTTTAGACTAGTAAGTGGTGGAACAGATAATCACATGGTTTTAGTAGATACTATGGCAAGTTGTGGATTAACTGGTAAAAAAGCAGAGCACTTATTAGATTTAGTAGGAATTACTTGTAATAAAAATAGTATTCCATTTGATAAAGAGAAACCATTTTATACAAGTGGTATTCGTTTAGGTTCTCCTGCTATGACTACAAAAGGCTATAAAGAGGAAGAGTTTAAACAAATTGCATTGTGGATTTCAGAAGTATTACATCATCCTGATGATGAGGATGTAATAAATAGAGTAAGAAAAGAAGTTCGTGAATTAACGAGCAAATTTTAGGAGGAACAGGAAATGTTACATGTATTAAATCATCCATTAATCACACACAAGTTATCATTGATGCGTGATGCCAAAACAACAACTAAAGATTTCAGAGAAAACTTAGATGAAATCGCTGGTTTGATGGCGTATGAGGTAACTAGAGACTTACCTACAAAAGATGTTGAAGTAGAAACACCTATTTGTAAAACAGTGACTCAACAAATTTCTAAAGAGATAGTTTTAGTACCAATTTTACGTGCTGGTTTAGGTATGGTAAATGGTATTCTAGAATTAATTCCAACAGCTAAAATTGGTCATGTTGGATTATATCGTGATGAAGAAACATTATTACCACATGAATATTTTGGTAAATATCCAAAGAATTTACAAGATGCAGTAGTTATGGTTGTGGATCCAATGTTAGCTACTGGTGGTAGTGCTGATGCGGCTTTAACATTAGTAAAAGCAAAAGGTGCTAAACAAATTAAGTTAATCTGCTTAGTTGGTGTTCCTGAAGGTATTGCTTTAATTGAAAAGAAGCATCCAGATGTTGATATTTATTTAGCATCTCAAGATGAAAGATTAAATGAAAATGGTTATATTGTTCCAGGTTTAGGTGACGCTGGAGACCGTATTTTCGGAACTAAGTAATGAAGGGAATTGCACAATTTTTACATTTAGGAACAACAATTGTATTATCTATGGGATTCTTTACGTTTTTAGGGTATTCTATAGATAAGTGGTTAGGATGTAGTCCATTGGGTATCTTAATTGGTATTTTATTGGGAACATTCTTATCCTTTGTGTATTTATATAGAATGGCTGTGAATAGTGATGGAAAAAGATCGTAATCAAAAATATATAATCATTTCTGTTATTATTGCCATAATATGTGCAGTTGTTTCTTTATTAATTGATTGTCGAATCAGTGTAGGTATTATAATTGGTATGGTTGCATCGATTTGCAATTATATGATTTTATCTTCACAGATGACTATGATTTTGTTAAGTCAAAGATTTCAAGTGTTTAGTTATCTTATTGTCTATTTGATTCGCTATGCAGTGTTGTTTATACCGTTATTATTGGCGGTATTAAAACCAGACCGTTGTAATGTATGGGCGGTATTTGGTTCTATGTTTATATTTAAAATTGTTATGTATGTACAAGGATTTAGAAAGAAGGTGTTGTAGAAGGTGGTAATTAAGGTTCAACCAGAAGTATATACAATATTAATTATTGCAGTTTTGTTGTGTGTACTCATGATTTGTATGGGAAACCAAATTAAAAAATTGGATCCTGCTGAAAAGCCTGCTGGTTTAGCCAATTTGGGAATTATTGTAGTAACATGGATGGATGATTTTACATCACAAAATATGGGTGCTCAATTTAAAAAACATTTTGCACCATATATTGGTTCGCTAATGTTGTATATGAGTGTTGCGAATTTGAGTGGTTTGTTTGGACTTCCTGCTCCAACAGCAAACTATTCTGTTACATTGACTTTAGCATTTATTTCTTGGTGTATTATCATGGGAGTAAATATTCATGCCAATACATTGAAGGGATATTTAAAAGGATTGTTAGAACCATTCTTTGTAATGTTACCGGTGAATGTATTTGGT
The DNA here is from genome assembly GCA_017473265.1 of Erysipelotrichaceae bacterium. GTDB lineage: Bacteria > Bacillota_I > Bacilli_A > Erysipelotrichales > Erysipelotrichaceae > RGIG4607. Next base: position 10,930 of record JAFULQ010000002.1, on the reverse strand, counting down.
GAAATCGCTCCATTACTTTCTATGTCCCTACGTTTATTTGGTAATATTTTAGTAGGTGGTATTTTAATGACTCTGGTTTATACATTTACAGGGTGGTTAACTTCAATATTGTTACCTTTCTTAGGTGAATTTAATATTATTGGTATTGCAATTGCACCAATATTACATGCGTATTTTGATGTATTTGCAGGTTTAATTCAAATGTTTATCTTTATTTCATTAACAACTATTTTGGCTGGTAATAAGGCCGCTTAATAACCATATAAATTATAAGGAGGAAAAGAATATGGAATTAGCTAGAGGTTTAGTTGCGATTGGTGCTGGTTTAGCAATTATGACAGGTATGTTTACAGGTATTGGACAAGGTTTGGCTGCGTCTAAAGCAGTTGAAGCTGTAGGGAAAAACCCAGAAGCAGTAGGAGAAATTCGTTCAACATTAATTATTGGTTGTGCATTAGCTGAAACATGTGCGATCTATGGTATGTTGATTTCTATTTTATTAATCTTCGTATTTAAATAAGAAAAAATATTTTGATTATGGTAATTACGGAGGTGAATAATCATGAATATTACATTTGATGTTGCAGAAAAACTGTTTCCTAATATATTTACAGTGATTATTCAACTATGTTCAACAGGGGTTATTTTCATTGTTGCTTATAAGTTCTTGTGGAATCCTGCTCGTGAGTTTTTAGCTGCTAAAGCAGAATTGACTCAAAAAGAATTGAATGAAGCAAAAGCTGCGAATGAAGAAGCGCAAAGACAAATGCGTAACGCAAAACAACAATTGTCTGAAGCTAGTTTTAAAGCTAAAGATATTGTGGAAAAAGGCAAGGATGAAGGTAAAATTGTCAAAGAATCAATTATTCGTGATGGACGTGCACAAGCGGATTTAATGTTAAAGAATGCGCGTGAACAAATTGCTTTTGAACAAGATAAGATGAGACAAAATATTCAAAAGGAAATTGTAGATGTTGCATTGTTAGCGACTGAAAAATTAATGAAAGAGCAAGCAGATGAAGAAAAAAATCGTGAGTCTGTTGTGGCTTTTGTTGAAGGAATGACTGAAAATGAATAATGTTGCGCAAAGATATGTAGAAGCATTGTTTGAATTAGCGAATGAGAAGAATAAAATTGATTTGTGGCAAGAACAAATGGATGTTGTTGGTGAATCAATTGGTAGTAATCCGCGTATTTTGGAGATTCTTAAGCATTCAAAAATTGATTCTAAGGACAAAAAAGATATTTTAGAGAAGTGTTTTTCTTCTTTAGATCGTCCGGTATATAACTTTTTACGTTTATTAGTGGATAAGGGTAGATTTAATTATATTTTGGAAATTACAACATGTTTCCATAGATTGTGTAATGAGTCTAAGAATATTGTTGAAGGTATTGTTTATAGTCCTTATGCATTAAGTGCAGAAGAAGTTACAATGATTGAAAAAGCTGTTGGTTCTAAGATGAATCGTACAGTTGAGTTGAAACAGAAGTTGGATGATACTTTGATTTTAGGTATCAAAGTAGTGATTGATGGAAAAGTTTATGATGGTTCTATGAAGAATCGTGTGGAAAACTTGCGTACATCTTTATTAAAGGAAAGCAGGTGAGAATATGGCGTTAAGACCTGAAGAAATTAGTGCGTTGATCAAAGATCAAATTGAGCATTATGAGGATCGTATTGAAACAAAAGATATTGGCTATGTTATCACAGTTGGTGATGGTATTGCATTGGTTCAAGGTTTGGATGATGCAATGGCTGGTGAATTGTTATTATTCCCTCATGATGTATATGGAATGGTAATGAACTTGGAAGAAGAACATGTTGGTGTTGTACTTTTAGGTTCTGATAGTTTAATTAGTGAAGGTGATGAAGTTTCTCGTACAGGAAGAATTATTGAAGTTCCTGTTGGGGATGCTTTAAGAGGACGTGTTGTTAATGCGTTAGGACAACCAATCGATGGATTGGGTGAAATTGCAACAACTAAATATCGTCCTATTGAACGTGTTGCGCCTGGGGTTATGACTCGTAAGGGAGTACATCAACCAGTTCAAACAGGATTGAAGAGTATTGACTCTATGATTCCTATTGGAAGAGGACAACGTGAATTAATTATCGGTGATAGACAAACTGGTAAAACTGCAATTGCGATTGATACAATCATTAATCAAAAGAATGAAAATATGTATTGTATCTATGTTGCGATTGGACAAAAAGCGTCTACAGTTGCTCAAATTGTAGAAAAATTAAAACAACATGGTGCTATGAGTTATACAACAGTAGTAGCTTCTACAGCATCTGAGTTGGCTCCATTACAATACATTGCGCCTTATGCTGGTTGTGCAATGGGTGAAGAATGGATGGAAGAAGGTAAGGATGTATTAATTGTTTATGATGATTTAAGTAAACATGCGGTTGCTTATCGTACATTGTCATTATTATTACATCGTCCACCTGGACGTGAAGCATATCCTGGGGATGTATTCTACTTACATAGCCGTTTATTGGAACGTGCTGCGAAGTTATCTGATGAATTGGGTGGTGGTTCTTTAACTGCATTACCAATTATTGAAACACAAGCTGGTGATATTTCAGCGTATATTCCTACAAACGTAATTTCTATTACAGATGGACAAATTTTCTTACAAACAGATATGTTTAATAGTGGTGTTCGTCCTGCTGTGGATAGTGGTTTGAGTGTATCTCGTGTAGGAAGTAGTGCACAAATTAAAGCGATGAAGAAAGTTTCTGGTTCATTGAAATTACAATTGGCGCAATATCGTGAAATGTTATCATTTGCGCAATTTGGTTCTGACCTTGATGCAGCAACTAAAGCGGTATTGGATCATGGTGAACGTTTAACTGAATTGTTGAAACAAGATCAATATTCACCAATGACAGTTGAACATCAAGTAGTTTCTTTATTAGCTGCTAATAATGGATGTTTGAAGAATATTCCTGTGAATATGGTTAAGAAGTATGAAAAAGATATGTTATCTTATATGGATATCAATCATAAAGATTTAATGAAAGAATTACAAGAAACTCATGTTCTTTCTGATTCTTTAAACAGTCGTTTTGTGAAAGCATTGGCTGACTTTACGAAACAGTTTGAAATGACTGTAGGAGCATAGTTATGGGTCAATCAATGCAGACGATTAAGCGAAGAATTCGTTCAATTCAGTCTACAATGAAGATTACCAATGCGATGGAGTTGGTTGCGACAAGTAAGTTGCAAAGACAAAAATCGAAAATGGAACAAAACAAGGAGTATGCGAATTATTTATATGATACGATTGCTCGTGTTTTGGCGGTGTATCAAGATCGTGAACATGTATATTTGAAGAAACGTAATTTTGATCGTCCTTTAACGATTGTGTTTACGGGAGATACGGGTTTGTGTGGTGGATATCATGCGAATTTGTTTCGCTTTATAGAGGAACATGTAAAGAAAGAAAATCCTATGGTGATGATTGGGCAAAAGGGTATTGCTTGGGCAAATCGTCGTGGATATAACTTAGTGAAGAATTATAGTGAATATGATGATATTAATGCTGCTGCAGCAAATATCATTGGTAGAGATGCTTTAGAAATGTACATTAAAAATGAAGTTTCTAGTATCCAAATTGTTTATACAGAGTTTGTAAATTCTGTTGTGTTTGAGCCATGTTTGATGGAATTGTTGCCTGTGGCTAATACAGAAGTAAAATTAACAAAGGAATTGTTATTTGAACCAAATCCAGCAGAGGTTTTGGATAAAATTGTTCCTATGTATATTAAAAGTCTAGTGTATAGCACGAGTTTACGTGCTAAAACAAGTGAATTTGCTTCTAGAAGAATGGCTATGGAAAATGCTACGGATAATGCACAAGAATTGACAGATAGTTTATTGTTGAAATATAACCAAGCTCGTCAAGGTGCTATTACCCAAGAAATTACAGAAATTGTGGCTGGGGCAAATGCGTTATAACAGGAGGTATAATTATGAGTAAAAATATAGGTAAGGTTGTTCAGGTTATTGGTCCTGTTGTGGACGTAAAATTTGAAGACAAATTGCCGGCTTTATATTCGGCGATTGAAATTCCTTTTAAAGATGACAAAGTAGTTATCGAAGTTGCGAACCATATTGGAGATGATAGAGTACGTTGTATTTCTATGAGCCCAACAGATGGTTTGGTTCGTGGTATGGATGCGATTGATACAGGCGCTCCTATTTCTGTACCTGTTGGTAAAGAAGTATTGGGTCGTATGTTTAATGTATTAGGTCGTCCAATTGATGGTTTAGGAGAAATGGATGCGAAAATTACTCGTCGTCCAATTCATAAAGCAGCTCCTACTTTCGATCAACAAAAAACAACAAGTGAAATTTTAGAAACTGGTATCAAGGTAATCGACTTATTATGTCCTTATGCTAAAGGTGGTAAAATCGGATTATTCGGTGGTGCTGGTGTAGGTAAAACAGTTATTATTCAAGAGTTGATTCATAATATCGCTACTGAACATAGTGGATTGTCTGTAGTTGCGGGTGTTGGTGAACGTACTCGTGAAGGTAATGATTTGTATTATGAAATGAAAGAATCTGGAGTATTGGATAAAACAGTTCTTGTTTATGGACAAATGAATGAGTCTCCAGGTGCCAGAATGCGTGTAGCATTATCTGGTTTAACAATGGCGGAAGAATATCGTGATCAAGACGGTCAAGACGTATTATTATTCATTGATAACATTTTCCGTTTCACACAAGCTGGTTCTGAAGTATCTGCGTTATTGGGTCGTATGCCTTCTGCGGTAGGTTATCAACCAACATTGGCTACAGAAATGGGTCAATTACAAGAACGTATTACTTCTACTAAGAATGGTTCTATTACTTCTATTCAAGCTATCTATGTGCCTGCGGATGACTTAACAGACCCAGCGCCTGCTACAGCATTCACTCACTTAGATGCGAAAACAGTATTGGACCGTAGTATTGCGGCATTAGGTATCTATCCAGCGGTTAACCCATTGGATTCTACTTCTCGTATGTTAGATCCATTAGTAGTTGGTCAAGAACATTATGAAGTAGCTCGTGGTGTTCAACAATTATTACAAAGATATCAAGAATTACAAGATATCATTGCTATCTTGGGTATGGATGAATTATCTGAAGAAGATAAGGCTACTGTAAATAGAGCTAGACGTGTTCGTAACTTCTTGTCTCAATCATTTAATGTAGCTGAAAAGTTTACTGGTAACAAAGGACAATATGTTCCTTTAGCAGAAACTGTTCGTTCATTTAAAGAAATCTTAAGTGGTAAATATGACCATTTGCCTGAAACAGCATTTATGATGGTTGGTACAATTGAGGATGCGGTAGAAAAAGCGAAAGGTTTAATGTAGTATGATTACGGTAAATTTGATTACTCCTGAAGGTTTATATCGTACCGTTGAAACAAGTCGTATTACGATTGATACGATTGATGGGCAAAGGGGTATTTTATCAAATCATATGCCAATTGTATTAATGTTAAAGATTGGTACATTAAAAACTATTGAAAATGGAAATACAAAGCGTTATACCATTAATGGTGGAATGATGTATTTCGAAAATAATGTAGCGAATATCTTATCAGATGCGATTGAGGATATCGAATTAATCGATGTAGAGCGTGCTCAAAAAGCGGCGGATCGTGCAAATGAACGCTTAGCGAAAAAAGCGGATAATTTAGATATTCAAAGAGCGCAATTGGCATTGGCTAGAGCGATGAATCGTATCCAAGCAGTACATAAATATCAATAAATATAACTTCTCACACTTTGTGGGAAGTTTTTTGTTATACTATGATGGGTGAAGAAATATGATAAAAGAAACAGTTGAACAAATTATTACAATGATGAGCCAAGCGGGTTTATCTGATGAAGAATATCAAAAAGTGTTTGATTTAGCTAAACAAGCGGAAGAACAAACACATGATGCTTTTTTACAATATATGTTGGGTTTATGCTATCAAGTTGGTAGAGGAACAATAATTAATCAAAAGAAAGCATTTGATTATTATCTAAAAAGTGCAAATCAAGGTAATGCACAATCTATGTATACAGTTGGACTATGCTATGAAAATGGCATGGGTGTTGAAGAAGATTTAAATAAAGCATGTGATTGGTATTATAAAGCTAATGAATTAGGACATGTGGATGCGATGTTCCAATTGGGATGGTTATATATGTTTGCGACTGAGGATAATGAAGAAGCGTTTAACTATGGTGTTGAATGTATGCGTGCAGCTGCTGAAAATGATCATCCACAAGCAATTGAAATTATGAAGGAATTAGAAAAAGCGGGTCATTAACCCGCTTTCAGTTTTTTAGAATAATTTTTTTAATAATTTAGTAGCATCGCCAACTTTGTCAGCTACTAATTTAGCTTTGATACCATCGATTACTGGTTCTAATAATTCATCTGGTAGATTAACATCTAATAATTTTTCTAATGCTTTAATTGGTTCTTTTTTGAATTGTTCTTGTAATTTTTCGTCACTTAATAATTTTTTCGCCGCTTTTTCAACGATTTCTAATACATCAAAATCTTTCTTTGCCATAATTATGTCTCCTTTAATAATATTAATATAATTGTAATAGTTGATTAAAATACAAGCAACTATTATTTTCTAAAAACTGTTTGTGATAGTTGATAATTATCGGTTCTATAATAGGTGGTACCACAGTTAAATGGGGTACCATTTTTTAAGTGTGCAATAATGTACATGCGAATCAATGGAGTTCCTACTGGTACTTCTAATAAGCTTGCAATTTCATCGCTTGCTAATACGGCATCTAACATTTGATCTGCATAAGTGAATTCAACACCTTGTTGTGATAGATATTTATAGATGGAATCATTTGCGATTTCTTCAGTAAGATTTGGCACAATAGCTTTTGAGAAATATTCATCTTCATAAGCCATTGGAATATCGTTTGCTAAACGAACACGTTTAATGTTCCAAATAGCTGCATTAACTGGAATATGTAAATCGTTTGCGATATCTTCTGTTGCTTGTGTTTCTTGTAAGATTACATTTTTTGCAGAAGGTGTCATACCATGACGTATCATTTCTTCTGAGAATCCAATACCACACTGAAAACCTTTAAATTTCGGTTGTTTTAAAACAAAAGTTCCACGCCCATGTTGTTTTTCTAATATATTCTCATCTACTAAATCACGAATGGCTTCGCGTATTGTCATTCTTGAAATCTTTAATTTCTCGGATAATACAGGTTCTGATTCTATCATATGACCAATTGGATAAACACCATTGGCAATATTTTGTAGAATATATTCTTTTACTATTTGTGATTTTTTCATGGTGATTCCTCCTTGTAGTGTTATTATAGCATACAATATTAACTTGTATATACAAGTTGTATTGACAAGTATGAATTATGCTTTAAAATAAATGTGGGAGGTGCTATTATGGTAACTTTAGGCTTTGATCGTCAATGCATTACTCCAGAATTACCAAGAGCTTTATGTGGTTATGAAATGGAGAGAATTGCGAAAGAAGTGCATGATGACTTATATACACGTGTCTTATTGATGAACCAAGATGGTGAATTGTTTGTATTGGCTCAATGCGATATTATTGCGATTGATCCATTATTAATAGATTGTGTATATCAACGTGTAAAAGAATTAGGTATTAAAAAAGAACATATTACAATTGTAGCGACGCATACACATGCTGGTCCAAGTGGTGTATTTAATACATCAGAAGGATTATTTGAGCAAATGCAAGGTATATTTGGTATGACGGATATGCCGTTGATTGAAATGATTGCGGATAAAATTGCTTTAGCAGTTCGTAATGCTAGTGAAGATATGCTTGAAAGTGAAGTTGTTATTGCTAGAGGTAAAGTGGAAAATGTGGGAACTGAAAGACATGATCCATCCTTACCTGGTGATGATTCGCTATTAGTCTTTAATTTTAGAAGAAAAGATGGAAGAGAAATCTTATTGTATAATTATGCATGCCATCCAACGGTAACTGGTCCTGGAAATATTGAAATGACTGCAGATTTTCCATATGCTGTAGAACGTGATATGGACTATGATATGGTGATGTTTGTGAATAGTTGTTGTGGTGATATTAGTTCTCGTTTTACAAGAATTGATAGTAGCTTTGAACAAGTAGATATTTATGCTGAAAGAATTATTAAAGGAATTGAAGAAGCTTTAGAACATCCTGTATATGAAGGAACATTCAATGATGTATTTATGAATTCCTATAATGTAACTCTTCCAATTCGTAAAGTTCGTCCAGTTGAAGTGGAAGAGGCCCAATTGACTGAATATGAAAAACAATTGGAAGAAGCGAAGAAACAAAATTTAAGTGCTAGTGAATTACGTGTGATTGCATCTTTTGCGGAAGGTGCTAAAACAGCGGTTAATCTAGCAAAAGCGTTACAAGGTATTAAAGAAGAAAATGTGCATTATACAATGATGCGTCTTCAAAATGTGGTAATTGCTGTTACTCCAGGTGAAATGTTCTCAACTTTAGGAAGACCTTTAAAAGATGAGGGTATTGAAGTGTTTGGATATGGTAATGGTTATTATATTTATATAGCAGATGAATATTCTTATGAAAAAGGATATTATGAAGCTATGTCTTCTCCATTTGAAAAAGGTGTTGGAGAATTGTTATCAAAAGAAATGAAAGAAAGAGGAAAAGAATTATGTCAGTAACAAAGAAGTATTTAGATGTATTACAAGCAAAATTAGATGAAATCGTAGAAACACAAGTTGAAAATATTGAAGCAGCTGCAAAATTAGTGGTTGAAAGCTGTGAAAATGGTGGTCGTTTCTATGTATTTGGTTCAGGACATTCTCATATGGTAGCTGAAGAAATTTATATTCGTGCTGGTGGATTGGGTTATGTTAAAGCGATTTTACCTCCAGAATTAATGTTACATGAAATGCCTAACAAATCTACATGGTTAGAACGTTTAGATGGTTTCTCAAAAGCAATGTTAGATTTATATAAAGTAGATGAAAAAGATACAATTATGATTATTTCTAACTCTGGACGTAATGCTGTTCCAGTGGAAATGGCTATTGAAGCTAAGAAAAAAGGCGCAAAAGTTATCGCTATGACTTCTATGAAACACTCTGCTGAAGTTACTTCTCGTCATTCAAGTGGAAAACGTTTATTTGAATGTGCAGATGTTGTATTAGATAACGTAGCTGATAAAGGTGATGCAAATTTCTATGTAGACAATTTCAATGTTCCTACAGGTCCTACAAGTGATTTTGCTGGTATTGCTTTAGCTAATACTTTGATTGTTACTGTTATTGATCAATTAGTTAAAGATGGTCATCAACCTCCTGTATTTAGAAGTTCTAATGTCGATGGTGCTGATGAATACAATAATGAATTATTTGATAAATATTACGGTTATTGGAAATAATGAAGGCGATTATTTTAGCTGGTGGAAAAGGAAACAAAATGTTTCCTTTTGCCTCTCATCGACAAAAATGTACTTTACCAGTAGGGAATCAACCAAATATTGTACGTATTGTTAAACAATTAGAAGGTAAAGTTGATGAAATTGTAGTTGTAGTAAATGAACAAGCGCAAGATGTAATTTCTACATTAGGTAGAAGTGATGTGCGTTTTGTGATGAGTAATAACTTACAACAAGCATTAGAACAAGAATGTATAGACGATTGTTTGGTTTATTATGGTGATATTGTAGTTAGTGAAGAAACTGTGGATGCAGTATTAGCTCATGAAGGTAACTGTGTATTAGTACAACCAACAGGTGAATATTTACCAACACAAGATTATTTAACTGCAAAAGTAGAAAATAATGAAGTGGTTTGTGTATATGGACATTCTAGAGGTAGTTATGCGAATACGCGATTATGTGGTGTTTATAAACTAACTAAAGAATTGTTATCTTATATTGATATTACACCTTTAGGATTTGATTCTGTAAATTGTGGACAAATGCCAGATCATGAATACCATTTAGAAAATACAATGTTTTTAGCTATGAATGAAGGTATTAACATTCATGCGCATGTTTGTGAAGATGTCATTGATATGGACTTCCCATGGAATATCATGGATGCGAATCAATGGTATTGTGAACAATATGTAAAAACCATGTATAGCAATTGCATTGATGAAACAGCAACAATTTCTGATAAAGCAATTATTCGTGGTTTTATCAAAGTTGGTAAAAATAGTAAAATTGGTGATGGTGTTATTATCAAAGGAAATTGTGAAATTGGTGATGATGTAACAATTTCTGATGGCGCAATTATTTATCCTAATTGCGTGATTGGTAGTGGTTCGGTAGTTACAGATAATTGTAAAATCAATGACTGCAGTGTAGTAGGTCCTAAAAATAAGATGGGATTCTCTGCAGAATTTGGTGGAGTATCATTTACAGGTATGGCACAAGTACATGGTAGTGAAATCTATGGTGTAGTTGGTAAATATGTAGATATTGCGGCTGGTTGTGTAACCGGTATCTTGAAATTTGATGATATGTTAGTCTCTCAAAAAGTGGGTGCTAAACGCTATGCAAATAAGAATACGAATATTGTATGTATTGGTGATTATACTCGTACAGGTATTTGTAATGTATTCTATCCTGGTGTAAAAGTTGGTTCTCATTGTGCATTAGGACCAAATCTAACAATTCAAAAGGATATCTTAGATAATCAATTGGTTATGCCTAAACAAGAAGTTGAAGTTAAACCTTGGGGTAGTGATAAATATGGATGGTAAGCAGTAATGCTTGCCATTTTTTGTAAACAAAACCCCCAGATAGTCTGGGGGTCCCTACAAAGTTTACTGGAGTGATAATGAAAATAAAAAATCCTCTGAGTTATAATGAAATCGTGGTCTGCGAAACTACGAAATAAAATAACGAGGAGGATTTTTATCA